>NZ_JAAVNE010000062.1 GCF_012103215.1 Falsiroseomonas selenitidurans
CCGCGCGCCGCCGCCAGCGCCGGGCCGCATTCGCCGAGCGAGGTTGCCGCACCGCCGCGCTGGCCACCGCCGCCGAGGATCTCGGCCAGCGCCTGCAGCGAGCGGTCCGGCGTCTGCTGCTGCGACAGGAAGGCGCCAAGCCCGGCGGCCGCCGCGGCGGTGGGTGCCACGCCGATGCGCGGCGCGGTCCAGGGCCCGGCCACCGTCACCGGCGCGCGCAGCGCCACGCTGCCGGCACGCAGGTCCGTCTGCAGCCGCAGCGCCAGGGTCTCGTCCCGCAGGTCGATGGCGCCGGTGCCGCCAAGCCGGCCGAGCCCGCCCTCGGCATACAGCGTCGCCAGCCGCAGCACGCCGCCCTCCGCCGGGGCGCGCAGCGCCAGGCAGCGCAGCGGGATGTCGCCGCCGCCGCCGAGCTGCAGCAGGCCGAGGACGTCCGGCGGCACGGCACGCAGCGCGGCGCGCGGCACCGCGCCATCCACCAGCGCCAGGCCGAGATGGCCGGCGGCGGTGGCCGCCGCGGCGCGCAGATCGTCGCCCTGGCCGGCGAGGTCGGCGTCGAGCTGCGCCCGGCCGGTCAGCAGCGGCGTCCGGCCGAAGGCACGGAACAGCGCCGCCAGGTCGAGGCCGGGGGAGCGTGCCTGCACCCGCAGGCGCGGCGTCGCCTGCCCGGCATCGGCCGAGAGGTCCAGCGTCAGCGGCCCGGCGGGCGTCTGGGCCGTGAGCGGGGCGAGCCGCGCGCTGCCTTCCGACACCACCAGATGCGCCGCCACCTGCCGCCAGGCCTGGCCGCCGGCGGTAACGCTGGGGGCGGACAGGCGCAGATCAGCGCCGAAGCCGCGCAGGGCCGCCAGCGGCAGCGGCGTCGCCGGGATCACCCGGCGATCCGCCGCCGGCACCGGGCCAGGTGCGGCCGGGGGAGCGGGGGCTGGGGCAGCGGGGCCGGCGGCCGGCGCCGGCAGGGCAGCGCGCAAGGCGTCGAGATCGAGCCGCGAGAAGGCCAGCGTGCCGGTCACGCGCGGCACCGGGCCGGGGGCATAGGCCAGCTCGCCCCGCGCCTCGGCGGCCGGCAGGCTGGCGGTCAGGCCGGTCACGCGGACGCCGCCGGCAATTCCCGGCCCGGGTGCCGCCACCTGCCCGGCGATGCGGGCCGCGCCGCGCGGCAGGCCGAAGCGGCCGGCCTCCTCGGCCTGCGCCGTCACCGCCAGCGTGATGCCGCGCAGCGCCAGGGGCTGGGCGATCTCACCGCGCAGCGTGCCGGACGCCCCCTGCCCTTCCAGCCGCAGGTCGAGCGGCAAGGGCCCGCCGCCGCCGGCCAGCAGCAGCGCCGGCGTGCCGGCGGTGCCGGAGACGCGCAGGGGCTCGCCCTCCACCACCAGCGCCGCCGCCAGGGTGACGGGTGCGGCGCGCTCCGGCGCCGTCAGCTCGGCGCTGCGCAGCACCAGGCCGGGGCGGCCGGGCAGCGGGCTCTCGCCCAGCACCAGCCGCAGGTCACCGAGCGCGGTCAGCGCCCCGCCCTGCCCCGCCAGGCTGGCGGAGGCGACCAGGCCGCGCAGCGGCGGCAGGGTGATGCCCGGCAGCAGCGGCGCCAGATCGGCCAGCGCCGGCACTTCCGCCCGCAGCCTGCCGTTCCAGGCGGCACCTTCCACCTGGCCCTGCAGCGTGGCCTGCGCCCCGGCCAGCGCGAGGCTGGCCCGCACCGGCCAGGCGGCATCGCCATTGATGGCGGAAAGCGGCCCGGTCTCCGCCTCCAGCCGCAGCGGCTGGCCGCGCAGCACCACCTCCCCCTGCGCGGTCATGGCGCGGCCGAGCGGCGCGGCGGCGGTCAGGGACCGCACCGCCATGGTTTCCACCGGGCCTTCCGGCGGGCGCCAGCCGATGCGGCTGTCGGCCAGGGTCAGCGCGGCGATGTCCAGTGCCAGCCTCTCCCGCGCCGCTTCCGGGGTGGCGGGGCCGGTACCGGGGCGGGCGGGCGGGCGGGCGAACTGCCAATTGCCTCGGCCCGCGGCATCCTGTTCCAGCAGCAGATCGGCCTGTTCCACGGCAATGCGGGCGATGCGCAATTCGCGGCGCAGCAGCGGCAGCAGTTCCGCCTGCACGGCAACCCGCTCGGCCACCAGCATGTTCGGGCGGCTGGCGCCCGGCGGGTTGGCCAGGGCCACCTGGCGCAGCTCCACCGTCGGCACCAGGGAGAGCGCCAGGCGCATCTCCCCCACCGTGAAGGCGCGGCCGGTGGTGCGTTCCACCGCGGCGACCAGCCGGGGACGCAGGGCCTCCGCATCCAGCAGCAGCAGGGCGGCGCTCAGCGCCATGGCAGGCAGGCCCACCACCAAGGCGAGCAGGATCCAGGGCCAGCGGCGGCGACGGCGGGGTTGCGGGTCTGTCATGCTGGCCTGCTTAGCACCGGCGGCCGGGGCGGATCAGCCGCGACCGTTCAACTCACCCGGCGCGCCTTCGGCGGTCGCGGCGCCTCGAAGCCGAAGAAGGCGAAGGTTTCCTTCATGTGCGGCGGCAGCGGGGCCGCCACCTCCAGCCAGCCACCGGCCGGGTGCGGCAGGCGCAGGGCGCGGGCGTGCAGGTGCAGGCTGCCGGACAGGCCCTCGAGATGCGCCGCCTGGCCACCATACTTGCCGTCGCCCAGGATCGGGCAGCCCAGGGCTTCCGCCGCATGGACGCGCAGCTGGTGGGTGCGGCCGGTCTGCGGCTTCATCTCCAGCCAGGCCACCTTGCGGCGCACCACGTCCAGCGTGCGGAAATCGGTGATGGCGAAGGCGCCGTCATCGCCCGGCTCCGCCGGTGCCGTGCGTTCGCCGCGCGGCCCGCCCTGGCGCACCAGCGCCATGTCGATGCGCCCGGCCGGCGGCGTCGGCTCGCCCAGGACCACGGCCCAGTAGGTCTTCTCCACGTCCCGGCCCCGGAACGCCGCGGCGAGCTTGGACGCCGCGCCCACGGTGCGCGCCAGCACCAGCACGCCGGAGGTGTCGCGGTCCAGCCGGTGCACCAGGCGGGGGCGGTCCTCCGCCTCGAAGCGCAGCGCGTCCAGCATGCCGTCCAGGTGCCTGGTGATGTTCGGCCCGCCCTGCACCGGCATGCCATGCGGCTTGTCCAGCACCAGCACATCCGAATCCTTGTGGATCACCAGGGCGGCGAGCGCCTTGGCGTCCCGCTCATCCACCGGCTTCGGCGTGCGCGGCAGGGCGGCGTTGGGGTTTTCCACCACCGGGGGGATGCGGATCTCCTGGCCGGGCAGCAGCCTCGTATTGGCCTCCGCCCGCTTGCCATCGACGCGGATCTGCCCGGTGCGGAGCATCTTCTGCACCGCCCCCTGGGTCAGCGCGGGAACATGGCGCTTCAGCCATCGGTCGAGCCGGGTGTCGCCCTCATCGGCGGCGACTGTCTTCAACTGCACGGTCATGCGCGCGCCTTAGCACGGGATGGACAGGGCGCGAGGTGCAGAATAAAGGTCAGACAACTGGCCTAAGACGGGGGAACGCGCATGACCGAGGTGCCCGAGACGGGGCAGATGGGCGCGGCGCAGCTGGACGCGCTGGACGAGGCCGCCTTCCGCGCCCATGTCCGCGCCTGGATCGAGGCGAACTGCCCCGAGGATCTGCGCTTCCCGCAGCGCCGCCTGCATTGGCGGGACAACCGCCCCTGGTACCTGAAGCTGTCCGCCCAGGGCTGGCTGGCCCCGGCCTGGCCACGCGAGCATGGCGGCCTGGGGCTGGGCGCGGCGAAGCAGCTGATCCTGATCGAGGAGCTGGAGCGCCACGGCGCGCCGCGCATCAGCGACATGGGCGTGCTGATGCTGGGACCGCTGCTCATCAAGCATGGCTCCCCCGAACAGCAGGCGCGCTTCCTGCCACGCATCCTCTCGGGCGAGGACATCTGGGCGCAGGGCTATTCCGAGCCCGATGCCGGGTCGGACCTGGCGGCGCTGCGGCTGGAGGCGGCGGACCACGGCGACCATTTCGTGCTGAACGGGCAGAAGACCTGGATCACCTTCGCCAACGACGCCAACTGGATCTTCGTCCTGGCCCGCACCGACAAGGCGGCGAAGAAGCAGGAGGGGATCTCCTTCCTGCTGCTGCCGATGGACAGCCCGGGCATCAGCGTGCGGCCGATCCTGAACCTCGACCTGCATGACGAGTTCTGCGAGGTCTTCTTCGACGATGTCCGCGTGCCGAAAGCCATGCTGGTGGGGGAGGTCAACAAGGGCTGGACCTACGCCAAGGCGCTGCTCGGCTTCGAGCGCATCGCCATCGGCTCCCCCCGCCTGTCCGCCAACGCCCTGGCCGCGATGCAGCGCCTGGCGGTGGCGATGGGGCGGGCGGAGGACCCGGTGCTGGCCGACCAAATCACCCGCTTCCGGCTGGACCTGGCCGACCTGAAGGCGCTGTACGAAAGCCATGTGGCGGCGCTGAAGCGCGGCGAGCCACTGGGGCCGGATGCCTCCATCCTGAAGATCGTCGCCAGCGAGCTGTTCCAGCGCATCAGCGAGGCCATGCTGGAACTGGCCGGCGAACAGGCCGGGCTGCTGCACCCGATGCCGGGGCCGGCGCTGCACCCCGCCGGACAGTTCCTGCTGGCCCGGCCCGCCACCATCTTCGGCGGTTCTTCCGAGATCCTCCGCAACGTGCTCTCCCGCGCCCTTCTGGACCTTCCCGCATGATACCCGACGCACGAAGTCCCGACCTGCGGCCCGGGGGGCCGAGCGGCCACATGGGCGCCGCGGCAAGTGCCGCGAAGCCAAGCCGCGCGGATGCGCGGCGCCCGGCGCCTGAGGGGCACGAAGGTGAAACCTTCGTGCGGCCGGTATGAGTGCGCTACCGAAAATCCGCGTGCTGGACATGACGCGCGTCTTCGCCGGCCCCTTCTGCGCGCAGATGCTTGGCGATTTCGGCGCCGAGGTGGTGAAGATCGAACAGCCCGGCAGTGGCGACGATGTGCGCCGCATGGGCTTCCGCAAAGCGGGCGAGGATGGCGCGCCGGTGGGCGAGACCTCCTCCTTCCTGGCGATGAACCGCAACAAGCGCTCCATCGCGCTGGACATCGCGAAGCCCGAAGGCGCCGCGCTGCTGCGCGCCATGGCGGCGCAGGCGGATGTCTTCATCGAGAACTTCAAGACCGGGGGCCTGCGCAAATACGGGCTGGATTTCGCCAGCCTGGCCGAGGTGAACCCGCGGCTGGTCTATTGCTCCATCACCGGCTTCGGCCAGTCCGGCCCCTATGCGGCGCTGCCGGGCTACGACCCGATCTTCCAGGCGATGTCCGGGCTGATGAGCGTGACCGGCGTGGCGGAAGGCGAGGCCGGCGCCGGGCCGGCCGTGGTGGGCTACAGCGTCTCCGACATCAATGCCGGGCTGTACGCCACCATCGCCATCCTGGCGGCGCTGCACCACCGGGACACCGTCAGCGGCCGCGGCCAGCATATCGACCTGGCGCTGCTGGACGCGCAGGTGGCGGCGCATGCGCATATCGCCATGAACCATCTGGTCTCCGGTCGGATGCCGGTGCGGGCCGGCACGGCGTCGCAGATCAACACACCCTGGCAGGCGTTTTCCACCGCCGACCGGCCGCTGATGGTGGCGGTAGGCAATGACCGGCAATTTGCCCAGCTTTGCCAGGTGCTCGGGATCGCGCCCGATCCGCGCTTCGCCACCAACCCGCAGCGCATGGCCAACCGGGACGTGCTGCTGCCGCTGCTGCAGGCGGCCTTCCTGCAACGCGGGGCGCGGGCGTGGATGGATGCGCTGAACGCCGTCGGCGTCTCCTCCGGCCCGATCAATGATTTCGGCGCGGTGGCGGAGGACCCGCAGATCCACCATCGCGGGCTGTTCACGGAATTGCCGGACGGCACGCCCACCATCGCCAATCCCGTGCGCTTCTCGGAAACGCCGGTGCGCTACGAGCGGCCGCCGCCGGCCCTGGCCGCCCATACGGCGGAGGTGCTGTCCGAATGGCTCGGCACCGATGCGGCAGAGCTGGCGCGGCTGGCGGAGGCGGGGGTCGTCGCATGAACGCCATCGCCATGATCCGCGACAGCGCCGGCGCGGTGGCGCCGCGCGGCGACCTCGCCCGCATCCGCGCCCTGCGCTTCACCCGGCCGGGCTTCGACCCTGCCACCTGGCGGCAGATGGGCGAGATGGGCTGGATCGGCCTGCGCCTGCCGGAGGAGGCCGGCGGGGCCGGCCTTGGCCTGGCGGAATATGTGGCGCTGGCGGAGGAGATGGGCCGCGGCCTGGTGCCGGAGCCGCTGGTGCAGGGCGTGCTCTCCGCCACGCTGCTGGCCGCCTGCGGCGCCGAGACCGCGCTGGCCCCGCTGCTGGCGGGCGAGACCCTGCCGCTGACGGCGTGGCAGGAGGCGCCGGATACGCTGGCCGCGCCCGGCACGCCCGGCGCGGCGCGGCTGTTCCTGCCGATGGCCGCCGGCGCCACCGGCTTCCTGCTGCCGCTGCGGGAGGCGGACGGGCTGGCGCTGTTCGCGGCCGAGGGCGAGCCGGAGACCGCCGAGACGCAGGATGGCGGGCATTTCGGCACGCTCCGCGCGGCGCCGGGCGCCCGTCTCGGCTCGCTGCCGGCGGGGCTGCTGGAAGCCGCCCTGGACGAGGCGGCGCTGGCCACGGCGGCGATGCTGCTGGGCGTGGCGGAAGGCGCCTTCGCCATGACGCTGGACTACCTGCGCACGCGCCGCCAATTCGGCAAAGCCATCGGCAGCTTCCAGGCGCTGCAGCACCGCGCGGTGGATCTGAAGATCCAGATCGCCCTGACGCGCGCCAGCGTGGAGGCCGCGGCGGCGTCGCTGGATGCCGGCGCGGCGGCCGCGCCGCGCACCGCCGCCACCTCCCGCGCCAAGCACCGGGCGGCGCAGGCGGCGCTGCTGGTGACGCGGGAAGCGGTGCAGATGCACGGCGCCATCGGCTACACCGACGAATACGATGTGGGGCTGTATCTGCGGAAGGCGCTGGTGCTGGCGAACCTGTTCGGCAGCCCCTCCCTGCACCGCGCGCGCTACGCCGCCTGCGCGGGGGACGAGGTGTGAACCAGATCCTGGTGATCGTGACCGATCATCGACTCGATCGCCGATGCCGGCCTCCACCGGCTTGGCTGCGCACCCCTTGGCGCCGCGGCCGCTCGCCTGCCTTCGGCGGGCGCAGGGTCCCATTCACGGGATCGGGTCCGAGCTACCGGCGCAACAGGTGCCAGGCCAGCGCGTAGCCGCCGAGGCCCAGCGTCAGCGTCGCCGCCAGATAGGCCAGGGCCAGGCCGGGATGGCGCTCGAACAGCATCCCGGTTTCCAGGCTGAAGGCGGAGAAGGTGGTGAAGCCGCCCAGCAGGCCGGTGACCAGCAGCAGCCGCGCCTCCCCCTGCACACCAAGCGCCGCGGCGGCGCCGATGGCGGCGCTGCCAAGCACGTTCACCGCCAGCGTGCCCCAGGGGAAGCCCATGCCGAACTGCGCGACGGCGAGAAGCGAGAGGGCATAGCGCAGCACGGAGCCGAGCGCGCCGCCCGCCGCGACGAGGAGGAGGTTCCTCACGGGCGCCCCACCGGCTCGCGGCCCGCCTGGCGGGGCGAGGCCCCCTGCACCCGAGGGACTCCGCGGCTCACCGCTGCTTCCGCTTCCGCAGCCGGTCCCATTCCGCCAGCCGCGCCGCGACCGCGGCTTCCGCGCCGCGCTCGGTCGGGCTGTAGAAGCGCTGCCGCGGCATCCCCGGTGGCCAGTAATCCGCCCCGGAAAATCCTTCCTCCGCGTCGTGGTCGTATTCGTAGCCCTCGCCGTAGCCAAGTTCCTTCATCAGCTTCGTCGGCGCGTTCAGGATGCTGGGCGGCGGCATCAGGCTGCCGGTCGCCTTCGCCGCCCGCATCGCCGCGCCGAAGCCGGCATAGAGCGCGTTGGATTTCGGGGCGGTGCCCAGATGCACCACCACCTGCGCCAGCGCCAATTCGCCCTCCGGCGAGCCCAGCCGCTCATAGGCCTCCCACCCCGCAAGCGCGATCTGCAGGGCGCGCGGATCGGCCATGCCGACATCCTCGCTGGCGAAACGCAGCAGGCGGCGGGCGATGTAGCGGGGGTCCTCGCCGCCGGTCAGCATCCGCGCGAACCAGTAGAGTGCCGCATCGGGATCCGAGCCGCGCAGCGATTTGTGCAGCGCGGAGATCAGGTTGAAATGCTCCTCCCGGTCCTTGTCGTAGAGCGCCGCGCGCTTCGCCAGCAGGGCGGCCAGGCCGGTGGCATCCAGCGCCGCGCCGCCCGGCGGCAGGGCCTGCAACTGCTCCACCATGTTCAGCAGATAGCGGCCATCGCCATCGGCCATGGCGGCCAGCGCGGCGCGGGCTTCCGGCGTCAGCGGCAGGGGGCGGGCTTCCTCGGCCTCGGCGCGCTGCATCAGGCGGTCCAGCGCCGCCTCGTCCAGCCGCTTCAGCACCAGCACCTGGCAGCGCGACAGCAGCGCGCCGTTCAGGGCGAAGGAGGGGTTTTCCGTCGTCGCGCCGACCAACGTGACGGTGCCATCCTCCACCACCGGCAGGAAACCGTCCTGCTGGGCGCGGTTGAAGCGGTGGATCTCGTCCACGAACAGCAGCGTGCCACGGCCGTTGGACCGCCGGGCGCGGGCCTCGTCGAAGGCCCGCTTGAGGTCGGCGACGCCGGAAAACACCGCCGACAGCGCCACGAAGGACAGCCCGGCCGCTTCCGCCAGCAGCCGCGCGATGGTGGTCTTGCCGACGCCGGGCGGGCCCCAGAGGATGATGGAGGACAGGCTGCCGCGGGCCAGCATGCCGGTGACGCTGCCGCCCTCCCCCACCAGATGGTCCTGCCCCACCACCGCCGCGAGGCTGCGCGGCCGCAGACGGTCGGCCAGGGGACGGGGGCCGGGCGGGGTGGCAGGCGGTGCGGCCTCCGCGCCGCCGAACAGGTCGGGGGGCTTGCTCATCATGACCAGTCTAGACTGATCCGGGGTGGCGGGAACCGCCCGAGGGCGGCATGGTGCGGCCAACAACAGCGGAGGACCGCAGATGACCACCCTCACCCGCCGCAGCCTTGCGGCCGGCCTGCTGGCCAGCCCCTTCCTCACCCGCGCCGCCGCCGCCCAGGGGGGCGCCGCCTGGCAGCCGACGCGCCCGATCCGGCTGCTGGCTCCCTACCCGCCGGGTGGCGGCGTGGACACCACCTCCCGCCTGCTGGCGACGCCGATGGGCACCTTCCTCGGCCAGCCGGTGGTGGTGGAGAACCGCGCCGGCGCCGGCGGTTCGATCGCCGCGGCGGAGCTGGCGCGCAGCGCGCCGGATGGCCACACCATCATGATCGACGCGCTGGCGCATACGGTGAACCCTTCGCTGCTGCGCAGCCTGTCCTTCGACTATGCCACCGCCTTCACGCCGATCAGCCAGGTGGTGGTGCTGCCGCAGATCCTGGTGGTGAACCGGGATGTGCCGGCCAACACGCTGGGCGAATTCGTCACCTGGGCGAAGGGGCGGCAGGGCACGCTTTCCTACGGCTCCTCGGGCAATGCCACCGCGGCGCATCTGGCGGCGGCGCTGTTCCTGAACCGGGCGGGGCTGGATATCCAGCACGTGCCCTATCGCGGCGGCACGCCGGCGCTGCAGGACCTGCTCGGCGGCGCCATCACCTTCGTCTTCGGCACCGTCTCCTCCTCCCTCCAGCTGGCCCGCGACGGGCGGATCAAGCCGCTGGCGGTCAGCACCGCCAGCCGCATCGCCAGCCTGCCGGATGTGCCGACGGTGGCGGAGCAGGGTTTCCCGGGCTACGAGCTGAACGAGTGGAACGGCCTCTACGCCCCGGCCGGCCTGCCGCCCGCCGCGACGCAGCGGCTGTATGAGGCCGCGAAGCACGCCCTGGCGGATGCCACGGTGAAGGCGCGGCTCGATACGCTGGGCGCCCTGCCGCTGGGCTCCCCGCCCGCCGAATTCGCCCGCTACGTCGCCGAGCAGCGGGAGAAGATGGGCCAGCTGGTACGCGACGCGAAGATCGAGGTGGGTTGACGCCCGGCATCGGCGGGGCGATCTGCCGGCATAACGAATGCCGGAGACGCCCCGCGATGCCGACCACCCGCCGCACCCTGCTGGCCGCCACGCCGTTCGCCCTGGCGGCGCCCGCCTCCCTGGCGCAGGCCGCCTGGCCCAGCCGTTCCATCCGCCTGATCGTCCCCTTCTCCGCCGGCGGTGCGGCGGACAGCGCGGCGCGCGTGATCACGCCGCGCATGGCGGAACGGCTGGGCCAGAACTTCGTGGTGGAGAACCGCACCGGCGCCAGCGGCAGCCTGGGTGGGGCGGAGATCGCCCGGGCCACGGATGGCCACAGCTTCCTGTGGGATGCCTCCTCCCACCTCGTGAACCCGGCGCTGCTGCGCGGCCTGACCTTCGACTACGCCACCGCCTTCACGCCCATCAGCCTGGTGGTGGCCTTCCCCTCCGCCATCGCGGTGAAGCGGGATTTCGCCGCAACCAGCCTGGCCCAGTTCGTCGCCGCCGCGAAGGCGCGGCCGGGGGCGATCACCGTCGGCACCCAGGGCAACGCCACCGCCGGGCATCTCGGCCTGGTGGCCTTCGCGAAACGGGCGGGGATCGAGGTGATCCACGTGCCCTATCGCGGTGGCGCGGCGGCGGCGCAGGACCTGGCTTCCGGCGCCATCGACGCGGTCTTCACCACGCTGGTCTCGGCCGGGCCGGTGGTGGATGCCGGGCGCGCGCGCTTCCTGGCGGTGGGCACGGCGCAGCGGGTGGAAAGCCGGCCGGAGGTGCCGACCATCGCCGAGAGCGGCTTCGCCGGCTTCGAATCCAATGAATGGGCCGGGCTGTTCGGCCCCGCCAGCACGCCGCCGGCCGTGGTGCAGGCGCTGTCCGATGCGCTGGTGGAGGCGGTGGCAGTGCCGGCGATCCGCCAGCGCCTGGTGCAGATCGGCTGCGTGCCGCTGGCCACCCGCCCCGCGGATTTCGCCCGTTTCGTCGCCGAGGGCCGCGCCGCCATGGCCGCCCTGGTGCGGGACGCGAATATCCGCGCCGAGTGAGCGCCGCGCAGAACCGCAACCTGGCCGGCATCCTGCTGATGTCGGTCGCGGTGCTGGGTTTCTCGCTGAACGATGTGCTGGGCAAATGGCTGGTCGCCACCTATGCGGTGGCGCAGGTTCTGGTGCTGCGCAGCATCGCGGCCCTGCTGGTGCTGGCGCCACTGATCGCGCGCGAAGGCGCGGTGCCGCTGCTGCGGCCGAAGCGGCCGGGCCTCCAGATGGTGCGGATTGCCTGCGGCACGCTGGAGGTGACGGCCTTCTACTGGGCCGTCTCCCTGATGCCGCTGGCGGATACCATGGCCTTCTGGATGGCCACCCCGATCTATGTGGCGATCGGCAGTGCCCTGCTGCTGGGCGAGCGCCTGGAACGGGCACGCTTCGCCGCCGTGGTGCTGGGCTTCGTCGGCGTGGTGGTGGCGCTCGGCGCCGGGCTGGACCACGGCTTGCTGCCGACCCTCGTCGCGATCGGCGGCACGCTGCTGTATGCGGGCTACCTGCTGGCGACGCGGGAGCTGCGCGGCACCTCCGCGACGGTCCTCGCCACCTACCAGATGGGCGCGGCGCTGCTGCTGGGCCTGGTGATGGCGCCCTTCGGCTGGGTGCCGGTGGGCTGGGTGGATGCCGGGCTGCTGATGCTGCTGGGCGTGGTGGGGGTGGCGGCGCACCTGGCCGTGACTCGGTCCCTGGCCATCGCGCCGGCGCCCGTGGTGGTGCCCTGGCAGTATGCGATGATCCTCTGGGCCATCCTGTTCGGCTGGCTGGTCTTCGACGAGGTACCGGAGCCTTCCATGCTCATCGGCGTCGCGATCATCATCATCGCCGGCTTCTGGCTGACACGGCTGGAATTGCGGGCCGCACGGCGCCGTTGAGCCGGGATCGCCGGGCGCCCTGCCCGGCGCGCCCCTCGCGACCCGGCGGCCCCCGCCGGCGGGGGCGGACCCGGCGCGGGCAAGAAAAAGGGCGCCTCGCGGCGCCCTGTGTCGCAGGCCTGGAGCGGATGGGGCGTTACGCCTCGTCCGCCTCGCTCGGCACCGTCTCCGGCCGCGGGCCGCTGTCCTGGCCCTTGGCGGCCACGTCGCGCTCCACCAGCTCGATCACCGCCATGTCGGCGGCATCGCCGTAGCGCACGCCCGCCTTCAGCACGCGGGTGTAGCCGCCGGCGCGGGTCTTGTAGCGCTCCGCGATGGTGGAGAACAGCTTCTCCACCACCTTCGGGTCGCGGATCTGCGCATAGGCCTGGCGGCGCGCATGCAGGTCGCCCCGCTTGCCCAGCGTGATGATGCGCTCGACATAGGGGCGCAGCTCCTTCGCCTTGGGCAGCGTGGTGGAGATCTGCTCGTGCTTCAGCAGGCTGGTCGCCATGCTGCGCAGCATGGCGACGCGGTGGCTGCTGGTGACGCCGAGCTTACGGCCGGATACGCCGTGACGCATGGTCCTGGTTCCTTAGTGATCCCGCACCGCCCGGCATCCCCGGGCGGCCCGTCCTTCTGTTGCAGAGCCGTCTCACCCTCGGCCGAAGCCGCGCGGTGACTGCCCCTCCGCCAAAGAGCGCCTCAGAAGGGCTCTTCGAGTTTCTTCGCCAGATCCTCGATGTTCTCCGGCGGCCAGCCCGGCACGGTGATGCCGAGGCCGAGGCCCATGGAGGCGAGGACTTCCTTGATCTCGTTCAGCGACTTCCGGCCGAAATTTGGGGTCCGGAGCATTTCCTGCTCGGTCTTCTGAACCAGGTCGCCGATATAGACGATGTTGTCGTTCTTCAGGCAGTTCGCCGAGCGGACCGAGAGCTCCAGCTCATCGACCTTGCGCAGCAGGTTGCGGTTGAAGGGCAGATCGTCGCGGATCTCCTCCACCACACGCTGGCGCGGCTCCTCGAAGTTGATGAAGAGCTGCAGCTGCTCCTGCAGGATGCGCGCGGCGATGCCCACCGCATCCTCCGGCGTCACCGTGCCGTCGGTCTCGACCGTCAGCACCAGCTTGTCATAGTCGGTCTTCTGTCCGACGCGGGTCGGCTGCACCTGGTAGGCCACGCGGCGCACCGGGGAGTAGATGGCATCGATCGGGATGAGGCCGATCGGCGCATCCTCCGGCCGGTTCTCGCTGGCCGGGACATAGCCCTTGCCGGTGTCGACCGTCAGTTCCATGGACAGCTTGGCGCCATCATCCAGCGAACAGATCACCAGGTCCGGATTGGCGATCTCGATGTCGCCACTGGTCTGGATCTGTCCGGCGGTCACCTCGCCCGGACCGGTCGCGGTCAGCTGCAGGCGCTTCGGGCCGTCGCCCTGCATGCGCACGGCCAGCTGCTTCACGTTCAGGACGATGTCCGTCACGTCCTCGCGCACGCCCTGCAGGCTGCTGAATTCATGCAGCGCGCCATCGATCCGCACGGCCGTCACCGCCGCGCCCTGGAGGGAGGAGAGCAGGATGCGACGCAGCGCATTGCCCAGCGTCATGCCGAAGCCACGCTCCAGCGGCTCGGCGATCAGCGTCGCGAGCCGCGTCGGGTCGGCGCCGAGCTCGACGTCCTTCTTGGTCTCGATCAGCGAACGCCAGTTCTTCTCGATCACGGTCTATTCCCCTGCCTGCACCGATGCGCCCGCCGCGTCCAATCAGACGCGGCGACGCTTCCGGGGGCGGCAGCCATTGTGCGGAATGGGCGTCACGTCGCGGATGGCGGTGACGTAGAAGCCGACGGCCTGCAGCGCGCGCAGCGCCGATTCACGGCCCGAACCCGGACCGGAGACCTGGATCTCCAGCGTCTCCATGCCGTGCTCGCGCGCCTTCTTGCCGGCATCCTCGGCGGCGACCTGGGCGGCGTAGGGCGTGCTCTTTCGGCTGCCCTTGAAGCCCTGGCTGCCGGCCGACGACCAGGCGATGGCGTTGCCCTGCGCATCCGTGATG
Source organism: Falsiroseomonas selenitidurans (assembly GCF_012103215.1). Lineage (GTDB taxonomy): Bacteria > Pseudomonadota > Alphaproteobacteria > Acetobacterales > Acetobacteraceae > Falsiroseomonas > Falsiroseomonas selenitidurans. Next base: position 13,927 of record NZ_JAAVNE010000062.1, read on the forward strand.
GTCACGACGGTGTTGTTGAAGGAGGCGAGCACATGCGCCACGCCGGAAGAGATGTTCTTCCGTTCCTTCTTGCGGGGCCGGGTACCGGCGCCGGCGCGGGGTTCGCGAGCCATCTTACTTCGTCACCTTCTTCTTGCCGGCGATTGCCACGGCCTTGCCCTTGCGGGTGCGCGCATTGGTGTGCGTGCGCTGGCCACGAACCGGCAGGCCCTTGCGGTGACGCAGGCCGCGGTAGCAGGCCATGTCCATCAGCCGCTTCTTGTTCATCGCCTCTTCACGACGCAGGTCGCCTTCGACGCGGTATTCCCGGTCGATCAGCTCGCGCACGCGCAGGATCTCATCGTCCGTCATCTGGTTCACGCGGCGATCCTCGGGGATGCCGAGCTGCTCGCAGATCACCTTCGCGTTCTGCGGACCGATGCCATAGATGTAGCGGAGCGAGATAAGCACCCGCTTGTTGGTTGGGATGTTCACGCCGGCGATGCGCGCCACGGTGCCTCTCTCCTCATCGGCCCCAGGGGCCGCCACAAAACCGAGCCAGCCCGAGGGCCGTCACGAGAACCAAAGATCCGGCCCGCAGGCCAACCAACCAAGCCAGGCACGGGCTCCGCCAAGGCGGTAGAGCGCGGACCAGGCATGCAACGGCAAAGAGCGGCCGGAGTAACCCCCGGACCGCAGGGGGCGGGTGCTACACCGCCCCCCGCAGGGGAGTCAAGCGCCAGGCGCTGCCGGGGCGAGGATCCGGGCGATCTGCCCCGTTACCTCATCCATCTCGGCCATGCCGTCCACCTGCTGCAGCTTACCCTGTGCCGCATAGTGCGGCAGCAGCGGCGCGGTCTGCCGGTGATAGGCCTCAAGCCGCGCCGCCACCGTCTCGGCCCGGTCATCGGCCCGCCGGGTGAAGTCGGTGCCGCCGCAGACGTCGCAGACGCCGGCGACCCTGGGCGCCTTGAAGCGGTCGTGATAGCCCTCGCCGCATTTCGCGCAGGTGAAGCGGCCAGCGATGCGCTCGACCAGCGCCGCGTCATCCACCTTCAACTCGATCACATGGTCCAGCGGCAAGGCGTTCTCGGCCAGCATGCCGTCCAGCGCCTGCGCCTGCGGCACGGTGCGCGGGAAGCCGTCCAGGATGAAGCCGTTCTGCACGTCCGGCGCCTGGACCCGCGCCGCCAGCATCCCGATCAGGATGCTGTCCGGCACCAGCTCGCCACGCTCCATGATCGCCTTGGCTTCCCGCCCGATGGCGGAGCCGGACTTCACCTCGGCACGCAGCATGTCGCCGGTGGCGATCTGCACCACACGGTAGCGTTCCTCGAGCCGCTTGGCCTGGGTGCCCTTACCGGCCCCCGGCGGCCCCAACAGGATCAGGCGCACAGAATCCCCCTCATCGACCGCGTCCCCCCGGTTGCGTGCCGCGGCCACCGAGCCGAGCCTTCTTGATGAGCCCCTCATACTGATGGGCAAACAAATGTGACTGCACCTGGGCCACCGTGTCCATCGTTACCGACACGATGATAAGCAGCGAGGTGCCGCCGAAATAGAAGGGCACCCCGTAATTCGAGATCAGCAGCTCGGGCAGGATGCAGACCACGGAAAGATAGATCGCCCCCACCGCCGTCAGCCTGGTCAGCACCCGGTCGAAATACTGCGCGGTCGGCAGGCCGGGCCGGATGCCGGGCACGAATCCGCCGTATTTGCGCAGATTATCCGCCGTCTCCTGCGGGTTGAACACCACCGCCGTGTAGAAGAAGGCGAAGAAGACGATCAGCGCCAGGTACAGCGCCATGTACAGTGGCTGCCCATGGGCCAGCAGGTTCGCCGCATCCGTCAGGAAGGAGGGCTCCGCCCGGTCTGTCTGGAAGGCCGCGAAGGTCGCCGGCAGCAGCAGCAGCGAGGACGCGAAGATCGGCGGCATGACGCCGGCGGTGTTCAGCTTCAGCGGCAGGTGCGTGTTCTCGCCGCCGAACATGCGGTTGCCCACCTGGCGCTTGGGATACTGCACCGGGATGCGCCGCTGCGCCCGCTCGACGAAGACCACCAGCGCGATCACCAGCAGCGCGATGACCAGGAAGGTGATGATGAAGAAGGCAGAGAGCGCGCCGGTCCGGCCCAATTCCAGCGTTGCCGCGAGCGCGGAGGGCAGGTTGGCGACGATGCCGGCAAAGATGATCAGGCTGATGCCGTTGCCGATGCCCCGCGCCGTGATCTGCTCGCCCAGCCACATCAGGAACATCGTCCCGCCGGTCAGGGTGATGACGGTGGAGATGCGGAAGAACATGCCCGGGTCGTGCACCGCGGCGCCGAAGCTGCCCCGCAGGCTCTCCAGCCCCACCGCAATGCCATAGGCCTGGAAGATGGCGATCACCAGGGTCAGGTAGCGCGTGTACTGGTTCAGCTTCTTGCGGCCGGACTCGCCTTCCTTCTTCAGGGCTTCCCAGGCGGGAATGGCGGTCGACATCAGCTGCACGATGATGCTGGCGGAGATGTAGGGCATGATGTTGAGCGCGAAGATCGTCATGCGCCCCAGCGAGCCGCCGGTGAACATGTCGAACATGCCGAGGATGCCGCCGCCCATCTGCTGCAGCAGCTCCGCCATCACGCCGGCATCGATGCCGGGCACCGGCACGTAGGAGCCGATGCGGTAGACCAGCAAGGCCCCCAGGGTGAACCACAGCCGGTTCTTCAGCTCGGTCGCCTTGGCCAGCACCCCGAGATTCAGATTGGCCGCAAGCTGTTCGGCGGCGGACGCCATGTGCGAACCCTCCTCGCGAAAGCGGCGCCCCCTCGCCTCGCCGAAGGGGCGGGCCCGGGACGCCGCGTCGCAGCTTCCTTAAAGTGCCGCCCGCACCCCCGGGGTGCAAGGGCGGCGCATCGCTTGGCCGGGCATCGCGGGGGTCTTTCGAACCCCCGGCGAGGCCTCAGCCCTCCGCCGGGGCCTCGGCCTTGGCGACCAGCAGCGTCAGCGTGCCACCCGCCGCCTGAACCGCCGCCGCCGCCGCTTCCGAGGCGCCGGAGACGGTCAGCGTCACGGCGCGGGTCAGCTCGCCCGTCGCGAGCAGCCGCACGCCGCTGTACTTGGGCGAGGAGCGCACCACGCCGGACTCGCGCAGCATGGTCTCGTCGATCAGCCCTTCCGCCGGCAGCCGCCCATCGGCGATCGCCTGGTCCAGCGTGCCGAGGTTCAGCGGCGCGTAGACCTTGCGGAAGATGTTGACGAAGCCACGCTTCGGCAGACGCCGGTAGATCGGCAGCTGACCGCCCTCGAAGCCGTTGAGGGAGACGCCGGTGCGGGCCTTCTGACCCTTGACGCCGCGGCCCGAGGTCTTGCCCTTGCCGGAGCCGATGCCGCGGCCGATGCGCTTGAACTTCGGCCGGGCGCCGTCGTTGTCGCGGATCTCGTTGAGCTTCATGTCACCCACCATTCCCGGGGGTTTCGTCCACCTTCAGCAGGTGGGCGACCTTCCGGATCATGCCGCGCACGGCCGGAGTATCCTCCAGCTCCCGCGAACGGCGGATCTTGTTCAGGCCGAGACCGATCAGCGTTTCACGCTGGCCGGGCTTGCGGCCGATCGGCGACCCGGTCTGGGTCACCTTCACGGTCTTCTTCTCGTCAGACATTCGCCGCCTCCGGCGCCGCGCCCTCGGCCACGGCGTCCTTGCGCGGACCCAGCAGGTCCGAGACCTTCTTGCCACGCCGCGCCGCCACGGCCCGCGGGCTCGTGCAGCGGCCCAGCGCCGCGAAGGTCGCCTTCACCATGTTGTGCGGGTTCGTCGTGCCGGTGCACTTGGCGACGACGTCGCCCATGCCCAGCGTCTCGAACACCGCGCGCATCGGGCCGCCGGCGATGATGCCGGTGCCGGCGGGCGCTGCCCGCAGGATCACGCGGCCCGCGCCGAACTCGCCGACCTGGTCGTGATGCAGGGTGCGACCCTCGCGCATCGGCACGCGGATCATCGTGCGCTTGGCACGCTCCGTCGCCTTGCGGATCGCCTCCGGCACCTCGCGCGCCTTGCCGGCGCCCCAGCCCACGCGGCCCTTCTGGTCGCCAACAACGACCAGCGCGGCGAAGCTGAACCGACGGCCGCCCTTCACCACCTTGGCCACGCGGTTGATGGTGACGAGCTTGTCCTTCAGCTCGTCGCCGTCCTGCCGCTCCTGCCTGTTCTCGTTGCGGTCGCGACCGCGGCCCCGACGGCGATCGCCGCCCTCACCGCCACCGCCGCCCTCGCCGCTCCGGGGTTCCCGTGCCATTCCCGAACTCCTTAGAAGGAGAGGCCGCCCTCGCGGGCAGCCTCCGCGAGCGCCTTGACGCGACCGTGGTAGAGGTACGGACCGCGATCGAACACCACCTCGACAACGCCGACGGCGAGCGCACGCTCCGCCACCAGCTTGCCCACCACCGCCGCCGCATCCTTGTCGGCGCCGGTCTTCAGCTCCTCGCGCATCGCCTTCTCGAGCGACGACGCGGCGGCGAGCGTACGGCCCGCCTTGTCGTCGATGACCTGCGCGTAGATGTGCTTGCCCGAGCGGAAGACGGACAGCCGCACCCGGCCGCCGGACTTCATCTTGAGCTGGTAGCGCAGCCGCGAACGGCGGCGCTCCGTCAATGCGAGCTTCTTGTCGGCCATTACTTCTTCTTACCCTCCTTCCGGAGGATCACCTCGTTGTCGTAGCGCACGCCCTTGCCCTTGTAGGGCTCGGGGCCGCGATACGCGCGGATCTCAGAGGCCACCTGGCCGACCTGGCGCTTGTCGGCGCCTTCCACCTTGATGGAGGTCGGCTTCTCGCAGGTGATCTTGATACCCGCCGGGATCGGATAGCGGATGTCGTGGCTGTAGCCCAGGTTGAGCACCAGTTCCTTGCCCTGCACCGCGGCGCGGTAGCCGGTGCCGGTGATTTCCATGGACCGGGTGAAGCCGGTGGAAACCCCCGTCACCATGCTCTGGATCAGGCTGCGGGTGGTGCCCCACATGGTGCGGGCCCGGCGGTCGGAACCGCGCGGCGCCACCGCGACCTTGCCGCCGTCGATGGTGACATCGACCTCCTCGGTCAGGTCGAGCGACAACTCGCCATTCTTGCCCTTGGCCACAACCTTGCGGCCCTGCAGCGCCACCTGGACGCCTGCCGGAACCGGAACCGGATATTTGCCGACGCGAGACATGCCTATCCTCCCGTCAGAACACGCGGCAGAGGACTTCGCCGCCAACATTGGCAGCGCGGGCCTCATTGTCGCTCATCACGCCCTTCGGCGTGGACAGGATCGAGATGCCGAGACCGGAGTAGAACTTCGGCAGCTCCGCGATCTTGGAATACACCCGGCGGCCCGGCTTGGACACGCGGCTGATCTCCTTGATGGCGGGCTCGCCTTCCGAATACTTCAGCTCGATGCTGATGACCTTGATGCCCGGGCGCAGCTGCTCGGTGGCGAAGGCGCGGATGTAGCCTTCGCGCTTCAGCACATCGAGCACGTTCTCCCGCAGCTTGGAGGCCGGCGCCACGCAGCGCGTCTGGCGCGCACGCTGGGCGTTGCGGATACGGGTGAGCATGTCACCCAACGGATCGGACAGCGACATTCGCGGCCCTCCTTACCAGCTGGCCTTAACCAGACCGGGGATCTGACCATTATTGGCCAGATCGCGGAGCTGGTTACGGCTGAGCTTGAACTTGCGGTAGTTGCCGCGGGGACGGCCGGTCAGTTCGCAACGCAGGCGAACGCGGTTCTTGGCGCCGTTGCGCGGCAGCTGCGCCAGCTTCAGCGTCGCCTCGAAGCGCTCCTCCACCGGCAGCTCGCGGTCCATCACCACCGCCTTGAGGGCGGCGCGCTTGGGCGCGTGCAGCTTCGAAAGCCGCTCACGACGCTTGTTCTTCTCGACAGACGAGGTCTTGGCCATGCCGTCTCAAATCCTCCGGAACCTGCCCCGCTTGGACACATCCAAGCCGGGCGGTTTTCCAAATCAGTTGGCGAAAGGAAGGTCGAACGCCTTGAGCAGCGCCTTCGCTTCCTTGTCGGTCTTCGCGGTGGTCACGAACTGGATGTCCATGCCGCGCACCGTGTCCACCTTGTCGTAGTTGATCTCGGGGAACACGATCTGCTCCTTCAGGCCCATGGCGTAGTTGCCACGGCCATCGAAGCCACGGTTGCCCGGGATGCCACGGAAGTCGCGCACGCGCGGCAGGGCGATGGTCACCAGACGGTCGAGGAACTCGTACATCCGCGCCTTGCGCAGCGTGACCTTGCAGCCGATCGCCTGGCCCTCGCGGATCTTGAACCCCGCGATGGCCTTGCGCGCCTTGGTCTTCACCGGCTTCTGCCCGGCGATCGCCATCAGGTCGGCCACCGCAGCGTCCAGCTTCTTCTGGTCGCCCGCGGCTTCGCCCACGCCCATGTTGATGACGATCTTCTCGAGCTTCGGCACTTCCATCGGGTTCTTGTAGCCGAACTCCTCGGTCAGGCGCTGGCGCACGACCTCCTCGTACAGCTTGCGAAGCCGCGTCTGGCCCTGCGGCGATGCATGCGCCTCACCGGCCTTGGCAACCGCGGCCGGCGAGGCCGGGGCGACCCGCTGCTCGCCGCCCTTGGCGGCGGCCGGGGCCGCGTTGCCCTTCTTCGGCGGCGTCGACTTGGCCCCGCCCTTGGCGGGGGTCCCGCCCTTCTTGGTCCCGCTCATCGGTCGATCACCTCACCCGACGGCCTGGCCACGCGCACCTTGCGGCCATCCTCGAGCACCTTGAAACCCACCCGCGTCGCCTTGCCGGACACCGGGTCGAGCAGCGCCAGGTTGGAGAGGTCGATCGGACCCTCCTTCTCGACGATGCCGCCCGGCTTGCCCATGCCCTGCGGCTTGGTGTGGCGCTTCACCATGTTCACGCCCTGCACGAAGGCGCGGTTCTCCTCGGGCAGGACGCGAATGACATCGCCCTTCTTGCCCTTGTCGCGACCGGCGAGAACCTCGACGCGGTCGCCCTTCTTGATCTTCGCGGCCATGGCCTTACAGGACCTCCGGCGCCAACGAGATGATCTTCATGAACTTGCGCCCACGCAGCTCGCGCACGACCGGCCCGAAGATGCGGGTCCCGATCGGCTCGCCCTGCTTGTTGATCAGCACCGCGGCGTTGTTGTCGAAGCGGATCGCCGTGCCGTCGATGCGCCGCACGGGATAGGCCGTGCGTACGATGACGGCGCGATGCACCTCGCCCTTCTTCACCTTGGCGCGGGGAATCGCTTCCTTGACGGAAACGACGATGATGTCACCGACGGAGGCCGTGCGGCGCTTGGAACCGCCCAGCACCTTGATGCACTGGACGCGGCGCGCACCGGAATTGTCGGCGACGTCGAGGTTGGATTCGACCTGGATCATCTGCTGTGCGCCTCAGACTGCCGCTGCCGGCGCTTCGGGCGCGGTCTTCGGGGCGGGGGCGGAGAAGCCCTCCGGCCGCTCGACCGCATCGCCGTTGCGCACCACGACCAGCCAGGTCTTGCTCTTGCTGATCGGACGGCATTCCTCGATCGACACCACGTCGCCTTCCTTGCACAGGTTGGCGTCGTCGTGCGCGGCGTACTTCTTCGACCGGCGGATGAACTTCTTGTAGAGCGGATGCATCACGCGACGCTCGACAAGGACGGTCACCGTCTTGTCGGTCTTGTCGCTGACCACCCGGCCCGTGAGGACGCGCCTCGGCATCGCCCGAACCCCTTAAGCTTGATTCGCCGTCGCGCCTTCGGCGCGCCGGTCGCTGTTACCGGCCTGGGCGCGGGCGCGCTCGGCCATGATCGTCTTCGCCCGCGCGATGTCGCGCCGCACCTGCTTGATGCGGCCCGTCGCCTCAAGCTGCCCGGTGGCACGCTGGAAGCGCAGGTTGAACTGCTCCTTCCTCAGGTCCACCAGCATCTCCTGCAGCTCGTCCGGGGTCTTGGCCCGCACGTCCGCGATCTTCGTCTGAGCCATGTCAGGCCTCCGGCGCCGCGCCGAGGCGCGTCACGATCTTGGTCTTGATGGGCAGCTTCGCAGCCCCGAGCTCCAGCGCCTCACGCGCGATCTCGCCGGACACGCCGTCGAGTTCGAACATGATGCGGCCGGGCTTGACGCGGGCCACCCAGTATTCCGGCGCGCCCTTGCCGGAGCCCATGCGGACTTCGGCCGGCTTGGTGGAGACCGGCACATCCGGGAAGATGCGGATCCACACCCGGCCCTGGCGCTTCATGGCGCGCGTGATGGCACGACGCGCCGCCTCGATCTGGCGCGCCGTCACCCGCTCGGGCTCCAGCGCCTTCAGGCCGAAGCCGCCGAAGTTGAGCGTGAAGCCACCCTTGGCCACGCCCTTGATGCGGCCCTTGTGGGCCTTGCGATAGATGGTGCGCTTAGGCTGCAGCATGATTCACTACCTTCAACGCTGCGGCGCTTGTTCCGCGGCGCGCTTGTCCTGCGCCATCGGATCATGGGCCATGACCTCGCCCTTGAAGATCCAAACCTTGACACCGCAGGTGCCGTAGGTGGTCTTCGCGGTCGCGACGCCGAAATCGATGTCCGCGCGCAGCGTGTGCAGCGGCACGCGGCCCTCGCGGTACCACTCCATGCGCGCGATCTCCGCCCCGCCGAGACGGCCGGAGCAGTTGATGCGGATGCCGCCGGCGCCCAGCCGCATGGCGGACTGCACGGCACGCTTCATGGCGCGGCGGAAGGCCACGCGGCGCTCCAGCTGCTGCGCAATGCTCTCGGCCACCAGGGTGCTGTCGATTTCCGGCTTGCGGATCTCGACGATGTTCAGCGAGACCTCGGCCCCGGCCATCTTCGCCAGGTCCTTGCGCAGGTTCTCGATGTCCGCGCCCTTCTTGCCGATCACCACGCCCGGACGGGCGGCATGAATCGTAACGCGCGGCTTCTTCGCCGGACGCTCGATCACCACGCGGGACACGCCGGCGCCCTTCAGGCGCTCGCGCAGCGTCTTCCGCAGCTTCAGGTCCTCATGCAGCATCCGCGCGTATTCATTGTCCGCGTACCAGCGGCTGTCCCACGTGCGGTTGATGCCGAGCCGGAGCCCGATGGGATTGACTTTGTGACCCATGTTACGCGGCCTCCTGCTGTGCCGCCGGCGCCGGCACGGACTGCTCGGCCACCACGATCTTCAGATGGCTGAACCACTTCTCGATCTGCGAGGAGCGGCCACGGCCACGCGCATGGAAGCGCTTCATCACCACGGCGCGGCCAACCTCGGCCTTGGTGACGACCAGGCGGTCGACATCCAGGGAGTGGTTGTTCTCGGCGTTGGCGATCGCACTCTCGAGCGTCTTCTTCACCGTCTGGGCGATGCGGCGCTTGGAGAAGGTCAGCGTCGCGACGGCGTCTTGCGCCGTGCGGCCGCGGATCAGCCCCGCCACCAGGTTCAGCTTGCGCGGGCTGACACGAATGTTCTTCGTGATGGCCTGCGCCTCGGTTTCTTCGAGCGCGCGCTCGTGCTTCGGCTTGCTCATGGTGCGATCAGCCCCGCTTCGCCTTCTTGTCGGCCGAGTGGCCGGTGAAGGTCCGCGTCGGCGAGAACTCCCCGAACTTGTGGCCGACCATGTTCTCGTTCACCTGCACCGGGATGAACTTCTTCCCGTTGTACACGCCGAACACCAGGCCGACGAACTGCGGCAGGATCGTGCTGCGGCGCGACCAGATCTTGATGACCTCGTTGCGGCCCGAAGCGCGGGCTGCCTCTGCCTTGTTGAGCAGGTAGCCGTCGACGAACGGCCCCTTCCAGACGCTGCGCGACATTGCCGTCAGCCCTTCGTCGCGTTGCGGCGCCGGACGATGAGCCGGTCCGTACGCTTGTTGTTACGGGTCTTGGCACCCTTGGTGGGCTTGCCCCACGGGGTAACCGGATGGCGGCCGCCGGAGGTCCGGCCTTCACCACCACCATGCGGGTGATCGACCGGGTTCATGACCACGCCGCGGACATGCGGGCGGAAGCCCATCCACCGGGTGCGGCCGGCCTTGCCGATCTGCTGGTTGCTGTTGTCCGGGTTCGACACGGCGCCGATGGCGGCCATGCACTCGGCCCGCACCAGGCGGACCTCGCCGGACATCAGCTTCACCTGCGCGTAGCCCGCATCCTTGCCGACCAGCTGGCAGAAGGTGCCGGCCGAACGCGCGACCTTGGCACCGGCGCCGGGCTTCATCTCCAGGCAATGGATGATGGTGCCGACCGGGATGTTGGCCAGCGGCATCGCATTGCCGGGCTTGATGTCGACCTTCTCGCCCGACACCACGCTGTCGCCCGCCTTCAGGCGCTGCGGCGCAATGATATAGGCCAGCTCGCCATCGGCGTACTTCAGCAGCGCGATCCAGGCGGAGCGGTTCGGGTCGTATTCCAGCCGCTCGACCACCGCCGCCACGTCGAACTTGCGACGCTTGAAGTCGACGATGCGATAGGACTGCTTGTGTCCGCCACCCCGGAACCGCACCGTGGTGCGGCCATGGTTGTTGCGGCCGCCGGAATGCGGCTTGCCTTCGGTCAAGCCCTTGACCGGCTTGCCCTTCCACAGGTCGCTGCGGTCGACGAGGACCGTGCCGCGCGACGACGGGGTGACCGGGTTGAACGATTTCAATGCCATGGCGTCACGCAAGCCCCGTCGTGAGGTCGATGGTCTGTCCGGCCTGCAGCCGCACCACCGCCTTCTTCCAATCGGAACGCTGGCCAGCCCGGCCGCGGAACCGCTTGGTCTTGCCCTTCATCACCAGCGTGTTCACCGCCTCGACCTGGACGTTGAACAGCTTCTCAACGGCCTGCCGGATCTCCGGCTTGGTCGCATCCAGCGTCACCTTGAAGGTCACCTGGCTGGTCTCGTTCAGCCGCGTCGCCTTCTCCGTCACCACCGGCGCCAGGATCACCTGGTACAGGCGCTCCGCGGACAGGACCTTGCCGCGCGGCTTGGGTGCCGTCTCGCTCATGCCTCGGATTCCTCAGAAACGCCGTTCGACGCCGCGCCACGCGCCGCAACACCGCTGAGGCGCGCCGCCAGGGCATCGAGCCCGGCGCGCGTCACCACGAGCATGTCGTGGTTCAGGATGTCGTAGACGTTGGCGCCGATCGTCGGCAGCACGTCGATCTTCGGGATGTTGCGGGTGACGCGGGCGAAGCCCTCATCCACCGTCGCATCCACGACCAGCGCGCTGTCCCAGCCCAGCTTCTTCAGCTGCGCCACCATGGCGGAGGTCTTGGCCCCCTCCGCGGCGGACGCGGCATCGAGCACGATCAGCTTGCCCGCCGCCACCTTGGCGGAGAGCGCGCAGATCAGGCCCAGGCGCCGGACCTTCTTGTTCAGGTTGTAGCCATGGTCACGCACCACCGGCCCATGCACGACGCCGCCCTTGCGGTACTGCGGCGCACGCAGCGAGCCCTGGCGCGCATTGCCGGTGCCCTTCTGCCGGTACGGCTTCTTGGTGGTGCCGGAAACCTCGCCCATGCCCTTGGCCTTGTGGGTCCCGGCGCGCCGCTTGGCGAGCTGCCAATGGACCACACGGGCCATGATGTCGGCGCGCGGCTCGGCCCCGAAGAAGGCCTCCGGCAGGTCGACCTGGCCGGCGGGGGCGTTGTCGAGGGTGATGACAGGAAGCTGGATCGCCATGATTCTTACCCTTGCGCCCCAGCGTCAGCGGCAACACCGGCCGGATACGGCGCATCCGGATGGCGCGCGCGCTTCACCGCATCGCGCACCAGCACATAGCTGCCCTTCGAGCCGGGAACCGCGCCCTTCACCAGAAGCAGCCCGCGCTCCGCATCGTGCCCGGCGATGACCAGGTTCTGCGTGGTCACGCGCTCGACGCCCATGTGGCCGGCCATCTTCTTGTTCTTGAAGGTCTTGCCCGGGTCCTGGCGGTTGCCGGTGGAGCCGTGCGAGCGGTGGCTGATCGACACGCCGTGCGACGCCTCGAGACCCGAGAAGTTCCAGCGCTTCATGGCGCCGGCAAAGCCCTTGCCCTGCGTCACGCCGGTGACGTCGACCTTCTGGCCGGCCACGAAATGCCCGAGGTCGAGCTTCGTGCCAGGCGCCAGCAGCGCGTCCTCGGCCACGCGGAACTCCACGGTCTTGCGCGGCGCCTCGACGCCGGCCTTCGCGAAGTGGCCCTTCTGGGGCTTCGTCACGTTCTTCGGCTTGGCGTTGCCGATGCCGATCTGGACGGCGACGTAGCCGTCCTTCTCCATCGTGCGCTGTGCGATGACCCGCACGTCATCGACGTGCAGAACCGTGACAGGAACGGTGGAACCGTCCTCGTTGAAAAGCCGGGACATACCCAGCTTCCGGGCGATCAGCCCGGAACGGCCCGTAACCTGACGGCCTGTGATGGACATGGTGGTTGGTCCTCTTGTCGCCGGATCAGAGCTTGATCTCGACGTCCACGCCCGAGGCGAGGTCGAGCTTCATCAGCGCGTCCACGGTCTGCGGGGTGGGATCGACGATATCGAGCAGGCGACGATGCGTGCGGATCTCGAACTGCTCGCGCGACTTCTTGTCGACGTGCGGCGAGCGGTTGACCGTGAAACGTTCGATCTGCGTCGGCAGCGGGATGGGCCCGCGCACCCGCGCACCCGTCCGCTTGGCCGTGTTGACGATCTCCCGCGTGCTGCCATCCAGCACGCGGTGATCGAACGCCTTGAGGCGAATGCGGATGTTCTGGCTGTCCATGGCGCTTTGGCCCGTACCCTTCCGTCGTCGCGTTACTTGACGATCTTGGCGACGACGCCGGCGCCGACGGTGCGGCCGCCTTCGCGGATCGCAAACCGCAGGCCCTCATCCATCGCGATCGGCGC
>NZ_JAAVNE010000063.1 GCF_012103215.1 Falsiroseomonas selenitidurans
CTTGATCCACCAGAAACTCGCCGCCTAACCTCGAAACCCGATGGGCCAGATCCTCCGCTAGCCAAACGCCTCCGCTGTCTCAAACCATTCGACGACGGACATGGCCCCGATGCCGGTGCTCACTCCACCGCGAACTCAGCACATTTCGAAGCGCGGCGCCGAACTCCGCCAATCCTGGCTCGGCCATAGGGCCGACGGGATGGCACTGCATCAGCGCGTACATCTATGGCTCGAGTCGTATGGCAGGCGCTCCGCCGCGAAGGACGTCAGGTTGCGCACCGAACCCGTCATAGCCTCTTCGCCGGCTGCACCTTTCGTGGGGCCGCATTCGTGCCCCCGAATCCAGCGGCCTGAGGGCCGCCCAACTGCCGACGGTTCGCCGAAGTTCGCCCAAAGCCGCCTACAGCCACTCGAAAACGGCACCCCATCCGGCCCCCAGGAACAAATGCTCCACGAGGCGGCCCCAGGGCATCGGCTACAAGGTATTGAATTTACGGGGTAAATTGGAGCAGCGGTGGGAACCCGATTCCAACCTGCTCTGGCCTTCGTGAGACGTGTCTCGCCGGATGACAGGATTCGCCTCCGGTGAATCTGCCCGGTCTTGACCCTGACTTCCGTGCTGCGCATTCTGCCGCCAAGGGGTTATCCGCGATCGCCCCGTGAGGCTTCGGCCCAAGAATCGCGTCCATGCTCCCGCGCTTCGCGCATTAGGAGAGGACGCATCATGCCGAGTCCCGATATCATCACTGTTTCGCAGCTCACGCGCCTCATGGGCCTCCCTGAGGTGCCCACCATCATCGACGTCCGCACCGATGAGGACTTCGCGCGGGACCCGCGGCTCCTGCCTGCCAGCCTGCGCCGCGACTACCGCAACGTCACGACTTGGGCGGAAGCTTTCGCCGGCCGGTCCAGTGTGATCGTCTGCCAGCGCGGGATGAAGCTCAGTCAGGGCGTCGCTGCATGGATCCGCCTCAAGGGCGGCCGTGCCGAGGTCTTGGAGGGTGGTTTCGAGGCTTGGTCCGGCGCAGCCGACGCGCCACTGGTCGTGCCCGATCATCTGCCGCCACGGGACGCCGAGGGAAGGACTGTCTGGGTCACCCGCGCCCGTCCGAAGATCGATCGCATTGCCTGCCCCTGGCTGATCCGCCGCTTCATCGACCCCGCCGCAGCCTTCCTGTTCGTCGCCCCATCGGACGTACCCGCAGTCGCGGAGCGTTTCGGCGCCACGCCTTTCGACATCGAAGGCGTATTCTGGAGCCATCGGGGGCCGCTCTGTACCTTCGACGTCATGATCGAGGAGTTCGGCCTGCGCTCGGAGGCTCTGGCACGCCTGGCCTTGATCGTCCGTGGCGCGGACACCGCCGCGCTCGATCTGGCACCGGAGGCGGCGGGATTGCTGGCAGCGTCCCTCGGCCTGTCGCGCATGTTCCGTGACGATCTCGCACAGCTCGACGCGGCGATGCCTCTCTACGACGCCTTCTTCCGCTGGGCCCGCGATGCCACGGCGGAGACCCACAACTGGCCCACCCCCGGAGCCCGGGCATGAGCGAAGTACGAACGACCCCTAGCGAGGCAGCGGCGGCGGCGGCCGCGGCCCGCCTTCCCACCTTCGCCGCGGCGCTGCGCGTGTGGCTGAAGATCGGCCTGCTATCCTTCGGCGGGCCGGCCGGGCAGATCGCTTTGCTACACCGGGAGGTGGTCGATGACCGCCACTGGATCGGCGAGCGACGTTTCCTCCAGGCCCTGAACTTCTGCACGCTGCTGCCGGGTCCGGAAGCGCAGCAATTGGCGACCTATCTCGGCTGGATCATGCATGGCGTGAAGGGCGGGCTCGCCGCCGGGTTGCTGTTCATCCTGCCCGGTGCCGCGGTCATGCTGGTGCTGTCAGTAATCTACGCGACGCTCGGTGACGTACCGCTGATCGCCGCGCTGTTCTTCGGACTGAAATGCGCGGTGCTGGTGCTGGTGGTCGAGGCGCTGCTGCGCATTGGGCGGCGTGCCTTGAAGGGCCGGGCCGCCTGGGTGCTGGCGGCAGCTGCCTTCGTCGCGTTGTTCTTCCTCAACCTGCCGTTTCCAGCCGTGGTGCTGGCCGCCGGCATCATCGGCTACGTGACGCCCGGCCATTTCTCGGCTGGAAGTCATGGTCAGGCCAAGGGCAATTCGGTGGCGTTGATTGACGCCGTGTTGGCGGCTGATCCAGGGCGGCCTGCGCGGCTTGCGGCGGAGGCACGCAAGGCAGGCATGGCGGCGCTGGCGCTGTGGCTTGTGCCGGTCGCCGTGCTGATGGCGATGGTTGGCGGAACCTACGCCGACATCGCCTGGTTCTTCTCTAAGATGGCGGTGGTGACGGTGGGTGGCGCTTATGCGGTGCTCGCTTATGTCGCGCAGGACGCGGTGCAGGCCTATGGCTGGCTGTCTGCCACGGAGATGTTGGCCGGCCTCGGCCTCGCCGAGACCACGCCGGGGCCGCTCATCCTGGTGCTGCAGTTTGTGGGGTTCCTGGCTGGTTTCCGCGCGCCGGAGGGGCTGAGCGGCCTGGGTGGCGGCATCATCGCCTCCGGGCTCGTGCTGTGGGTGACCTTCGCCCCGTGCTTTGCCTTTGTCTTCCTCGGCGCGCCAGTCATCGAGAAGCTGCAGGATAACAAGGCGCTGTCGGGCGCGCTCGCCGCCATCACCGCCGCAGTCGTCGGCGTGGTCGCGAACCTGGCCGTCTGGTTTGGGCTGCGCGTGCTGTTCCGAGACCTGGTGGATGTTCAATTCGGTCCGGTGGCCGTTAGCCTGCCGCTGCCGACCAGTCTCGATCTTGCGGCGCTGGCGCTCGCCATCCTGGCGGCGGTTGCACTGTTCCGGCTGAAGCAGGGCGTCCTGCGCACCCTCGGCATCACTGCCGCTGCTGGCGTCGTCCTGCATGTGCTTACATGGCTGTGAGGAGGCTGAGGGAGTTAGCCTTGCGTTGGCGGATGTTGCGAGGTGCGTATAAATAATGATGCAGTGAGCATGGGTAGAAGCACTTCACTCAGTCTTCCGCCGACCGATTGACGAAAGCCAAAACCAACGCCGTGTCACGGATGCTTGCCTGATTGCCTGTCACCTCGACACCCAGGTCTCTGATTCGCGCGATGGCGCGCGAGAACGTCGCGGGCTTCATGCCCAGGCGGTTGGCGATCAGGCTTTTCTCGTGCGGCAGGCTCAGCGTGACGGCACCTGTCTTCTCGCCACAGAGGCCGAGCAGAAACTCGGCCACGCGCTGGTCCGCAGAAAGCAGCTTCATCTTCTCGATCTGGTCAACCAGCACCTTCAGGTGCCGGGACATCGAGGCCATCATCGCGAAGGCGATCTCCGGTCGCTCGGCCACCTTACGGCGCAAGGCATCGCTTTCGATGTGCATGACGCGCGATGGCACCACCGCTTCAGCTGCGACCGGATAGCGGCCGCCCAGGAACATCGCCGCTTCGGCGAAGCTCTCCCCCGCGCCATAAATGTGGACGACTGCCTCATCGCCCCCAGGGTTCACGCGGCTCAGCTTGACCTGGCCACCCAGCACCAGAAAGAACGCACGGGCCGGATCGCCTTGCTGAAACAGAACCTGGCCGCGCTCGATCGATCGTACCGAGCGTTCATCCACCAGTGCCGCCAGATCTGCCGGAGGCAGATCGCGCAGGATCGCACTCGTTCGCAGGATCGCCCAATCTTCTGCCGTCAGCATCGGCGATGCATCACAGGCTTGTCCCGTCGATGGTGGAGCAGGGATGCGCCAGCTTGCGCAGCGCGGCCACGTCCTGGATCACGACTGAGGGACCGTGCACCACGACGTGGTAGGCACCAAGCGCCGCAAACGACCGCGATAGTACTTCCGGCGCCATGCCCAGACGTGCCGCGAGCACCTTCTTGTCGAAGGGGAAGTCGAAGTGCCCAGTAGAGCCATTCTCCGCATCATGCGTGAGCAACCAGTTGGCCAACCGCTCCAAACCGGAACGCAGCTTCTGGTTCTTCAACTCCTTGATAACGCCGCGATAGGCCAAAGCCAAGTTTTCAGCGATCGCCCGTGCGAAGCCAGCATCGGCAGCAAAAGCCTGCCGCACGGCGTCCGCCGGCACCATCAGGATCCGCGAAGCGAGCAAGGCGCGTGCCGATTGGAGATAGGGGCGGTCGAACAGCACAGCGGCGAGAATAAAGCTGTCTCCAGGCCCCGAAACGCCAAGCGTCGTTTCACGGTCGCGGTGGACCGAGAACATCTCGACCGTGCCCTCAACCACGACGTGCAGGAAGTCGGCCGGCTCCCCGGTATGGATGAGTTCCACATGGGCAGGGAACCGCTGCAGAAAGGCGCCGCGCAGCATGGCCTCGACCTGGCCAGGCTCGACACTCCGGAAGAAGGGGATGCGTCGCATCTCCTCTAAATCTTGGCTTCGCATGGCTCGCCTCCCGCACCACACCTTACTCCGGCGCGGCGCCGTCTGCTTGACTATTGTCAAGTGAGGAACGGCCGGACGTCGCACTTGCGCTTGATTCATGCATCCGGGCCCCATGCCCCGCGTCGGCAGTGGTCTTGAATCGCTCCCGGACTAACCTGAGCTTGACTTAAATCAAGCAGGATTCCGCCGCCGCTACGTTCACTTCGCCCCGACCAGACGCCGCGCGTCGTGAGGAAGGGGGCATGAATGTCCAGCGCAACTGCACCATCCGCCGTACAGGGCGGGCCTGAACAGGGCCGGGCGCTTTGGCTCTCGACCATTGCCTTCACGGTGTGCTTCGCGGTCTGGACGATCTTCGCCATCATCGGCGTGCAGATCAAACGCGACCTGGGCTTGAGCGAAACGCAGTTCGGACTGCTGGTCGGCACGCCCATCCTCACCGGCTCACTGATTCGCCTGATCCTCGGCATCTGGGCGGACCAGTATGGCGGCCGGATGGTGTTCACCTTCACCATGCTGTCGGCCGCGGTGATGACCGCCCTGCTGACCCAGGCCTATGACTACCCGACCTTCCTGCTCGCAGCGTTGGGTGTCGGCATCGCCGGTGGTTCCTTCTCGGTCGGCGTCGCCTATGTGGCCAAGTGGTTTCCGAAGGAGAAGCAGGGTACCGCGCTGGGCATATTCGGCGCCGGCAACGTGGGCGCCGCGGTCACCAAATTCGCCGCACCCGTCATCATGGTCGCCTATGGGTGGAAGACCGTCGCGCTGATCTGGGCGGCGGCGCTGCTGGTCATGGCGATCGTCTTCTTTCTGATGACCAAGGACGATCCCGACCTGGCCCGCCGCCGAGCGACTGGGGCAAAGCCCGAGCCGCTCTCGGCCATGATGGAGCCGCTGAAAAACATCCAGGTCTGGCGGTTTTCGCTCTACTACTTCTTCGTCTTTGGTGCCTTCGTGGCGCTGGCGCTGTGGCTGCCGCGCTACCTGATCGGCGTCTACGGGCTCGATATCGTCACCGCGGGTATGGTGGGCGCGGCCTATTCCATCCCGGCTTCGATCTTCCGCGCCTATGGCGGCCACCTGTCCGACAAGTTCGGTGCCCGGCGCATCATGTACTGGACCTTCCTGGTCTCGGTATTCTGCACCTTCATCCTCTCCTACCCGCCGACCGAATACGTGGTGCAAGGCATTCGCGGGCCGGTGAGCTTCAGCATGTCCATGGGGCTGATCGGCTTCATCGTCGTGACTTTCGTGCTCGGCTTTTTCATGAGCCTCGGCAAGGCCGCTGTCTTCAAGCACATCCCGGTCTACTACCCTGATCGCGTCGGCGCCGTGGGCGGGATCGTGGGCCTGGTCGGTGGCCTGGGCGGCTTCGTGCTGCCGATCGCATTCGGCGCGCTGAATGACCTGACCGGCGTGTGGCAGAGCTGCTTCTGGCTGCTGTTCGTGTTGGTCGCCGTGGCGACCGTCTGGATGCATGTCGCAATCCGGCAGATGGAACGCCAGGCCGCCGAGCAGGGTATCGCGGCCCGCAGCCTGCCCGAACTGCCGGAAATGCAGCCAATCCATGGTGCCGCCCAGCAGGGCGCGCTGGCCGCTACCGGCCCGATCCAGGATTGGCGGCCCGAGGACAAGACCTTCTGGGACGGCGGCGGCCGCGCCATCGCGCGCCGCAACCTGTGGATTTCGGTGCCCTGCCTGCTGCTGTCCTTCTCCGTCTGGATGGTGTGGTCCGTCGTCGTGGCGAAGTTGCCGAGCGTGGGCTTCGCCTTCACCAACGAACAACTGTTCTGGCTGGCGTCGCTGCCCGGCTTGTCGGGTGCCACGCTGCGCATCGCCTACAGCTTCATGCCCGCCATCTTCGGTGGCCGTCTATGGACCACTCTGGCGACTTGGTCGCTGTTGATCCCGGCCCTCGGCATGGGCTTCGCGGTGCAGGACCCGGCCACGCCCTACTGGATCTTCCTGGTCCTGGCGCTGCTGTGCGGGCTCGGCGGCGGTAACTTCGCCTCCTCCATGGCCAACATCTCGTTCTTCTTCCCGAAGCGGGAGAAGGGCAACGCACTGGCGATCAATGCCGGTCTCGGCAACCTGGGCGTCAGCGTGGTGCAGTTCGTCGTCCCGCTGGCCATAACGGCGGGCGTCTTTGGTTGGCTGGGTGGTGCGCCACAGACTGCGACCGTCGCCGGCGTCACCACGACACTCTGGCTGCAAAATGCCGGCTTCGTTTTCGTGCCCTTCATCATCGCCTCGGCCTTCGCAGCCTGGTTCGGGATGAACGACATTGCGACCATGAAGGCCTCCTTCTCCGACCAAGCGGTGATCTTCCGGCGCACGCACAACTGGATCATGTGCTGGCTCTACACCGGCACCTTCGGCTCCTTCATCGGCTTCTCGGCGGCCTTCCCGCTGCTGTCGCGGATCCTCTACCCCGAGGTCAACGCGCTGCAACTCGCCTTCCTCGGCCCGCTGGTGGGCGCGTTGTCGCGGGCGGTCGCCGGCAAGGCCTGCGACCGGATCGGTGGCGGGCGCATCACCTTCTGGGTCTTCATCGCGATGTCGGCCGGCGTGATGGGCATCCTCTACGCAATCGGGATGAAGGGCGACCCGACCTCCTTCCCGGTCTTCTTCGCGAGCTTCCTGTTCCTATTCGCCGCGACCGGCGTGGGCAATGCCTCCACCTTCCAGATGATCCCCGCGATCATGCGGAAGGAAGTGGCACGGCTCGAGCCGGGGCTGAACGCCGCGGAACGCGTCAAGCAATCCGACAAGGAGGCGGCGGCCATCATCGGCTTCACCTCCGCCATCGCCGCCTACGGCGCCTTCTTCATCCCCAAGAGCTTCGGCACCTCCATCGCCATGACCGGCGGTGCGGAGACGGCGCTCTACGCCTTCCTGGCCTTCTACGTGAGCTGCGTGCTGGCGACCTGGTGGTTCTACACGCGCCGCGGCGGCCTGCTGCACGACATCGAACATGGCGGCCGCACCACCCCCGCCATGACCCCCGCGCAATGATCCCGACAGACCTTCGAGGCATCACGACATGAGTCATTTTCTTGACCGCCTGACCTTCTTCAAGAAGGTCCAGGAGCCGTTCTCGAACGGCCACGGCATCACCACGAACGAGGATCGCCGCTGGGAAGACGGTTATCGCAAGCGCTGGCAGCACGACAAGATCGTGCGCTCGACGCATGGCGTGAACTGCACCGGTTCCTGTTCGTGGAAGATCTACGTGAAGGGCGGCATCGTCACCTGGGAAACCCAGCAGACGGACTATCCGCGCACCCGCCCCGACCTGCCCAACCACGAACCGCGCGGCTGTTCGCGCGGCGCCTCCTACAGCTGGTACCTCTACTCTGGCAATCGCGTGAAGTATCCGCTGGTGCGTTCGCGCCTCATCAAGCTGTGGCGCGAGGCGCGCGCGATCATGACGCCGGTCGCCGCCTGGGCCTCGATCGTCGAGAGCCCGGAGAAGCGCGCCGCCTACGTCACCAAGCGCGGCCATGGCGGCTTTGTGCGCGCGCCCTGGGACGAGGTGCAGGAGATCATCGCCGCAGCCAACGCCTACACGGCGAAGACCTATGGTCCGGACCGGATCTTCGGCTTCTCGCCCATCCCGGCCATGTCGATGATCTCCTACGCTGCAGGGTCGCGCTACCTGTCGCTGATCGGCGGCGTGAGCATGTCCTTCTACGACTGGTATTGCGACCTGCCGCCGGCTTCGCCGCAGACCTGGGGCGAGCAGACCGACGTGCCGGAATCGGCCGATTGGTACAATGCGGGCTTCATCATTCTGTGGGGCTCCAACGTCCCTCAGACGCGCACGCCCGACGCGCATTTCTACACCGAGGCGCGCTATCGCGGCATGAAGAGCGCGGTGATCTGCCCCGACTACTCGGAAGCGGCGAAATTCGGCGATATCTGGCTGTCGGTGAAGCAGGGCACGGATTCCGCGCTCGCCATGGCGATGGGCCATGTGATCCTGAAGGAATACCACGTCGCGCGGCAGGTGCCGTATTTCCGCGACTATCTGCGCCAGTACACCGACATGCCGATGCTGGTGAAGCTGGTGCAGCAAGGCGACCAGTTGGTGCCGGAGCGCTTCCTGCGCGCCAGTGATTTTGACCAGTCTCTCGGCGAGTCGAACAACCCGGAATGGAAGACTGTCGCTTACGACGAGACCACCGGCACCATCGTCGCACCGCGCGGCACCATCGGCTTCCGCTGGGGTGAGAGCGGCAAGTGGAACCTGGAGGAGAAGGCGTCGAACGGCGACGCGACGAAGCTGCGCCTCACACTCGACGGCATCCAGGACGAGATGGCCGAGATCGCCTTCCCCTATTTCGGCAATATCGAGCACGAGCACTTCACCTCGACCACCCATGCCTCCGTGCTGAACCGCCGCGTGCCGGTGAAGCGCCTGGCGCTGGCCGATGGCGAGACACTGGTGGCCAGCGTGCATGACCTATTCCTGGCGAACTACGGAGTCGATCGCGGCTTCGGCGGCGACAACATCGCCGCCGGCTACGACGAGGTGGCCCCCTATACGCCGGCCTGGGCCGAGAAGATCACCGGCGTCTCGCGCGACAAAATCATCCAGGTGGCGCGCGAATTCGCCACCAACGCTGAGAAGACCAAGGGCCGCTCGATGATCATCATCGGGGCGGCCATGAACCACTGGTTCCACGCCGATATGAACTACCGCGGCGTCATCAACATGCTGGTGCTATGCGGGTGCGTCGGCCAATCGGGTGGCGGCTGGGCGCATTACGTGGGCCAGGAGAAGCTGCGCCCGCAGGCAGGCTGGGCTCCGCTCGCTTTCGCTTTGGATTGGGGCCGCCCGCCGCGCCAGCAGAACTCCACCTCGGCCTTCTATGCGCATACCGACCAGTGGCGGTATGAGACGATGAATGTGGGCGACATCGTCTCTCCCACCGCGCCGAAAGGCCCGTGGGATGGCACGATCATCGACTACAACATTCGCGCCGAGCGGATGGGCTGGCTGCCCTCCGCGCCGCAGTTGGAGACCAATCCGCTGCAGGTCGCGAAGGACGCGGCTGCGGCCGGCATGCTGGCGAAGGACTACGTGGCGAAAGGGCTGAAGGACGGCACGCTGAAGCTGTCCTGCGAAGACCCGGACAATCCGAAGAACTGGCCGCGCAACATGTTCGTCTGGCGGTCAAACCTGCTGGGTTCATCGGGCAAGGGGCATGAGTATTTCCTCAAGCACCTCCTGGGCACGACGCATGGTGTGCTGGGCAAGGATCTCGGCCCCGAGGGGCGCGCGAAGGCGACCGAGGCGGTCTGGCATGAGCATGCGCCGGAGGGGAAGCTGGACCTGCTGGTGACGCTGGATTTCCGCATGTCCACCACCTGCGTCTATTCGGACATCGTGCTGCCGACGGCCACCTGGTACGAGAAGAACGACCTCAACACCTCCGACATGCATCCCTTCATCCATCCCCTGACCAGCGCGGTGGATCCGGCCTGGGAAGCGCGCAGCGACTGGGAAATCTACAAGGGCATCGCGGAAGCCTTTTCGCGCGTGGCACCTGAAGTCCTAGGCGTTGAGAAGGATGTCGTCCTCAACCCGATCAAGCACGACAGCGCCCTTGAGATCGCCCAGCCCTTCGACCCGCGTGACTGGAAGCGCGGCGAGTGCGAGCCGATCCCGGGCAAGACCATGCCGATGGTCTTCGAGGTGGAGCGTGACTACCCAGCGACCTACGCGCGCTTCACCGCGCTTGGGCCGCTGATGGAGAGCATCGGAAACGGCATCAAGGGCATGGCCTGGAAGACTGGGCATGAGGTGAACCACCTCAAGGCGCTGAACGGCACCCATGCCGAGGGCGCGAACAAGGGCCTCGCGCGCATCGTCAGCGACATCGACGCGACCGAGGTGATCCTGATGCTCGCGCCAGAGACGAATGGCGAAGTCGCAGTGCATGCGTGGCAGGCGCTCGGTAAGGCAACGGGCCTCGACCACACGCATCTCGCGCTGCCGAAGGAGGACGAGAAGATCCGGTTCCGCGACGTGGTGGCGCAGCCGCGCAAGATCATCTCGGCACCAACCTGGTCGGGGCTTGAGAGCGAGAAGGTCTGCTACAATGCGGGCTACACGAATGTGCATGAGCTGATCCCCTGGCGCACGCTGACGGGGCGGCAGCAGCTTTATCAGGATCACCTGTGGATGAGGGCCTTTGGCGCAGCGCTCTGCGTCTATCGCCCGCCGGTGGATCTGCGCGCCATCAAGCCGGTGATCGATATGAAGCCGAATGGCGAAAAGCAGATCGTGCTGAACTTCATCACCCCACACCAGAAATGGGGCATCCACTCCACCTACACCGACAACCTGCTGATGCTGACGCTGTCGCGCGGCGGACCCTGCATCTGGATCAGCGAGCCGGACGCCAAGCGCGCCGGCATCGTGGACAATGATTGGGTGGAGGCTTTCAACAGCAACGGCGCGCTGGTCGCCCGCGCGGTGGTCTCTCAGCGCGTCAAGGACGGCATGGTGATGATGTACCATGCGCAAGAAAAGATCGTGAACATGCCGGGCTCACAGGTCACCGGCAATCGCGGCGGCATCCACAACTCGGTCACCCGCATCGTGCTGAACCCGACGCACATGATCGGCGGCTACGCGCAGCAATCCTACGACTTCAACTACTACGGCACGATCGGCACCAACCGCGACGAGTTCGTCATTGTCCGCAAGATGACGACGATCGATTGGCTCGAACGTCCGCATGCCGACGCAACGCTGGTCACGGGAGAAGTGGCATGAAAATCCGCGCGCAGATCGCCATGGTGCTCAACCTCGACAAGTGCATCGGCTGCCACACCTGCTCCGTCACCTGTAAGAACGTCTGGACCAATCGCGAGGGCATGGAATACGCGTGGTTCAACAACGTCGAGACCAAGCCCGGCATCGGCTACCCCAAGGACTGGGAGAACCAGGACAAGTGGAAGGGCGGCTGGAAGCGCCTTCGCAGCGGCAAGATCCAGCCGCGTATCGGCGGCAAGTGGCGCGTGCTGGCGAGCATTTTCGCCAACCCGAACATGCCCGAGATCGACGACTACTACGAACCCTTCACCTTCGACTACGAACACCTGCAGAAGGCGCCTGAGCTCGAGGCCTTCCCCACCGCGCGCCCGCGTTCGCTGATTACCGGGGAGCGGATGGAGAAGATCGAGTGGGGCCCGAACTGGGAGGAGATCCTGGGCGGCGAATTCGCCAAGCGTTCGAAGGATGCGAATTTCGAAGGCATCCAGAAGGAGATGTACGGGCAGTTCGAAAACACCTTCATGATGTACCTGCCGCGGCTGTGCGAACACTGCCTCAACCCTGCCTGTGCTGCGGCCTGCCCCTCGGGCGCGATCTACAAGCGCGAGGAGGACGGCATCGTCCTGATCGACCAGGACAAGTGCCGCGGCTGGCGCATGTGCGTCTCCGGCTGCCCATACAAGAAGATCTATTTCAACTGGTCCTCGGGCAAATCCGAGAAGTGCATCTTCTGCTACCCGCGCATCGAGGCGGGTCAGCCCACGGTGTGCTCCGAGACCTGCGTCGGCCGCATCCGCTACCTGGGCGTGGTGCTCTACGACGCCGACCGGATCGAGGCGGCTGCAAGTGTTCCGGACGAGAAGGAACTCTACCAGTCGCAGATGGACATCTTCTGCGATCCGAACGACCCCGCGGTCATCGCCCAGGCGCGTGCGGACGGCATCAGCGATAGCTGGCTGGAAGCCGCGCGCCATTCACCAGTGTGGAAGATGGCGATGGAGTGGAAGGTCGCCTTTCCGCTGCACCCCGAATACCGCACGCTGCCGATGGTCTGGTACGTGCCGCCGCTTTCGCCGATCACAGCCGCGGCGGAAGCCGGCAAGATGGGGATCGATGGCGGGATGCCGGATGTGCGCTCGCTGCGCATCCCGCTGAAGTATCTCGCCAACCTGCTGACGGCCGGTGACGAGGCGCCGGTTGCCAGCGGGCTCGAACGCATGCTCGCCATGCGCGCCTACATGCGGGCGAAGACCGTGGATGGCGTCATCGACGAGACGATCGCGCGGAAGGTCGGGCTGACTGCCGCGCAGATCGAGGAGATGTACCACATCATGGCGATCGCGAATTACGAAGACCGCTTCGTGATCCCGACCGCGCATCGCGAAGTCACCGAGGACGCCTACGAGATGCGCGGCCATTGCGGTTTCTCCTTCGGCGATGGCTGCGCACCCAGCGAGCAGTCGGGCAACCTGTTCGGCGGCATCAAGCTGAAGAACGACAAGCCGAAGATGGGGGTGCTGTGATGCGCACGCTCAAGGTTCTCTCGGCCCTGCTGACCTACCCGACACCCGAACTCGCCGCCGCCGGCGCGGAACTCCGCGCCGTGCTGGACCGGGAGGCCGTGCTGCCGAAGCGGGAACGCGCGGCGGTGGATGCGCTGATCGCCGATCTGGCCACGCATGACATGTACGATGCGCAGGAACGCTACATCCTGCTGTTCGACCGCACGCGCTCGCTCTCGCTGCATCTGTTTGAGCATGTGCATGGCGAAAGCCGCGATCGGGGCCAGGCCATGGTGGACCTGATCAAGGTCTATGAGGAGGGCGGCTTCACGCCCACCACGGCGGAACTGCCGGACTTCCTGCCGCTGTTCCTGGAATACGCGGCAACCCGCGCGCCGGCCGAGGCGATCGAGCTGATCGGTCAGCCCGGCCACGTCTTCGCGGCAGTCCGGGAGCGCTTGGCGAAGCGATCCTCACCCTATGAAGCCATCTTCGCGGCCCTCACGGCGCTATCGCGCACGAAGCTGGATGCGGCTGCGCTTGCAGCACTGCGCGCTGAGCCGGATCCGGAGCCCGATGATCTGGAAGCGCTCGATGCCGCGTGGGAGGAGGAGGAGGTCACCTTTGGCCCGGGCTCGGCCGCTGCGGCCGCCGCCTGCGGCACCGATGTGCTCGCCGCCAAGCTGCGTCAGGCCGGCCGCCCCGCGCCGGGGCTGGAGCCGCCGCCGGGCCAGCGCCCGCGCACCATCGTCACCCATCGCACGGCCCGCTGAGGAGCATCCATCATGCGCGACGCCATCTTCCACATCCTCTTTGTCTGGTACCCCTATGTGGCGCTGACGGCCTTCCTGCTCGGCAGCCTGATCCGCTTCGACCGGGAGCAATACAGCTGGCGCGCGAGCTCCAGCCAGATGCTGCGCAAGCGGCAGCTCATGTGGGGGTCGAACCTGTTCCACTTCGGCATCCTGTTCCTCTTCCTGGGGCACGCGGCAGGACTGCTGACGCCGAAATTCATCTACACGCTGTTCGTCACCGTCGAGCAGAAGCAGCTGATCGCCGTCATCGCCGGCGGACTTGCTGGGTTGATCTGCTTCATCGGCCTGACGCTGCTGCTGCATCGCCGACTGTATGATGCGCGTATCCGCGTGACTTCCACCTACATGGATCTCGCGGTGCTGATCATCCTTTGGGTGCAGTTGTCGCTCGGCATGATCACTCTGCCCTTCTCGCTGGCGCATTCCGACGGGTCGGTCATGCTCATCCTCGCGCAGTGGGCGCAGGGCATCCTGACGCTTCAGCCGGTGGATGCGAGAACACTCCAGGGTATCGACTTCCCTTATCTCGCGCATCTCGTGCTGGGCATGACGATCTTTCTGATCTTCCCCTTCTCGCGTCTGGTGCATGTGTGGTCGGCGCCTGTCTGGTATCTCGGGCGGCGTGGCTATCAGGTGGTGCGGAGCCGGCGGCCACTAGGCGCCCCGGGCGTGAAGCCTACCCCCTCGCAGGCGGCGGAGTGACCGCGATGAGCACCACCTCCGCCTGCGCGGCAAAGCCCGCGCTGCCCGCCAGCCGCAAGACGATTAGCGTGAACGGCGTGTCAATCACTCGCGCTGCCATTGCGCAGGAAACGCAGAACCACCCGGCCAGCAAGCCGCTCGACGCGATGAAGGCGGCCTCCGCTGCGCTGGTAGTGCGCGAGCTCCTGTTGCAGGAGGCGCGTCGCCTCGCCATTCCGGTGGAACCCGCCAGCGATGGTGAGGGCCGTCGTGAGACCGAGGAGGAAGCACTGGTCCGCGGCCTGATCGAGCGCGAGGTCCGCACGCCCGAGGCCGATGAGGCTGCCTGCAGGCGCTTCCATGACCAGAACAGGCGCCGGTTCCGCACGCCGGATCTCTACGAGGCGCGTCATATTCTGTTGCCCGCCAACCAGCCTGAGAGTCCTGCTCTGGCGGCGGCGATCCTGGCGAGGTTGGCGCTTGAACCGGGCGAGTTCGCAGCCCTCGCACTCGCCCATTCCGCCTGCCCATCGGGCAAGACCGCCGGCAACCTCGGCCAGATCGGCCCTGGGCAGACGGTGCCTGAGTTCGAGGAAGCCTTAGCGCGCATCACCGTCGGCGCCATCCATCCGGAGCCAGTGCAGACGCGCTTTGGCCTGCATATCGTGGCGCTAGATCGGCGCATTCAAGGGCGCGACCTACCCTTCGAAATGGTGCAGGGGCGTATCGCCGAATGGATGGGCGAGAAGGTCCGTCGCGCGGCGATTCGGCAATATGTCTCGATCCTTGCTGGCCGGGCTGACATCCAGGGCATTGACCTGGATGCGTCAACCACGCCGCTGGTGCAGTGAGGTAATGCCATGTTGCTCGGCACCATCTTGAAGCGTCTTGGCAATGAGGCCGACGCGGCCGAAGCTCTCGAAGCTATGGGCGATATCACACTCCTCACCGAGGTCCAGGCCATGGGGGAACTGCACGACGAAAGCCCGGCTGACTACGTCTGTGGCGCGACCAGGCGCTTCGCCGCGGACGCTTCGAGCGAAGACTGGCTTGCACTGATGACGGCGATCGAGCGCAGTGACGATCCGGCGCGCACCACGTTGGACAAGATGCTCCGTTGGTCACTGGCTCGCGATGCTGCGGGGCCGGCCGCGACGGGCTGCGGCTGCGGCAAGGGCGGGCCGGGCGATGTCCTGGGATGATACGGCGCCACCGCCCTTCGTCCTGCTGGATGACCCGCTCGCCTACATCCTTGCGGCGCATCTCCGGCAGCGTGCTGTCTGCACGGTGCTGCGGCGCTTCGCGACCGATCGCGTGGCGAGCCGCGCCGAAGCCGACAGAGTGACCGCATATCTGACAGGTGATCTTCGCCTGCATCACGAGGATGAGGATCTCGATCTTTATCCGGCGCTCCGGCGCCGTGCTCTGCCGGAGGATGGACTTGGAATCACCCTGGCGCGGCTCGGGGAGGAACACCGCCAGTGTGCTGCGATGGCAGACATCATCGGGGAGGCCCTGTCCGCAAGGCCGGCTGACGACACAGTGCACATCTACACCGCGGCGGGGGAGGCGATGCAGGCCTATGCCGCGAGCGAGATGCGGCACCTTGCGCTCGAGAATGGCGTGGTGCTGGCGCTGGCGCGCATTCGACTGACGCGACCTGACCTGAAGGCGATTAGCCGCGGCATGAAGCTGCGACGCGGGGTGGATGGCGCATGATGAGTCTCGATCATCTGTTTGACCGCAACGTCGCCTGGGCCAACCGCAAGACGGAACAGGACCCAACCTTTTTCCGACGGCTCTCGGAACAGCAAGCGCCCAAATACCTTTGGATCGGCTGCTCCGACAGCCGCATCACCGCGAACGACGTGCTGGGTCTCGATCCTGGTGAGGTCTTCGTGCACCGGAATATCGCGAACATCGTTCACACCAGCGACATGAACATTCTCGCTGTTCTGGAATTCGCTGTTGATGTCCTACACGTCCAGCACATCATCGTCTCAGGCCACTACGGCTGCGGCGGAGTGCAACGTGCGATGTCGGACGAGCGCGGCGCGCTGGTTGACCACTGGCTCCAGCCGCTTTCGATGTTCTACCGAAAGCATCGCCGCTTGTTCGATGACATGGGCGACGCCCAACAGCAGCTCAGTCGCCTCTGCGAGCTCAATGTCGAAATGCAGATCAGGCGTGTTGCGGCAACGCCGATCGTCGAGGGCGCGTGGGCGCGCGGTGTCGATCTGCATCTCCACGGCTGGATCTACGGCATGCATGACGGGCTGCTGTGCGATCTTGGCGCTACGGTCACGTCCATCGCAGAGCGCGACGCGCTGCCTTCCATCGATCAGCGCGTGATGGTGCGAACGGAACCCCTCAGCCCGCGGCGCCGCCATGCGTTGGCAGCCTTCTCAACCATCGGGCTGGACGACATGGCGTCGCCTCCCTGCTGCATGCCACCCGTGGAGAATCTCCCCCGATGACCACCAATGCACCCCTGATCACGGCGCTGGTTTATGCCGATAGTGCGCTGGCGGATCAGGCGCTGCGCCGGGTCGTGCGGCAATTCGAAGCCGCCGGTCGGCGACTGGCGGGCGTGGTCCAGCGCGACACGCCGCGCGAAGGCCGTACCGGCTGTGACATGACGCTGGAGGAACTCTCGACCGGCGTCGGCATCGAAATTTCGCAGGATCGCGGACCGCATGCGCGCGGCTGCCGCCTCGACCTCGGCGAGATGGCGAGGGCGATACAACTGGCGTCGACGGCGCTCCGGAGGGCACCGGACCTGCTGGTCCTGAACAAGTTCGGCAAGACTGAAGCCGAGGGCGGCGGCTTTCGCGCGCTGATCGCGGAGGCCATCGAGCAAGGGGTGCCCGTCCTGATTGCTGTACCTTACCGCAACCTTGACCCGTGGCGGGCCTTTGCAGGCGATCTGGCGCGCGAAATTCATCTTACAGGCATGGATGACGATCTGGCGTTGGACGGGCTTTGTCCCGCGGGCGCAGGACCCGTATCCGTACAGCCCCGTTTGCGCGGCGCATGACCAGTGCGCCGGTGCGGATCGGCGTGGTCACCGTCTCCGACCGGGCCTTCCGCGGCATTTACGCGGACCAGGGCGGGCCGGGGATTGAGGCGGCCCTCACGCGTATCCTGGCCTCCCCCTGGCAGCCAGTGCGGCGTCTGGTGCCTGACGAACGCCCGGCCATCGAGGCTGCGCTGCGCGAATTGGCGGATACCGAGTGCTGCCCACTGATCGTCACCACTGGTGGCACCGGGCCGGCGCCGCGCGATGTGACGCCGGAAGCGACAGAGGCAGTCTGCGAACGCGTGCTGCCGGGTTTCGGAGAGCTGATGCGCGCCGATTCGCTGCGCGCCGCGCCGACGGCGATCCTCTCCCGCCAGCTGGCCGGCACGCGCGGGCGAAGCCTGATCGTCAACCTGCCGGGTAAGCCTTCGGCCATCGCAGAATGCCTGGCGGCGGTCTTCCCGGCGGTCCCGTATTGCATTGACCTGATCGGCGGGCCGCGGATCGAGACGGACCCTGCCGTCTGCATTGCCTTCCGGCCAAAGGGGGCGTGATGGCGCTGTTCGCGCACGGGTTCCGACCCTTCTTCCTCATGGCTGGTTTGGTGGCGCCGACCGCCATCGGCGTATGGGCACTGACGCTGGCCGGCTTCTCGCTGCCGGAGGGTCCGCTGCCACCGATGCGCTGGCATGCGCATGAGGCGCTGGGCGGCTTCGTCGCTGCGGCCATGATCGGCTTCCTGATGACGGCCATTCCGAATTGGACAGGTCGGCGCGGCTATTCCGGAGCGCCACTTGTCGCATTAGCAACAGTTTTCCTGGCAGCCCGCTTCGCGATGCTGCCGGGCTCGCCCGTGCCGATCGAGGTTGCGGCGCTGCTCGCCCTCGCGCCGCTGCCGGCGACGCTCTTGCTGGTGCTGCCAGCACTGCTCAAGGCCAAGGCACCCCGGCTGTTCGGCCCGCCCGCACTGGTGCTGGTGTTCTGGTCCGGGCAGCTGATGATGCTGGCCGACGAAGCCGGATGGTGGACCACGCCGGGTTGGGCGGCCGGCCAATTGCTGATGGCCAACGTCGCGCTGCTGCTGGTCGTGCTGATCGGCGGGCGGATCGTGCCTTCCTTCACATTGAATGCCTTGCGAAAGACATCGCGGCCGGCCGAAGCCCAGCCGCTGCCGGGCGTCGATCGCGGCGCGATCCTAGCGGTGGCGGCGGTTGCGGTGGTGGATCTGGCCGCACCTGGGGGCATTCTGGCCGGACTGGCCGCAGTCTTCGCAGCGGCAATGGTGGCGCTGCGGCTGTCGCGTTGGCACGGGCTGCGTACGCTCCGCTGGCCGATCCTCTGGGTGCTACACTTGGCCTATGCATTGATTCCACTGGCGCTCGCAGTGAAGGCCACCTCGCTACTGGCCGGAGCACACTGGGCATCGGGCTGGCTACATCTGCAAATGGCGGGCGCAGTGGCGCTGATGGTCGTCGCGGTGATGACACGCGCGACGCTC
The DNA here is from genome assembly GCF_012103215.1 of Falsiroseomonas selenitidurans. Taxonomy (GTDB): domain Bacteria; phylum Pseudomonadota; class Alphaproteobacteria; order Acetobacterales; family Acetobacteraceae; genus Falsiroseomonas; species Falsiroseomonas selenitidurans. The sequence goes on from NZ_JAAVNE010000063.1 coordinate 18,718, forward strand.
GGGCATACCGGGAATGCGCTGGTGGCTGCGCCGGCGGCGGTTGCCGCGTATGTGCTGCTTCTGGCCGCGGCCCTGCTGCGCGTCTTCGGCAGTGCCGCGCTGGCGGATCCGCTCGCGGCGCAGATGGCTGCCGCCGTGCTGTGGGTGCTGGCGTTCTTACTGTTTCTGGCGGCCTATGCGCCGATGCTCGTTCTGCCTCGCGCTGACGGCAAGCCGGGGTGATGGGCGGCTGGCGCGAGTATGCCGCGTCCTGGGCGGCCTTCCTGCTGAGCCACATGCTGCCGGCGCAGCCGGCCTTGCGCCGACCGATCGTCGCTTTGGTAGGCGAGCGCGCCTTCCTGGTCGGCTACAGCGCGCTGTCGGTGGCGATCCTCGCCTGGATGATTGGGGCGGCGGGGCGCGCGCCCTTCGTTTCCCTCTGGGGCTGGGCCTGGTGGCAGGCTTGGGTGACGAATGCGGCGATGATCCTCGCCTGCCTGCTGCTCGCCGTCGGTGTCGGCGTACCAAACCCCTTCTCGATCGGTGGGGCGGGGAACGATCGCTATGATCCGACCCGTCCCGGCGTGGTTGCGCTGACACGGCATCCGGTGCTCTGGGCACTGGCACTCTGGTCGGGCGGGCATCTCGTGCCGAACGGGGATCTCGCGCATCTGATGCTGTTTGGGGCCTTTGCGGGACTGAGCCTGCTCGGCATGGGAGCGCTCGATGCGCGACGGCGGACGACTTGGGGCGCGGCACGCTGGGCGGCGCTGCAGCCGCGCGCGTCCTTCCGGGCGGCAGCAACACGGCTGCTGGTTGGAGCGGTGATCTGGACCGCTCTAATCGTGAGCCATGCTGCGGTGATTGGCGTGCCGCCGTGGCCGAGCTGGCCCTGACCCGAATGAGCAGGGACCCCCGAAGATGCATGGGGCGCGGATCGAGGGCGGCAGTGGGAAGGGCGGCGAGCCAATCTGGGACCCGTCAGGCCGACCGCCATTTACATGCCGCGAACGAAGGCGGAGGGGCGTGTTGTTGGACGGCACGCGCCCTCCCTGTGGAGATATTTGTCGGAGCCGCTCGATTACGGCACCCGCCGCTTCGTCGCCGCCACCGACAGCGTCGCCGCCGCCAGGTCAAAAGTGGCGCCGGAGATGTTCCGCGCCATCACGCGCACCGTGTTGTTCGACCACACCGCGGCGTCGAGCTCGATGAATCGCGTCGACGACACCAGCGACGCTTGCGCCAAGTCGCCGGCGCGCGCCCCGTTCACCGTGACGTCGATCAGCGCCGTCGCCCCCGGCGCCAGGCTCGGCAGATCCCAGGACACCTCGGCTGCGAACTCCCGCCGCCCTGAGCCGAACAGCGCCCCCGTCAATAGCGGCGTGCCATTCAGCACCGCGGGCGCGGCCTCCGGCAGCCCGTAGAGCCGCAGCGATTGCAGGTCGATCGGGCCGTCGAAGCCGATTACCCCCACCTGCGCATAGGCGACCGACGCGCCGACGCGGATGGTCTGCCGGCGATTGAAGTTCGCGTCGTCCATGGGCGCGCCGGCGTTCCAACCCTTAGCCGGCCCGTTCCACTGCATGGTGGTGATCGAGGCCAGCACGTCGCCCGCAATGTCTTCGCGGACGTTCCCCGCCCCGTCGAACACCCGCACGAACAGCCGCCCGCCCGAGGCACCGCTCGTCAACCAGTGTGCCAGCGCGAACTCCTTGGCCTGCGAGGTGTCGAGCATCCACCCCAGTCCGCGGTTCGCCGCCAGCGTCACGGCGCGATCGGTCGGCGTCAGGTCCGTCAGCCCGTTGAAGCAGAAATCCGCCATGAAGGTCGCGGTGGTGGTCGAGGTCGCGATGGCGATCAGCCCCTCCACACCCACTTCCGTCGCCGACTGCCGGAACGCCGCCGCCCGGGTGTTCGGCACGCCGGCCAGGAAGCGCTGAAAGCGCGACGCCGGCGCCCGGTGCCGGTTGATCACCGCATTGCCGCAGCGATTGGCCGTCGCCGTGTAGTCGATGCCGACCAGATAGGTGTTGGTCCAGGCGATGTCGTACTCGCAATCCTGCGCGCCGGCGGTGTGCCGCGCCGCCAGCGGCGAGCAGGCCTCCATGCGCATGTTGCGCGCGATGATGGCGCTGCCCGAGGTCTGGTTCAGGAAAGGGATGGCGATGTTGCCGCCGGCCTGGCGGAGCTCGAAGTTCGGCGCGTCGAAGACGTGGCGGTTGTGGTTGGTGTAGGCGCCGGGCTCATTGCCGAGCCGGATCCCGAAGCGGTCCTGGCTCGCGTTCACCCCCGTCGCGTGTGCGAAGTGCCCGCCGTAGTAGCGCACGGAGGTGTTCCAGGCCGTGGCCGTCGCGCACCAGATGTCGAGCCCGATGCGGTTGTTGACGATCCGGCCCAGCGTGAAGGTGCTGTCCTCCACACCGCGACCATCGCCGAGCGTGCGCATGCCGATGGTGAAGCCCTCGACGCGGCGCAGCTCGATCTGGCTGGCATCGACGTTACGCACGGTGATGCCGATATCCGCCTCGGAGGACCAATCGGACTGCGTCTGCCGGATGACGTTCAGCCCGGTGTAGAGCTTTTCCGCATTACGGAGGGTCCCGCCGTCGCCGAGCACGAGCACGGAGGCGGGCGCGGTGCCCGTGTAGCGGATGGTCCCCTGCATGATCAGCCCGCGGGCGCCGCCCGGCAGTGTCACGGTGCCGGAGACGTTCCAGGTGCCGGGCGGGATCATCGCGAATTTCTGGTCCGCGCCGGCGCGATCGAACGCCGCCTGGATGGCGGTCCGATCATCCGCCACGCCATCGCCCAGCCCACCGAAATCATTCGGCAGCACCGCCTCGCGGTCGCGCAGGTACTTGGCGAAGTCGCTCTTGTTGAGGTTGGCGTTGAGGACCAGCAGGTCGTCGATGCGTGCCGGCATTTTCCCCGAGTCTCCTACAGTGCGGTGGCGGTGACCGGGCCGGCGAAGGCCGAGACGTTGCCCTCGGCCGAGACGCTGCGCAGCCAGTACCAGCGCGTCTGGCCGGCGGTGACGCCGGTGCGGTCCCAGGGCAGCGCGGTGGGCTCTGCGGCCAGCTTGGTGGCCGCGGCCAGGCTGGCGCTGTCCGCCTCGAACACCTGCAGCCGCACCGCGCCGATGGGGACGCCGCCCGAGAGGCGCACGCCGCCGGTGATGCCGAGCGCGGCCGGCGCAGTCACGGCACCTGGTACCGCCGCCTCCCGCCAGCCCGACACGGCGCCACTGCGCGCCACGGCGCGCGCCCGGAAGGCCGTGGGCTCCGTGGTGGGGACCGAGGCCGCGGTGGCGCCCAGGGCGCCCCCGTAGCCCTGCCAGACGGCCACCGAGGCCGGCAGGAACTCGAGTTCGTAGCCGACGAGAAAGGCCGAGCCCACGGGAGACCAGGACACCCCCAGCGCCCCAAAGGCCGCGGTAACGGGCGTCGCCACGGCAATGGCGGCGGGTGCTGCGATGACGCCCGGGTTGGGCAGCACCACGGAGGGGCTGTCGCCCGCGGCGCGCTCGTCCACGGCCGGGTTCCAGTTCCAGACGGTGGGGTCCTCCTCGGACAGCGCCAGGTCCACGCCGCCATCGGGCGACAGCCGCCAGCCCGTCACCCGCGCCGGGAAGGCCCCCACCCGGTCGAGCGCCACCGTCACCCCGTCCCACGGCCGCAGCCGCAGCGCCGAGAGGTTCGCTGGAAACGCCACCTCGCGCTGGCGCCGCACCCGTTCCAGCTCGGCCTTCATCAGTCGCTGCACGGTCGCCACCGAGGTGGTGAGCGGGAACTCCAGATCGCGGAAAATCTGCTCCCCGCCATCCTCGGTGACGTAGTTGGCGGCGAGCAGCGGCGGCGCGTCGGTCGGCTGCCAGTTTTTCGCGGGGTCGACGTAGACCGCCCGCACCCCGTTGAAGAGGTCCCGCCGCGGCCGGCTGCCCTGGATGGTGACGTCGCCGCGCAGGTCGTCGGAGGTGAGCGTCGCCGAGGGCAGCGCGGGCCCGCCCGCATGGATAAAGAACCGCCCGCCCGAGACCACCATGGCCCCGGCCATGGCGGCGACCAGCTTGCGGGTGATGGCGATCTTGCCCTCGCCGAGCGAGACGCGGCCATTCACGGTGTAGCGGCGCTCATGCAGGCCGGCGCGGGTGCCGATCAGCTCGTCGCAGATGTTGGCGGCGGCCATGAGGGCGGGAATGTCGATGTCGTCCCAGGAGGCTTTCCAGCCAAAGGGCGCGGTGAGGTACCAGGCCAGGCAGAGCGCCGGGTTGTCCGACCAGCCGGTGGCGCCGGTGCGCGGGTCGAGGATGGTGTCGGCGCCCTCGACCAGGGCGGCGATGTTGGGCGGGCCGGCAGGGAAGGCCTCGGCGGTGATTTTCAGGCGCAGCGCGACATAGGCGCGGCCCCGGCCGCGGTGCTCGGCGGTCCACTTGCCGCCGGTCTCGGCGATGAGGTTGCCGTCGACCGTCTGGTCAATTGTGCCCAGGTGCCGATCGATCCTGACCAGCCCGGCGAACTTCGCGTCGGTCGCCAGCGTGTCGCCCAGCCAGACATCGCCGATGCCACGGACGCGGTGCGCGGCCAGCACCACCACCGAGTAGAACCAGCCATCGGTCCGCCCCTCGTCGTCGGGTGCCGAGTGGATGAACACGATGGGCCCGCCGACCTTGCAGCGGCCAAAGACGATCTGGTGCTCGGTGATGGGCTGGCGGAAGGATTGCGTGCGGCCGGCGCCGGGAGCGGTGGCATCGTCGCTGGGCCGGGTCGGGGCGGCGGGTCGCTTGGCGGGAAAGACCGAGGCACCGATGGAGGAGACGACAAAGGCCGCGCCGGCACCGACCAGCGCACCGAGCAGGCCACCGCCGAGGGCGGCGGACGCCACGCCACCGGCCACGACGGCGATGAGGGGGATGGCAGCGGGCATTCAGCCAATCCTCCAGGCGGTGGTGCTGTCGGTGATCGGCACGCGCAGCAGACCGCGCGGTCCGACGAAGGCGGCGCGCCCTGCGTCCACCACCACGCCGAGCCGATCGGGATCAGGGGCGAGTACGACGTCGCCCATGCGGGCAAAGGCGGGCGCAATCCGGGGAAAGCCTGCGCTGTCGGCCGAGGCAGCGAGATCCGGCAGAACGTGGACCCGTGGCCGAGTTCCGGTCACCGCCTCCACCGCCGCCATGGCAAAGCGCGCGCAGTTCCACCGGTGGGCGTCGAACGGGCGCGTCTCCGCCGCCGACAGCAGGGCTGCCAGCCGCGTGGCCCAATCGGGGTGGCGCATGGGGGCTCTGGCTTATCGCGCCGGCAGCCGGATCTCGGCCTCCTGCAGCGCCGGCACGTACTCGAAGAACCGGTCGCCGGGGTATTCGGCCTGCTGGTCGGCATCGGTGTAGCGCCGCACCTCGGCCCGCTCGAGGTCCACGAGCCGGCTCTCGCAGGTCAGCGTCACGCGCGGCTCCGCGCCGTCCGTCACCTGCATGGTGTCCATCAGCCCCGCCCAGAGTGGAAACGGGTCGGCGATAAAGGCGCCCTCGGCATCGAGCAGCGCGCCCCACAGCCGCGCCGGCCGCAGGCGAAAGCTGCGCTCGGCCAGGGCGATGTCGATCACCTCCTGCGGCACGGGGGAGAGCGCGAGGGACAGCCGCACGGCGCGCAGCTCCACCGTCTCCTCGATCTCGCCCACGGCGCCGATGGAGCCAACCCCCTCGAACACCTTCCCGGCCCAGTGCAGCAGGCCGAGCCCGGTCCAGGCACGAAAGGCGCCGGAGGCAAAGTCGAGCTCCACCATCACCACCGGTGCCGCGACCGGCGCGGTGGCGGAGGCGGCGGCATGGGCGGAGAGGCGCGGGGTTCCGGTCACAGGGCTTCCTCCATGCGGATGGTGATCGCGGTGAATCGTCCTGGCCGTGTCGGATTGGCCGCCTCGTCATCGGAGACCAGCCGCATCGGCACGCTGGGCTTGGTCAGCACCAGCGGCGCGCTGATCAGCATGCAACGTCGGCCATTCCGAGGAGGACATGCAGACGTAGCAGGCGCCCTTGGTGACCGAGAGCAGATTGGCCAGCGCAGGCCGGAGGAACTCCGGGAAGCCGCCGCCGAGCGCGTCATTGGCGATGGTCATTTTGGCGGCGGTGCCGCCCTCGTAGGCCACGTTGTAGGGTGGATCGACGAAGCCCATGTCGGCCAAGTGGCCGGCGCCGAGGGCGCGCTGGACGTCTTCGAGCCTGGTGGCGTCGCCGCACAGCAGGCGGTGCTCGCCGCAGCGCCAGAGATCACCGTTGCGCGTGACGGGCACCACGGGCGGTGGCGGCGCCTCGTCGGCATCCTCGCCCATGCCGGCATCGGCCGCCGCCAGCAGCCGATCAAGCTCCATCCCGGAGAAGCCGAGCACGTCGAGATCGACCACCGCCTCATCGCGGATGCGGGCGATCTCCGCAGCCAGCAGCGCCTCGTCCCAGCCGGAGTTCAGCGCGATTTGGTTGTCCGCGAGCCGCAGGGCACGCGCCTGCGCCTGGGAAAGGTGGCCAAGCCGCAGCACCGGCACCGAGGCCAGCCCGAGCTGCTTTGCCGCCATGACGCGGCCGTGGCCGGCAATGAGCACGCCCTCGGTGTCGACCAGCACCGGGTTCACGAAGCCGAACTCGGCGATGGAGGCGGCGATCTGCGCCACCTGCGTCGGCGAATGCGTCCGCGCGTTCTCGGCATACGGGACCAGCCGCGCCACCGGCAGCGAGGAGACGACGAGATCAGGCTGCACTGGCGGTGACCTCCATCCGCGCCGCGGCCACGGCGTCGTAATCGCGACCATCATCGGCCAGCGTGACCGGCAGATCGGGATGCAGCATCCGCCAGCGGGCGATGGCCAGGTCGACGTAGGCCGGCGCCAGTTCGATCGCGCGCACGCGGCGGTCGGTGCGCTGGCCGGCGAGAATAGTGGTGCCGCTGCCGCCGAAGGGCTCGAACACCACCTCGGTCTCGTCCGTGTAGGCCCGCATGAGGAACTCCGGCAGCACCACCGGGAACACCGCGGGGTGCTCGGTCTCGATGCCGCGGGCCTTGTGCCGCGTGATGCGCAGCACGTTGTCCGGGATCCTGGTCTCCTGGACGCCCTGGCCGGCATGCTGCCATTCGCCGACGGTGCCGTCCTTGGCCCGCAGGCCACCCTTCTCGGAGTTGACGTGCCCCGCCCAGCGGCAGGGGATGATCTTGTTGGGGCGTCGGGCCTCGCGATTGAAGTGGAAGAGCAGCTCGAAGGCGGGCGACAGCCGCCCATTCCAGTCGCCCGGCAGGCCAGGCCCCTGGTCCCAGGTGTACAGCCCGAAGCGCCGCCAGCCGCGGGCGCGCATCCAGTCGAGCCAGCCGGCCCAATAGGGCTGCCATTCGTTGTCACGATGGATCAGGCCGAGGTTCACCAGCACCTGGCCATCGGGCCGCAAAGCCGCGTCGAGATGCTGGAACACGCCCTGCATCAGCGCATCCCAATCCGTGACGCCGCCTCGAGCCGACCATGGCCGGCGATCAGCACGCCGTCCTCATCCACCAGCAGCGGGTTGGTGAAGCCGAAGGCCAGCATGCTGGCCTTGATCTGCTCCAGCTGCTCGGCGGTGTGGACGCGCGCGTTGCCGGCATGCGGGCGCAGCTCCGCCACCGGACGCAGCAGGATCTTCGCCGCCACCCAGGGGAGCGTCATGATGCCATCCGGTTTGCAGGTGGTTTGCAGGGCCGCGGCGCGGCATCGGTTTGCAGCTAACGATTTGAAGCCACGGACACAGGCTGCAAACCGCAACCCATATTTCCGGCCTGGCGCTAGCGACCTTGCGCGCTTCCGCCCCCCGCATACAGCGGGGCCAGAAAGGAACCATTGGCTCGCGAGCCACTGTCTCGATCGAGCCGCAGCGTGGCTGTTCAGCCGCCGCGCTCTCGCACCTTCTCTACGTGTCTTGCTTCTAGCCTTATCGATTTCGGAGCCGCTACGGGGTGAATTGTAACAGCGGGATCGGGGCGATGGTGACCGC
>NZ_JAAVNE010000064.1 GCF_012103215.1 Falsiroseomonas selenitidurans
CCGCCGCCTTGCCGGCGGCGGCACAGCCCGTGCCGCCCCCGCCGCCCCAGGCACCCGCCCAACCCGGCGCCGCCGGCCCGGGCTGGCGCATGGCCTGCGCCGAGCCGCGCGAGGCAGCGCCCCGCGACTGCCAGGTGGCGACCCGCATCCTGGCCCGTGCCGATGGCCCGCCGCTGGCCGGCGTGGTGCTGACGCGGCAGCGCGAATCGCGCTCCCTCACCCTGCTGTTCCAGATCCCCCATGGCGCCTTCCTGCCGGCCGGCCTCGGCTGGCAGGTGGATGAGGCGGCGGCGCAGCGCCTGCCCTTCCAGGCCAGCGACGCCGCCGGGCTTTATGTCGCGGTGGCGGTCACCGACGCGGTGCTGGCGACGCTGCGCGCCGGCACCACGCTGAAGCTGAGCTTCGTGGTGGCGGCGCGGCGCGAGGCGCTGGCCCTGCCCATCCCGCTGGCGGGCTTCGACGCGGCGGTGGCGGCGATGCTGTCGGCGGAACGCGCCCCGGGCTGAGGCCGGGCCGGCGCCTGGTGCAGGGCCGGGCGCGGCCCCTGCCTCAGCTGCCCACCTTCAGCGTGCTGGTCAGGCCGCGCAGGCAGGCCAGGATGGACAGCGGGGTGATCTTGCCGGTGCGCGGGTTCTCCTCGCTCGGCACGTTCTCGATGGTCATGGTCAGCCGGGCGCTGGCGGCTTCCACGCGGATGGTGTGGGTGTTGCGGGTCACGGTGGTGTCCGCCCAGATCCGCACCGTGGTGCGTTCCGGCCCGATGCCGGCCAGGGCCAGGGCGGCGGCCACGTTCACATTGGCCGGGAAGCCCTGGGCGGCGTCGAAGGCATTGCCCTCGAAGATCAGGGTCGGCTCGGTGATCGCCGCCACGTCGATGCCGTGCTGGTCGAGATAGGGCGCGCCCAGGAGGCCGCGCGGCGGCTTGCGCGTCTCGATGGCGACGGAGGCCACCGCGCCTTCCGCCGCGGCCCGCACGGCGTCCAGCCCCAGCAGCGCGCCGGTCGGCACGACGATTCGCGCCCCGGTCTCCCGCGCCCGTGCCACCAGATGCATCCGCGGCAGCAGCGCGCCGACGGAGGAGGGGACGAAGATGCGCCCGGCCTCGATGGCGGCAACGGCCACCTGTTCGAACACCGCGGCGGGAGCGGCTTCCACCACCACATCGGCCTGGGCCAGCTCGGCCAGCCCGACCAGCGCCGGGGGGTTGCGGAAGCCGGCCAGGTTGGCCTGCGCCTTGGCCTGGTCGCGCGCCGCGACGGCCACCAGGCGCAAGCCCTCCACCCCCGCATCCAGCGCACGGGCCAGGTGGAGGCCGATGGCGCCGAGGCCGGCGATTGCGACGGTGAGTTCACGAGCCATGTGCGGCACCCCCTTGGATCAGGCCGCGGGCGAGAGCCGCTTCACCCAAAGCGAAGACGGCGAAACGGCTCCAGCCTATTGTTTCAACGCATTTTCCGAGTCGCCTTGCGAAGCCGCAAGGCCTGAAAGTCTCTAGCATGACAATCCGGCGCTTCCCACCCCCGCGCCTCAGCGGCGGAACCATCGGGCGATGTCGAGCAGGGTGAGCAGCGCCGCGGCGACATAGGTCAGCGCCGCCGCGCGCAGCACGCGCCGCGCCTGCGGCAGGTCCGCCGGTGCCAGGTAGCCGCCGCGCTGCAGCACCGGCAGCGCCTTGCCGAAGCTGGCGTCGAATTCCACCGGCAGGGTCACCGCATGCACCGCCACCCGCCCGGCCAGCAGCGCCACCGCCAGGCCGATGACCAGCAGCGGCGGCACCGGGGCGCGGAAGGCCAGCAGCAGCAGCGGCGCCGCGATCATCAGGATCTGCGCGCCGCGCTGCAGCGGCAGCAGCAGGCGGACCAGCGCCTGGCGGCGGCGGAAGCCGGCCTCCCCCCAGGCATGCTGCACCGCATGCGCCACTTCATGCGCCGCGACGGCCACGGCGGCGACGGAGCGGCCATCATGGCGTTCCGGTGCCAGGCGCACGGCGCGGGCTTCCGGGTCGTAATGGTCGCCCTGGGCGGAGGGCTCCACCCGCACCGCCTGCAGCCCGGCCTCGTCCAGCAGGTGCCGCGCCAGGTCTGCGCCGGTGCCCGGCAGGTCGGGGCGCGGCGGCCCCGGCCGCCGCCAGCACATGGCGGACCCAGAGTGTCGGCCCGAAGACGGCGGCCAGCAGCAGCAGCCCGCCGAGGATCGCCAGGATCGCCATGCCCTTCGCCGGTCAGGCCGGAACGGGCTCAGACCACCGGGCTGCGCCCGCCATCGACATTGATGGCGGTGCCGGTGACGTAGCCGCCCTGGTCGGAGGCCAGCAGCGTCGCCACGGCGGCGAATTCCTCGGCGCGGCCGATGCGGCCCAGCGGCACGCCCTTGCCCTGTTCCGCCTTCCAATCCTCCCACGTCAGGCCGCGCTTGTCGGCGGCATGGCGGCGCACCCATTGGTCGCTCTCGATGATGCCGACCAGCATGGCATTCACCAGGATGCCGTGCGGCGCGCCCTCGCCGGCCAGGACCTTGGTCAGCGCCATGCCCGCGGCGCGGGAGACGGCGGTGGGCGCGCCCTGCGCCGGCGGCGCCTTGGCGCCGATGTTCAGCACGTTGATGATGCGGCCCCAGCCGCGCTCCTGCATGCCCGGCCAGACGGCGCGGGTCAGGCGGATGGCGGCGAACAGCTTCAGGTCCAGGTCGGCCTGCCACAGCGCATCGTCCACCTGCATGAAGGGGCCGCGCTGGCTGGTGCCGGCATTGTTCACCAGGATGTCGATCGGGCCGAGTGCCGCGACGGCTTCCGCGGCGGCGCGGACGCAGCCTTCCGCGGTGCCGACATCCGCCGCGATGGCGGCGACCCGGGCGCCCTGGAACTTCCCGGTGATGTGCGCCCGGGCGGCGGCCAGCGCCTCCGCGCCGCGGGCGACCAGGGCCACGGCGGCGCCGGATTCCACGTAGCTTTCGGCGATGGCGAGGCCAAGGCCCTTCGACCCCCCGGTGATCAGCGCGGTGCGGCCATCAAGACGGATCTGCATGGTGTTTCATCCCTGGTGGGTGTGCCCCCGATCGGGGGGAGATGGGCGATCGACGGGGCTCGAACCCGCGACATCCAAGACCACAACCTGGCGCTCTACCAGCTGAGCTACGACCGCCACACGCCACCAGCCGGGGATTTCCCCCGGGCGGGGGGTGATAAGGCGAGGGGGGCGGTCGCGTCAACGGGTCGCATCACCGGGTCGCGTCAATCGGTGCGAAGCTGGTCGGGGCCGAAGCTGTCGGGCAGGAGATCGGCGAGGCGGGCCTGGCGCGGCGTGCCATCGGCAGCGCGCATCAACACCAGCAGCCCGCCATCCGGGCTGAACTCGGCCAGCACCTGGCGGCAGATGCCGCAGGGGCTGAGCGCCACGCCGGCGGGGCCGGCGACCGCGATGGCGGTGAAGCGCCGCTGCCCGGCCGCCACCGCCGCCCCCAGCGCCACGCGCTCGGCGCAGAGCGTGGCGCCGTAGCTGGCATTCTCCACATTGCAGCCGGGCTGCACCGTGCCGTCCGCGCACAGCAGCGCGGCGCCGACGGCGAAGCGGGAATAGGGCGCATGGGCATGGGCCCGCGCCGCCTCCGCCGCCGCCATCAGCGCCACATGTTGCATTCAGCCGGCGGCCGCGGCGCGGGTGGCGCCGCGGGTGGCGATCCAGGCCTCCATCCGCGCCAGCGCCGCGTCCAGCACCGCATCGCCCTTGCAGAAGGCGAATCGGGCGTAGTGGCTGGGCGCATCCTGGCTGGCGTAGAAGGCGGTGACGGGGATGGCGGTGACCTTGGCTTCCACCGTCAGGGCGCGGCAGAAGGCCACATCGTCGCCGTTGAAGCCCAAAGGCCGGAAATCCGTGGTGATGAAGTAGCTGCCCTGGGTCGGCAGCACCCCGAAGCCCAGGCGCGAAAGCCCCGCCGCCAGCCGGTCCCGCTTCGCCTGCAGGGTGGCGGACAGGCCCTCGAAATAGGCATCGTCCTTGGCCAGGCCCACGGCGATGCCGCGCTGCAGATTGGGCGCGGTGGTGAAGGTCAGGTTCTGGTGCGCCTTGGCGACGTTGCCGGCGAGCGTCCGGTCGCAGGTGACGTAGCCGATCTTCCAGCCGGTCAGGCTGAAGGTCTTGCCGGCGGAGCCCACGCGCATGCAGCGCTCCCGCATCCCCGGCAGGGTCATCAGCGGCACATGCTTCCAGCCGTCGAAGGTCAGGTGCTCATACACCTCGTCGCAGATCGCATAGCAGTCGTGGCGCGCGACCAGGTCGGCGATGAAGGCCAGCTCGGCATGGGTAAAGACCTTGCCCGTCGGGTTCATCGGCGTGTTGAGCAGGATGGCCTTGGTCTTCGGCCCGAAGGCCGCGGCGAGTTCAGCCCGGGGAAGTTCCCATTTCGGCGGGGTCAGGCGGACCAGGCGCGGGATCGCGCCCAGCAGCTTCACCACCGGCAGGTAGGTGTCGTAGAGCGGCTCGATCAGCACGCATTCATCGCCGGGGTTCAGCACCGCCATCAGGCAGGCGGTGATCGCCTCCGTCGCGCCGGAGGTGACGATGACCTCGGCATTCGGGTCCACCTCCAGCCCGTAGAAGCGGCGGTTGGCGCTGGCGACGGCCTGGCGGAGGTCCGGGTGGCCGGACATCGGCGGGTACTGGTTGCGGCCATCCTTCAGCGCCGCGGCGGCGGCCTCGATCACATCCTCCGGCCCGTCATAATCCGGGAAGCCCTGGCCGAGGTTGATCGCGCCATGGTCCGTGGCGAGCGCCGACATCACCGTGAAGATGGTGGTGCCGGTGGCGGAGAGCAGATCGTTCTGGGGTTTCACGGAGGCTCTTTCGCGGGTCTAGGCGGGGTGGTGTCGGAGGCACGAGGCAGCGGGCTGCCGCGGCGGGGCGGCGATGATGGTGGGCGGCGGGCCGCGGCGCAACGGCTGCGGATGCCTGCCTTTCAATTGGGCAGATTGCCTGCTATTAGGACGTTTCGGTTCATGGCACCGTCAGAATCCATGGAGCGCGCCGTTGCCCGGATGGCACGCGCCATGCAACACGGGCAGCGGCGGTGCGACCGGCAGCAGCCGATGGCCGGGCCGCCCCGTTGGCGCAGGGCCATCCTTCGCGGCGGTACCGGGAGGAAATCAGCGCTTGCCTCGGCTTCCGGGCCGGCATGCGGAGCGACGGAGCCGATGAAGAAGATCGAGGCGATCATCAAGCCCTTCAAACTCGATGAGGTGAAGGACGCGTTGCACGAGATCGGCCTGCAGGGGCTGACCGTGGTGGAGGCCAAGGGCTTCGGGCGGCAGAAGGGCCACACGGAGTTGTACCGAGGCGCCGAATACGTCGTGGACTTCCTGCCGAAGGTGAAGATCGAGGTGGTCTGCCCGGATGATCTGGCGGAACGCGCGATCGAGGCGATCACGGCTGCGGCCCGCACGGGGCGCATCGGCGATGGCAAGATCTTCGTCAGCGACGTGCTGGAGGTGATCCGCATCCGCACCGGCGAACGGGGCGAGGACGCGGTTTAGATTGTCGCCAGGCGCCGCCATCGGGCGGGGCGGGCGAAACGGGCCGGACCGGCGATCGCCGGGGAAGGCTGGCCGGATGGCGTGGGCGCCCCCTGGTGGGCGAAGCGCCATCCGGACGCGCGGCGGGGACCGGTCCCCGTGGCGTGGCAATGGGACCGGGGATCATCAGGGGACAGGACCGCACACGATGGCGAAGAAGCCGGCAGCCGGGGGCAGCAACGCCGCCGTCTCCAAGGTCATGGAAATGATCAAGGAGCACAGCGTCGAATACGTCGATTTCCGTTTCACCGACCCGCGCGGCAAGTGGCAGCACACCGCGCAGCACGTCTCCACCATCGATGAGGACGTGTTCGCCGACGGCATCATGTTCGACGGCTCCTCCATCGCCGGCTGGAAGGCGATCAACGAGTCCGACATGATCCTGATGCCGGACCCGGCCACGGCCGTGATGGATCCCTTCGCGGCCAAGCCGCAGATGATCCTGTTCTGCGACATCGTGGAACCGTCGACGGGCCAGATGTACTCCCGCGACCCGCGCAGCACGGCGAAGCGGGCCGAGGCCTATCTGAAGTCCACCGGCATCGGCGACACGGCGTTCTTTGGCCCGGAGGCCGAGTTCTTCGTGTTCGACAGCGTGAAGTTCGGCACCGGCGGCAACTACGGCATCTACCAGCTCGACAGCATCGAGGGCCCGGGCGCCAGCCTGAAGGACTACCCGGAGGGCAACATGGGCCACCGCCCGGTGGTCAAGGGCGGCTATTTCCCGGTGCCGCCGGTGGACAGCGAGGGCGACCTGCGCGCCGAGATGCTGTCGACGATGGGCGAGATGGGCCTGGCGATCGAGAAGCACCACCACGAGGTGGCGCAGTCCCAGCATGAGCTGGGCACCAAGTTCGGCCCGCTGGTGCAGCAGGCCGACCATATGCAGATCTACAAGTACTGCGTGCACAACGTGGCGCACAGCTACGGCAAGACCGCGACCTTCATGCCGAAGCCGATCTACGGCGACAACGGCAGCGGCATGCATGTGCACCAGTCGATCTGGAAGGCCGGCAAGCCGGTGTTCGCGGGCAACGGCTATGCCGACCTGTCCGAGATGGCGCTGTACTACATCGGCGGCATCATCAAGCACGCCAAGGCGCTGAACGCCTTCACCAACCCCACCACCAACTCCTACAAGCGCCTGATCCCGGGCTTCGAGGCCCCCGTGCTGCTGGCCTATTCGGCCCGCAATCGCTCCGCCTCCTGCCGCATCCCCTATGCGACGAACCCGAAGGCCAAGCGCGTCGAGGTCCGCTTCCCGGATCCGGGTGCTAACCCCTACCTCGCCTTCTCCGCCATGCTCATGGCCGGCCTCGATGGCATCAAGAACAAGATCCATCCGGGCGATGCCATGGACAAGGACCTCTACGACCTGCCGCCGGAGGAGCTGAAGGGCATCCCGACGGTGTGCGGTTCGCTGCGCGAGGCGCTGGGTGCACTGGCCGCCGACCACGAGTTCCTGCTGGCCGGCGACGTGTTCACCAAGGACCAGATCGAGAGCTACATCGAGCTGAAGTGGGGCGAGGTGTACAAGTTCGAGCACACGCCGCACCCGGTCGAGTTCGAGATGTACTACTCGGTCTGACGCCGACGTGACCCGATGGCCCCGCCGCTTCGCCGGCGGGGCCGCAGGCCCGCGCCCGCCCCTGCCGATGGGGCCGCGATGCCTGCCCTGCTGGCCCCGACTGCCGATCCGGGATTCTCCGCCCGCCGGTGTGAACGCCGCCATTCTGGCGTATGGTCAGCGCAATGCGAATCCCATCGACCCCTGAATTCCGGGAGCAGGACGTCGCCCCGGCGGCCGCACCGCTGGCCCTGGTCACGCCGAAACTGGACGCGGTGCTGGAGCGTATCGCCCGGCTCGCCCGGCACGGGCTCGGCGTGGCCGGGGCCGGCTGCGTGCTCGGCGAGGCGGCACCGCCGCCAGCCGGCGCCGGCTTCGCGCAGGACGTGCCGCTGACCGGCCGCGGCAGCGACCTTCTGGGGACCTTCTGGCTGCGCGATGACCGCCCACGCGCCGCCCTGTCGCCCAGGGAACAGGCCATGCTGGCCGATCTGGCCGCCATGGCGGTGGATGCGGTGCAGCGCCAGCAGAACCTCGAATGGCTGGAACTGTGCAAGCGCCTGCTGTGGGAGGCTGCGGAGGCGCCGGGCTTCGCCGCGGCGGTGGAGCGCGCGATGGCGGTGCTGCGCGACGCCACGGACTGCATGCTGTGCCTGTTCTTCCGCCTGGCACCGGACCGGGTGAACATGCATCTGGTGGCCGGGCAGGCGCGGACGCCGGAGCTGACCACGGCCTATCTGGAGCATCTGCGCCGCACCGTGGTGCGGGTGGACAATTCCCTGGTCGGGCAGGTGGCGCTGGCCGGCGAGCAGGTGGTGATGCCGGAGATCACCGCGGAGGTGCGCCAGCGCTACCCGGCCATCAGCCTGTCCGTCCACCAGCAGGTGGGCGCCAACATCGTCACGCCGATCTCGCTCGGATCGGAACGCTATGCCTTCGGGGTCAGCTTCGCCCCCGGCACGCCGCATCTGCCGGCGCTGGCGGAGATGATGGCCTGCGTCGCCGGCGCGCTGCGCCCGATGCTGCGCCGCCTGCTGGACGCCGAGGCCGTGACGCTGAACGAGCAGCGCTTCCGCCTGGTGGCGCAGGCGACGGCGGAGACGGTGTGGGACTGGGATCTGCACGCGCAGCGCGTGTGGTGGAGCGACGGGATGCTGGCGCAGTTCGGCCATCACCCGCCCGACCCGACGCCGCCCGGCTGGTGGGAATCGCTGCTGGCGCCGGAGGATGCGCCCCGCGTGCTGCAAGGGCGCCGCGCCGTGCTGCAGGCGGGCAGCGCCTGGCAGGAGGAATACCGGATGCGCCGGGCGGATGGCGGCCTGGCGCTGGTGCTGGACCGCGGCCATGTCATCCGCGACGGGGAGGGCGTGCCGCAGCGCATGGTGGGCAGCCTGGTGGACGTGACCCAGCAGCGGGCGATGGAGGACCAGATCCGCCAGTCGCAGCGGCTCGACGCGCTGGGCCGCCTGACCGGCGGCGTGGCGCATGATTTCAACAACCTGCTCGCGGTCATCATCGGCAATGCCGAGCTGCTGGCCGATGATCTGCCGAACCGGCCGGATCTGCTGGGCCCGCTGGAGGTGATCCTGGCCGCGGCCGAACGCGGCGCGGCGCTGACCGGGCGGCTGCTGACCTTCGCGCGGCTGCACCCGCTGGCGCCGCAGGTGCTGGATGTGAACCAGCTGCTGGCGGGGGTGGAGCCGCTGCTGCGCCGGCTGATCGGCGCCGCCGTCACCGTGCGCTTCATCGCCCAGGGCGGCCATGCGCACGCCCTGGTGGATGGCCCGCAGCTGGAGAACGCCGTGCTCAACCTGTGCATCAACGCGCGGGACGCGATGCCGGAGGGCGGCGAGCTGTGCATCGAGACTGCGCTGCTGCACCACCCGGCGGAGCCGGAGCCCGGCTCGGGGCCGGACATCCCGCCGGGGGATTACGTCGTCATCGCGGTGCGCGACACCGGCATGGGGATGAGCCGCGCCGTGGCGGCGCGCGCCTTCGAGCCCTTCTTCACCACCAAGGAATTCGGCCGCGGCAGTGGGCTCGGCCTCAGCATGGTGTTCGGCTTCGTCAGCCAGTCGAAGGGCCATGTGCGGCTGGAGACGGAGCCGGGCCGTGGCACCTGCGTGACGCTGTACCTGCCGCACGCGGTGCAGGCGCCGGAGGTGGCGGCGGCCGACGCGGCGGAGGCGGCGATGCCCTGCGGCCAGGGGGTGATCCTGCTGGTGGAGGACGATCCGGCGCTGCGCCGGACCACGGCGGCCCAGCTCGGCCGACTCGGCTACGAGGTGCGGATCGCGCCGGACGGGGAAGCGGCGCTGACCCGGCTGCAGGCAGGGCCGCCGCCGGACCTGCTGATCACCGACCTCATCATGCCCGGCACGCTGAACGGCCACCAGCTTGCGCGGCAGGCCCGGGCCCTGTGGCCCGGGCTGCGGGTGCTGTTCTCCTCCGGCTACCATGAGCTGGCGATGGTGGAGGCGGACGACCTGGCGCGCGGGTTCCAGCTGCTGCAGAAACCCTACCGGCTGGCGGAGCTGGCGCAGGCGGTGCGGCTGCTGATGGAGGCGCCGCGGGGCTGAACCGGATCCCGTCCCTGCTGCCCGGCTGCCGCGCGCTTCCCGGCCGGGGTTGGGGAGCGCCGGCCGCCGCCGGAAAGCGCCTTCAGCCCGCCGGGCTCAGCACATGGATCACCCGGCTGGCGACCATGTCCTTCACTGCCGCGCCATAGGCCTTCATGTGCGGCGCCGCGCCGTGGGCGGCCAGCGTCGCGGCGCTCGACCACTTTTCCACCACCACGAAGCTGTCCGGCCCGATGGCGGTCTGGATCGCGCCGATGCCTTCCGCATCGATCGCCGGGCCGTATTCGAGGCAGCCCTCCTCGGCCAGCACGGCGGGGATGTTGGCGCGCATCGCGGCCAGCACGGCATCGCGCATCCCGGGCCTGGTGGTGATGAAGGCGAGCACATGGATCATGGTGGCGTTTCCCTCGATTGCCGCGCCAGCAAGGCAGCCCCGCCGGCGCCCGTCAATCGGCCGGCGGCGCGGCCGGCACCCGCATCCAGTCGGCCCGTGCCGTGCCGAGCGGCACATGCAGCGTCACCACCCGGCCGAGATCCGTGGCGGTGGTGTTCATCGTGCCGCCGAGATCGTATTTCAGCAGCCGGCCGATGAGTTCGGTGCCGAAGCCGCGCCGCGCCGGCACCACGGCCTGCGGCGGTCCGCCCTGCTCCGCCCAGCGGAGCACCAGCACCTGCGCCAGGGCCGGTCCCTCGATGGACCAGGCCACGTCGATGCGCCCGACGGCGTTCGAGAGCGCCCCGTGCTTGGTGGCGTTGGTCGCCAGCTCGTGCAGCACCATCCCCAGCGCCAGCGCCGCCTTCGAGGTCAGCAGCACCGCCGGGCCCACCAGCCCGGCGCGGCGCGGATGGTCCAGATAGGGCTCGATCTCCTTCTCGATCAGCGTCTTCAGGTCGACGGCGGTCCAGCCCTTCTGCGCCAGCAGCTCATGCGCCCGTCCCAGCGCCTTGAGGCGGCCGGTGAAGGCCTCGGCGAAGTCGGGCAACGAGATGGCGCGCCGCAGCGTGCTGGCAGCGACCGCATTCACCACCTGGAGCATGTTGCGCACCCGGTGGTTCAGCTCGTGCACCATGGTGCCGAGCACCTCCCCCTCCACCACCTTGGTGATGTCGAAGAAGGTCAGCACCAGCCCGTCGATCGTGCCATCCGTGGTGCGGTAGGGCAGCATCCGCATCAGGTAGTGCACCGTGCCGTCGCGGGCGGTGACGCGGCGCTCCACCGGCTCCCGGCTCTCCAGGGCCTGGCGCGTCTCCCGCCGCATGCTGACGCCGTCGAGACGGCTGGTGAAATCCATGATCGGCCGGCCGCGGTCGGCGGCAACGAGGTTGAAGATGGTGGTGACGGCCGGGGTGAAGCTGCGGATCAGCAGGTGCCGGTCCAGGAACAGCGTCGCGATCTGCGTGCTGTCGAACAGGTTGCGCAGGTCGGCATTCGCGCGGTCGAGTTCCTCGACCTTGGCCAGCAGCTCGAAATTCGTCGCCCGCAATTCCTCGTTGACCGACTGCAGCTCCTCCTTCGAGGTCTCGAGCTCCTCGTTGGTCGACTGCAGCTCCTCGTTGACCGAGACCATCTCCTCGTTGGCGGAGGTCAGCTCCTCGGTCGCCGCCTCGTATTCCTCCGTGATCGCCAGCAGCTTCTCGCGCGTGTCGCGCAGCTCGCCGGCCAGCTCCGTGGCGCCGCTGTCGTCGTCCTCCGCCACCAGCCCGGCGCCGATGTCCTGTCCCGGCTGGGGCGGCCCGATGTCGGAGAACAGCGCGACGTAGAGCGGCTCCGCCCCCTTGCTCCCGGCCAGCGGCTCCACCGAGAGGGCGATCACCTGGCGCCGGTCGTCCACGCCGATTTCGAGACGCGGCCGCACCGCCCGCGCGCCGGTCTCGGCGGCCTCCCGCAGGGCGCTGCGCAGGGCGACGCGAAGGCCCATCCGGGCCATGGCGAAGACCTGTCGGCTCGGCGCTCCGGTGGCGGGCTCCAGGTACTTGCCGAGATGGGCGGACTGGAACACCACGTCGCCGTCCCGCGTCAGGACCACATGCGGCGGCACCACCGTCTCGACGATCGCCGCTTCCAGCGTCTGGCGAAGACCGGGACGGGTGGCGGGAAGGTCCTGCGCCCGTGCCTGGCGCGCCGGCCAGGTGGCCGCCAGGCCGAGCACGGCCGGCGACACCCGGACGGGCAGCGCGGCCTCCTCCCGCCGCCGGTAGATGCGGTGGACCTTGTCCTCCGGCACATACATCTCCGCGTGGCGCGACAGCGTCTCGGAGATGCCGAGGAACAGGAAGCCGCCCGGCCGCAGCGCATAGTGGAACAGCGACATGGCCCGGTCCTGCAGCGCCGACCCGAGGTAGATCAGCAGGTTCCGGCAGCACACCATGTCGATGCGGGAAAACGGCGGGTCGGCGATCAGGCTGTGCGGCGAAAAGACGCAGATGTCGCGCAGTTCCTTCGCCACGTCGTGGCTTGCCGCGCCCTGGACGAAGAAGCGGGCAAGCCGCTCGGCGCTGACATTGCCCAGCAGCGGCGCCGGGTAGTGGCCGCGCCGCGCGATGGTCAGCGCCGCCTCGTCGATATCGGTGGCGAAGATCTGCACCCGCGCGCCCCCCGGATGCGCCCGCATCCATTCCCGCAGCAGGATCGCGATGGAATAGGCTTCCTCGCCCGTCGCGCAGCCCGGCACCCAGATGCGGATGGTCTCCGTCGGGCCACGGTCCTGGAACAGCGCCGGGATCACCCGCTCGGCCAGCGCCTCGAAGGCCTGGGGGTCGCGGAAGAAGCCGGTCACGCCGATCAGCAGGTCCTCGAACAGGTGGCGCGCCTCCTGCGCATCGGACCGCAGCACCGCCAGATAGGCGGGGATGTCCGGCAGGCGCAGCACCTGGATGCGGCGCTGGACGCGGCGGAAGAAGGTCTTGTCCTTGTAGCCGGAGAAATCGTGGCCGACGCTCTCGCGCAGGATGCCGGCGATCTCTGCCTGCAGCGCGCCGATGGTGGCCTCCGCCACCGCCGCCCCTGGCGGCGACTCGGGATCGGCACGGCCGAGCGAGGCCGCGAAATCCGCCAGCCGTGCCGGCATCTCCTCCACCGGGGTCGTCACCAGCACACCGCCGCCGGCGATGGCGCTGTCCGGCATTTCCGGATGGCCCTTCGGCTCCTGCACGGCGCCCTGGGCCATGGTGAAGCCGCCGGCCTCGCGGATGGCCTTCAGCCCCAGCGTCCCGTCATTGCCGCTGCCGGACAGCACCACGCCGCCGGCATGGTCCTGCTGGTCCGCGGCGAGGGAGACAAGGAAGACGTCGATGGGATGCCGTTCCCGCGGCAGGTCCGCGGCCTGGTCCCGCAGCACCAGCCGCCCCCCCTCGATGGTGATGATCGCGTTGCGCGGCAGCACATGCACATGCCCCGGCTGCACCGCATGGCCATGGCCGGCCGGGTGGACCGGCATGGTGGTGCACTCGGCCAGGATCGAGGGCAACGCGCTTTCATGCGTCGGCCCCAGATGCGTCACCACCACGAAGGCGATCGGCGGCGGCGGGTCGGGCATGGCCCGGAAAAGCGCCTGCAACGCCTGGACACCTCCGGCGGAGGCGCCGATCCCAACGATCGGGAAGCGTCGTGGCGCGGGGGCCAGGGGAAGATCCTCATGTGGGGGGGCGGGCAGGGCAGGAACGGATCGGCGGCGCGAGGCCGGCATGCGGCGCCAACCGAGTCTACATGATAACGCTCACAGGGACGAGAACTGCCGCCATGGGCCGGACGCGGGCAACAACAGCGTGACCGCCCGGCGCCGTGGGGCGGGCCGTGGGCCGGGCGGAACTTCGGCGGCGCCTGCCAGATCCCGCCGATGGGAAGCTGCGCCCGCCCAGGGCGGCCGAAGGGCCGCCGCGCCGGGTGGCGCGCAGCCGAGCCGGCGGTGGAAGGTCACGACCACCGGGATCCGCGATCAGACCAGCCCGCCATTCACGTGCAGCACCTGGCCGGTGATGTAGCCGGCGCCGGGCGAGGCCAGGAAGGCCACCGCCGCCGCCACCTCCGCCGGCGTGCCCAGCCGGCCGAGCGGGATGCGCGCGCGCACCGCATCCCATTGTGCCGGCGTCATCGCCGAATGGCCGCTGGCATCCTTCTGCGTGAAGCCGGGCGCGACCGCGTTCACCGTCGTGCCGCTGCCGGCGGCTTCCACCGCCAGCGCCCGCACCAGCGCCTCCACCCCCGCCTTGGCCGCCGCCGTGGCGGGAAACAGCGTGGCGTCGGTGCGGAAGACATGCGCGACGAAGGAGGAGATCGCCACCAGCCGCGGCGCCCGGCCCTGCGCCAGCACCGGCAGCGCCGCGCGCGCCAGGCGCAGGAAGGCCCACAGCACCGTGTCCAGGGACTGCGCGAAGGCCGCATCGCTCAAGGCTGCCACCGGCGTGCGGTCGGCGAAGCCGGCATTGGCCACCACGCCGTCCAGCCCGCCGAAGCGCGCCACCGCCTGGTCCACCAGCGCCGCGGGCAGCGCCGGGTCGGCAATGTCGCCCAGCGCCACCTCGGCCAGCCCGCCGGCCGCGCACACCGCCGCCGCCGTCCGCGCCGCGCCCTCCGCATTCCGGCGCGTGTGCACCAGGATGGCGGTGCCGGGCCCGGCCAGCGCCCGGCAGCAGGCGGCACCGATGCCGCTGGCGGCGCCGGTGACGAGGATGGTGCGGGGGCGGGTGGTCATGCGCGGGCTCCGGACGAGGCGCCGGCATGGTGCCGGCGGTGGGCGGGGCGCGACAGCCCCTGCTACTGCCTGACGCCGGGCGGGGCCGCGTCCGGACCCGAGCCCGGCAGGCCCTCATCCGGGCCCGAGCCCGGCAGGCCCTTTTCGGCTCCGGCGCCCGGCGGGGCCGGCAGCCGGGCGATGAAGCGGAAGCCGCCGCCCGGCAGCCATTCCGGCGTCAGCCCGCCGCCGCGCAGCAGCGTGGCCAGGATGCGCATGCCAAGGCCGCCGCCGCGCCGCTTCTCGAAGTCCCGCGCCGGGCCATCGCCGCCATCCGTCACCGTCATGGTCCCGGCGCCGTCCGGCTGCACGTCCAGCGCCACCACCACGGGCCCGCGGCCATATTTGAAGGCGTTGGTCACCAGCTCCGTCGCCACCAGCCCCAGATTCGTCACCCGGTCGCCGTCCCAGACCGCCATCTCGCTGCGCGCCGAGACGTGCAGTTCCAGCGGCCGGTCGCCATCCTGCATGCCGATCGAGCTGCGCAGATCCTCCATCAGGCCGCGCAGATAGGTGCCGACCGCCACCTGGCCGATGGCGGGGCCGGAGAACAGGCGCTCATGCACCGCGCCGATGGTCATGATGCGCCGCGCCGCCTGTTCGAGTTGCCGCCGGGCCTCCGGGTCCTCCACCTCCCGCAATTGCAAGCGCAGCAGGGTCTGGGCGATCTGCAGGCTGTTCTTCACCCGGTGATGCGCCTCGCGGGTCAGCAGGTCGCGGTCGCGGCGGTCGCGGTCGCGGTCGATGGCCAGGCCCACGACATTGGCCAGGGCCTGCAGGAAATCGACATCGCTTTCGGAAAAGGCTTCCGCCGCGTCGCGGCTGTCCACCTCCAGCACGCCGAAGGGCGGCGCACCGGCCTCGCCGCGGATCAGCACGTTCACCGCGCGGCGCACGCCGTGGTCCCGCATGAGCTGCGGCGTGCGGAACCGCCCTTCGCGGCCGAGATGGTTGGAGATCACCGGGGCGCCCGTCTGCAGCGCGTAGCCTGCGGGGGAGCCGAGGTCGGCGCCGAAGCGGATGATACCGACCACCTCGGACTGCCAACCCACCGCGGCCACGATCAACAGCGCCGATTCCCCGGGCAGGTGCTGCAGCACCTTCGCCAGATCGGTGCCCAGCCCCTCGGCCGCCACGCATGCGGCTTCCTGCAGCAGCGGGGCGAGTTCCGGCCCGCGCAGCGCTTCCCGCCCGAAGGCGGAGATCAGCTGCTGCTGGCGCAGCCGGCGGCGCAGTTCGCCGCCGCTCTCGGGCGGGGCCCGGTCCGACATCCCTGTATCCAGTTCCCTGGCGGTGCGATCCCGCCGCGGAACCCCATGCCCCGCGGCCCGCCAGCTGTCCTTCCCATGCGCGGCCGGCGCGGCGCAAGCCGCGCCGGCGCAACGGTTCCGCGCAGCCGGCCCGCCCGGCGGGCCGCTACGCCTCCGGCGCCAGCAGCGCCGGGGTGATGCGCCACGCCGTGTCGGCCGGCCCGGGTGGCTCCAGCAGCAGCGGCAGCGCGTTGGGCGTGCGCACATTCGCCTCCAGCCCCGCCGCCTGGCGCAGCGCCCGGAACAGCGCGCCATGCGCCACCACCAGCACCGGCCCCGGGCGCGCCAGCGCGCGGTTCACGCCGCGCACGGCCCGCTCGCGCAGAGCGGCGAAGCTCTCCGCGCCCTCCGGCGTATAGTCGCCGGCGATCCAGTCATCGTACCAGTCGCCCATCGGCAGGCCCTCCTGGCTGCCGAAATCGACCTCCGCCAGATCCTCGTCCAGCGCCACCTCCAGGCCGAGCGCGGCCGCCGTCACCTCCGCCGTCCGCCGTGCCCGCAGCAGCGGGGAGGCGACGATGCTGGCGATGCCGATGGGCAGGATGGTGCGGGCGGCACGCGCCGCCTGCGCCTCTCCCACCTGGTTCAGCGGGATGTCGGTGCGGCCCTGCGACAGGCCCTGGGCGTTCCAGTCGGTCTCGCCATGGCGCAGGAACCAGAAGGGGGTCGGGGTGAGGGTCATCGCCCGGGCCTCAGGCCGGCAGGCCTTCCTGCTGCAGCGCCCGCTGCACCGCCGGGCGCGCCAGCATCGCGTCCAGGTGCTTGGCGAGCTGCGGCGGCAGCGTCATGCCGGAGCGACGGGTCGCCCAGTATTCCACGAAGAACAGCGCCGCATCGGCCACGGAATAGCCGGAGGCCAGGACGTAGGTGCCGCCGGTCCAGTTCTTCTCCAGCGTCTCGAAGTACTTGGCGGCCAGGGTCTTGCCCTGCTCCACCACCTTGGGCTGGTCCGCCTCGGTGGGGGTGAAGTTGGCGGCGCGGAACTGCCGGGTGAAGCCCTGCGGGTGGATGGTGCCGCAGACATAGTCCAGCATCTCCAGGCAGCGGGTCTCCGCCTCGAAATCCGTGGGCATCAGCCCGGCCTCGGGGTTGGACTTGCCGAGCCACCAGGCGATCACCGGGAATTCGGTCAGCACCCGCCCATCGCCGCGGTCCAGCGCCGGGACCTTCGATTTCGGGTTCACCGCCACGAAGTCCGGCTTGTGCTGCGCGCCTTCCTTCAGCGCCACCAGCGAGAGGTCGTAGGGCTTGCCGATCTCCTCCAGGATGATGTGGATGCCGAGGGAGCAGGCGCCGGGCGAGTAATACAGCTTCATGGACGGGGTCTCCGCGGGACGGCGGGAGACTACGCATAGCCGGCCGGGGCGTCACCCCCTTGGCCTTGCCACGGTTGCATGTGAAATTGGCCCGCATTGGGGGAGAATTGCACAATGACCACCCGCCGATCGCTGCTCACCGGTCTCGCGGCCGGGCTGGGCGCCGCCCCGCTGCTGGCCACGCCGGGCCTGGTCCGCGCCCAGGGCGGCTACCCGTCCCGCACCGTGACCATCGTGGTGCCCTTCCCGCCCGGCGGCGGCACGGATGTGCTGGCCCGCATCCTGGCGCAGCATTTCCAGGAACAGTGGCGGCAGAGCGTGGTGGTGGAGAATCGCGGCGGCGGTGCCGGGCGCATCGGGCTGCAGGCGGTGCAGCGCGCGCAGCCGGACGGCTACACGCTGATGGTCACCTCCACCGGCGGCATCATGGGCCTGGCTGGCGCCGGCGACGGCACGCCCTTCGCGGTGCAGGACCACCTGACGCCGATCAGCCTGATCGCCGCGCCGGCCTATGTCATCGCCATGCATCCGGGCCTCGGCGCGAAGAATGTGGCGGAGCTGATCGCGCTGGCGAAGCAGCGGCCGGGCGAATTCACCTTCGGCAGCAGCGGTACCGGCGCGGCCAGCCACCTGGCGGCGGAGCTGTTCGCCGCCATGGCCGGGATCGAGATGCTGCACGTGCCCTATCGCGGCACCGGCCCGGCGCTGACGGACCTGATCGCCGGGCGCATCCACCTGATGTTCGCCCCGCCGCAGACGGTGGCCGCCTCGGTGGCCGCGGGCCAGGTGGTGAACCTTGCCCTGACCTCGGAACGGCCGAGCGCCCTGCTGCCCGGCATCCCGCCCGCCAGCACCACCGGCCTTCCGGGCTATGCGGCGGTGGGCTGGTTCGGCCTGTTCGGCCCGCGTGGCATGCCGGCGGCGGTGGCCGCCAAGGTCTCCGCCGATGCCGCCGCCGGGCTTTCGCTGGCCGCCACGAAGGACCGCCTGGCGACGCTGGGCGCGGAGCCGGAGCCGATGACGCCGGCCGCCTTCACCAGCTATATCGACGCGGACATCGCCAAGTGGCAGCGCGTCGTCCGCGACCGCAACATCACCCTGCAATAGGCGTCCCCGCATGATCCGACTGGCAACCTTCCTCGCGGCGGGCGATCTGCGCCCGCGGCTCGGCGCGGTGGAAGGCGATGCGCTGCGCGACCTTTCGGCGACCCATGGCCCGGACTGGGACATTGGCCGCGCCCTGCTGCTGCCGGTGGCGGAGCTGGCGGCGATGATCGCCGCGGCCACGCAAACGCGCCCGCTGTCGGCCTGCCACGTCCTGCCGCCCATCCCGCGGCCCGGGAAGATCTTCTGCGTCGGCAAGAACAGCAAGGTCCACCGGGCGGAGCTGGTGGCGCAGGGCATGCTGAAGGAGGACCCGCAGGAGCCGACCGGGTTCGTCAAGCTGGCGGAGACGCTGGTCGGCCAGGGCGCGCGGGTGGTGCGCCCCGAGGGCATCACCACCTTCGACTACGAGCCGGAACTGGCCTTCGTGGTGACGAAGCGCGCCTTCCACGTTTCGCGCGAGAATGCGCGCGCCCATGTCGGCGGCATCACCGTCCTCAATGACCTGACAGCGCGCGAGATCCAGAAGCAGGAGGTGATCTCCGGCACCAAGTTCTGGGTCTCGAAGAACATGCCCGGCTTCTGCCCGGTCGGCCCCTATGTGGTGCCGCTGGCCGAGGTGGCGGACCCCTACGATCTGTGGCTGACCTGCGACGTGAACGGCGAACGCCGGCTGCGCGTCAACACCAATGAATACATCCACCGGATCGAGGGCATCCTGGCGCATTTCACCCGCTTCATGCCCTTCGAGGTCGGTGACATCATTGCCACCGGGGCGCCGCGCGGCACGGCCATCGGCCACCCCAACGCGGCCGAGCTGTACCTGAAGCCGGGCGATGTCTGCGTCGCCGGGCTGGAGGGGCTGATGCAACTGACCACCCATGTGGTGGCGCCGGGCGAGGCCTGATCTCGCCCGCAAGGGAGGATGGCGGATGGCGACGAAGCGGCTGATCGTGAACGGGCTGGTCGTCACCATGGACGCCGCCCGCCGGGTGATCGAGGGCGGCGCGGTGCTGGTGGCGGGCGACCGCATCGCCGCCATTGGCGACACCGCCGCGCTGCGCGAAGCCCATCCCGGCACGGCGGAGATCGACGCAAGCGGCATGGCCGTGCTGCCCGGGCTGGTCGATGCCCACGCCCATGCCGGGCACACGCTGGTCAAGACGCTGGGCGGCGGCGATGGCGGGCGCTGGACCCAGGCGGTGGAAACCCTCTACCCGCGCGGCGCCACCCCGGATTTCTGGGCTGCCGATGGCGCGCTGGCGGCGCTGGAACGGCTGAAGGCGGGCGTCACCACCGGGCTTTCCATCTTCGGCGCCTATGGCTCCCGCACCGACGACCCGGCGCATGCGGAAGCCCATGCGGCGGCCTATCGCCGCGTCGGCGTGCGCAGCGTGCTCTGCCCCGGCGTCTCCCCGCCACCCTACCCGAACCGCTTCTTCGACTGGGACGGGGCGACGCATCGCGAACGCCAGGTGGCGCTGGAGGACCAGCTGGCGGTCTGCGCCACGCTGGTCGACCGGCTGCATGACGTGGACGGTGCCGCGGTGCGGATCATGCTGTGCGCGCCCGTGGGCTACCCCGGCCGGCACGGGCTGACGCCGGAGAATGCCGGGCTGTACCCGGAGGCCGCCAAGCAGGTGCGCGCCCTGTCGCGCGCCCGTGGCGTGGGCTTCACCCAGGATGGCCACAAGGGCGGCACGGTGCGCGACGCCATGGCGCAGGGGCTGCTGGGGCCGGATGCGCTGCTGTCGCATTGCATCGACCTGGACGAGGCCGAGATCCGCATGGTGGCGGAGACCGGCACGAAGATCGCGCACAACCCCTCGGCCAACATGTCCATCATCGGCCGCTGCCCGGCGATCGAGCTGATGGAGGCCGGCGCCACCGTCGCCATCTGCTCGGACGGCACGGCGCCGGATCGCAGCTTCGACATGTTCCGCCACATGACCCAGGCGATGCACTACCACCGCCGGCATTTCCGCGACGCCCGCGTGCTGCCGCCCGGCAAGGCGCTGGAGATGATCACCTGCGATGCGGCGAAGGCCCTGGGGATGGAGGCGGAGATCGGCAGCCTGGCGCCGGGCAAGCGCGCCGACATCACGCTGGTGGACCTGCGCAAGCCGCATCTCTGGCCCGGCGACATGCCGCTGTATCGCCTGGTGTGCTTCGCCGTCGCCGCCGACGTCGACACGGTGATGGTGGGTGGCCGCGTGCTGATGCAGGGCCGCCGCGTGCTGACGGTGGCGGAGGAGGCGGTGATGGAGGATGCGACGCGGGAGATCGGCCTGGCGCTGGCCCGCACCGGCCTCGAAGCCATGACCGCCACCCCGCCCGGCTTCTGGGGCGCCACCCGCTACGGCTGAAGGTCCGGATCGGCATCCCGCGCGCGGTCCAGCGCGCTGCGCAGGCGGCGCAGCGGCGCCAGCAGCGCCTCGATCTCCGGGGCGGAGAGACCATGCGGCACCGGGGCGATGGCGGACTCCATGGTGGCGACGGCGCGCGCCCGCATCGCCCGGCCGGCCTCGGTCAGGAAGACCAGCTTGCCGCGGCCATCCCGCGGGTCCGGCGCGCCGCGCACCAGGCCGCGCGCCTCCAGCTTCTGGATGGTGTTGGTCATCGCCGGGCGTTCCACCTGCACGGCGCGGGCGATGCGCGCCAGGCTGCGGCCATCGCCCAGCCGCACCAGATGGTTCAGCACCACGAAGTGGGACAGGCGCAGCCCTTCCGGCAGCGCCCGTTCCGCCCGGTTGCGGGCCAGATGCTCGATGATGCCGATCTCCGTCAGCAGGGCGAAGATCGGCGGGTCGGCAGGTTCGGTCACGCGGCCTGGTTCATCGGGTCTGGTCCATGAAGCCCCACCTCACGCGGCACGGATCCGGCTGGTGGCGGGCCAGCGCGGCGTCGGCGGCACGGGCGGGCCATAGCCCAGCCGGCCCAGCATCTGCACCACGCCACCCTCGCCGAGTTCCGCCTGTGCCTCGCGATAGGGACCCTCCATCTCGGGAAACTCCTGCAGGGCCTGGCTGACCGGGTGCAGCGACAGGCCTGCGGCGGTGGCCGCCAGATTGAGGCGCAGCCAGTCGCGCCCCGCCGCCAGCGCCTCCGCCCGGCTGTTGCCCGGCGTGGTGGTCCAGACATAGGCGGGCGTTGCCGCCAGCATCGGGCGGTAGCGCTGCACCATCATGTCGTAGCCCGGCCGGCCGGGCAACATCGCCTCCGGCGTGATCTGGCCGGCCGCGACGCCTTCCTCCAGCCCCGGGCCATACAGGCTGATGCCGTCCGGCTGCGCCGCCACCGCCGCGCGCCCCAGGCGCATCAGCGCCACGCTTTCCCCATGCGCCGCCGGCGTCGTCGCCTCCACCTGCCAGGCGCGCCAGGCCAGGTCGCGCAGCGCGGCAACGCGGCCGGGCGCCGTGGTGGCGGCGAAGCGCGTCGGCGGCGCGACGGCGGCGGCCAGGGCGGCGAGCGCCTCGGCCGGCACCGGGCGGGCCATGTCATAGGGCCGCTTGGCGGAACGCCGGGCCGCCGCCTGGGCGAACAGCGGGTCCGCAACCCCTCCGGGGGTCAACCGCAGCCGGACCACCGGCCTGCCATCCAGACGCGGCTGCGGCTCGCCTTCCGGGAAGGGCACCAACTCCATCCCCAGCCCCTCGGCGGCGGCCGCCATCCGGAACAACTCGGCGAAGGCGCCGAGGCCGATGGTGATCTGCCGGTCGAACGGGTCCGTCACCGGCAGGCGCCGGTCCAGGTCGCAGCGCAGCAGCACGGTGTCCGGCGCGGCGGTGGGCAGTTCCGCGATCCAGGGCTGCCGGTTGTGCGGGTTGGGCGCCAGCACCGCCCAGGCCAGGGCGCGGAGGCGCGGGTCCGGATACGCGCGGGCCAGCGGCGCCTCGGCCCAGGGCGCGGCGGGGTCGGCCTGCACCAGCTGGCCGCGGGCGCCCAGCGGCACCAGCAGCAGGCCGGCGGCGCGCAGGATCTGGCGGCGGGGTGGGGACATGGTCGAGCCTCCTCTAATGTTCGATGTCGAACTTTATTATTCGACATCGAACAATATGCAAGAAGAATCCGGTGCCGCTTCCTGGCCAGGCGCGGCGGATCGGGGCAGGCTGATGCGGCCATGTCCCTTTTCCTTGCCTACAGCCCGACGGGCGTCCTGGTTCTTCTCCTCGCCGGCGGGCTGATCGGCGCGATCGGCGGCCTGCTCGGCATCGGTGGCGGCATCATCGCCGTGCCGGTGCTGCTGGAGATCCTCGCCCGGCCGCAACTGGCCGCGGCCGATGCCACCGGGCTCGCCATCGGCACCGCACAGGCCGTGGTGGTGCTGGCGGCAGCCTCCGCCGCCTGGGCGCATGCCGGGGCCGGCACCATCGATCGCGGCATTCTGCGCGCCTGGCTGCCGGCGACGCTGCTGGGCGGGCTGCTCGGGCTGGCCCTGGCGCCCTTCGTGCCCACCACCGTGGCGCTGGCCGCCTTCGCGCTGCTGGCCCTGGCGCTGGCCGCGGCGGTGGTGGCGGGCAACCGGGTGCTGCTGGCGGCGGCACCGCCACGCGGGCGGCTGGGCTGGCTGGTGCCCGCGGCGATCGGCCTGGCCTCCACCCTGCTCGGCGTCGGCGCCGGCACGCTGAGCGGGCCGGTGCTGGGGCTGTTTGGCGTGCCGCTGCCGCGCGCGGTGGGGGCGGGCGCGGTGTTCAACCTGGTGGTGGCGGCGCCGGCGGTGCTGGGCTACGCGCTGGCCGGCTGGGGACGGCCCGGCCTGCCGGCCGACGCGCTCGGCCATGTCAGCCTGGTGGCGGCGGCGCTGCTGGCGGTGCCGGCGATGCTGGTGGCCCCGATGGCGGCGCGCTGGGCGACGCGGCTCAGCCAGTCCGTGCTGCGCGCCGCCTTCGCCGCCTGCCTGCTGGCCATCGCGCTGCGCCTGGCCTGGCGCATCCTGTAGGCGTCCGGCCGGCCGCGGGCGTCGCCCCGGCCGCAGCCGGCGACGCCCGGGACCGGCCGCGGCGCCTCAATCCAGCGAGATCCGCCCCTCGCGCACCACCACGGCCCATTTCGCCACCTCCGCCCGGATGAAGGCGTCGAATTCGGCCGGGGTGGTGGCTTCGACGGTGAAGCCCTGGGCGGCGAAGCTGTCCTTGATCTCGGGCGAGGCCATGGCGCGGGCGACCTCCGCATGCAGCTTCGCCAGCACCGGGGCCGGCGTGCCGGCAGGGGCGAACAGCCCCTGCCAGGAGGTGGCGGCGAAGCCCGGCAGCCCGGCCTCCGCCATCGTCGGCACCTGCGGCAGCAGGGCGTGGCGGGTGGGGGAGGTGACGGCGAGGGGGCGCAGCGCGCCGGCGCGCACCTGCGGCAGCGCCACCAGGAAATCCGCGAAGCTGGACTGCACCTGGCCACCGATCAGGTCGGTCAGCGCCTGCGCCGATCCACGATAGGGCACATGCGTCAGCTCCACCTTCGCCGCCTGGCCGAACATCACGCCGGTCAGGTGCATGGAGGTGCCATTGCCCGGCGTCGCATAGGTCAGCCCGCCATTCGCCGACTTCGCCGCGGCGATGAAGCCGGCCAGGTCCTGGATCGGCTGGTCCTTGTTCACCACCAGGATCAGCGGCGCGGAGACGACGCGGGAGACCGGGGCGAAGGAATTGGCCGGGTCGTAGGGCAGGTTGCGGAACAGGCTGCCGGCGATGGCATTGCTGCCGGTGACGCCCATCAGCAGCGTGTGGCCGTCCGGCGCCGATTTCGCCACCAGGTCGGCGCCCACCGTGCCGCCGGCGCCGGGGCGGTTTTCCACCACCACGGTCTGGCCCAGCGTCGCGGTCAGCTTCTCCGCCAGGCGCCTCGCCAGGCTGTCCGTGCTGCCGCCGGGGGGGAAGGGGACGACGATGCGAAGGGTGCGGCTGGGCCATGCCGGCCCCTGCGCCAGGGCCCGGGTCGCCAGGGCGGGCATGGCCAGCGCCATGCCAAGGCCGGCCGCCAGGCCGCGTCGGGTGAGGGTCATGTGCAGTCTCCCTGTTGTTGCGCGGGGCCCCAGCCGCCCCCGCCCGCGGTTTCGAGGATGAAGCGTTCCCCCGCTGCCCAGGCGATTCGCGCCTTCGACGGCAGGGGATGGGGTGTGCCGTCCAGCCGCACCAGCCGCGCCGCCGCCGGCGCGCCGGGGCAGCCGCCCTGCGCGCCGGGCGCGCCGGCCAGGTGCCGTTCGCCGCGATAGGAGATCTCCGCCGTGCCGGACAGCAGACGGTAGACCCGCCTGACGCCGTCGCCGCCCGGATGCAGCCCGGCGCCGCCGGAGCCGCGCCGCCGCTCGATCGCTTCCACCCGCACCGGCGCCACGCCTTCCAGCATCTCCGCCGGCAGGTTGCGGGCGTTGGAGACATCGGCCGAGATCCCCGGCAGGCCGGGCCCGTCCGGCCGCCCGCCGGCGCCGCCGGCGACGATCTCCGTGAAGATCCAGCGCCGCCCCATCGCATCCGTGCCACCGATGGACAGCACCACCGCCACACCCGCATTGGGCGCCCCGGCCGGGGCGGGGGAAAGCCGGGCGAGGGCCGCGAACAGCGCGTTGGTGGCGAGCTTCACCGTCGCCGTGCGGGCATTCACCGCGGCCGGCAAGCGCGGATTGACCACGCTGCCCTCCGGCAGGTGCAGGTCCAGCAGTTCCAGCAGGCCGTGATTGGCCGGTGCCTCCGGCGCGATGCGGCGCAGCAGGCAGAAGCAGGCGGCCAGCAGGCCGGACGGCGCGGCATTCACCGGCCCGGCGGTCTGCGGGGCGGAGCCGGTGAAATCCACCGCCAGCCGCGGCCCGGGCAGTCGGCGCAGGGTGACGCGCAGCTTCACCGGCCCGCTGCTGCGGCCATCGCCTTCCAGCGCATCCTCGGCGCTGGCGGCGCCTTCCGGCAGCCCGGCCAGGGCGGTGCTCAGCAGGCAGCGCGCCTCCGCCAGCAGGGCGGCGCAGCCCTCGGCGAAGGCCGCCTCGCCCAGGGCGGCGGCCAGCCCCGCCACCTCCCGCGCCGCCAGCGAAACGGCGGCCCATTGCGCGGCGAGGTCGCCGGTCAGCATGGCGGGGGTGCGGGTATTGGCGGCAAGGATGGCGGCGATGCCCGCATCCTCCACCCCCGCATGGCGCCATTTCACGGGCGGCAGGCGGAGACCTTCCTGGAACACGCTGTCCGCATCCGGCGGCACGGAGCCGGGGGCGATGCCGCCGACATCCTGGTGGTGCAGGATGGTGGCGGCAAAAGCCACGACACGGCGCTCGGCGAAGATCGGGCGCGCCACGATCAGGTCCGGCAGATGCGTGCCGCCGGACCAGGGATCGTTCAGCAGCAGCCCGTCGCCCTCCGCCAGGGTCTCGGGCGGGAAGGCGCGGGCCAGGGCGGCGATGGCCGGGATCATGCCGCCGAGCAGCAGCGGCAGCGACCGGGCCTGCGCCAGCACGCGGCCATCCGGCAGGAACAGCGCGGCGGCGCAGTCCATTCCCTCCCGCGCCACGGGGGACAGCGCGGTGGCCAGCAGGCTGTCCTGCATCCGGTCGGCGACGCCTTCCAGCGCCAGGCGCAGAATGTCCCGGGCGGCGGCCTCGGCCAGGCTTGCGGCACCGTTCCTCATGCCAGCGGCTCGAGCAGCATCGCCCCGTCCGCTCTCGGGGCGGCGCCCCAGCCCGGCGGGATGCGCAGGGTGGCGCCGGGGCCATCCAGCAGCGTCGTGCCATCCGCCAGGTGCCGCCGTGTGGTCCAGGCCGCTGGTGGCGGCGGCGGCGGTGGTGCCAGCGCGGCCTCCGCCAGGCTGCGCACCGCCAGGATGCGGCGCGCCCCGCCCGGGGCGTGGCCGCGCTGGGCGGCGTGCAGCGCATCGAAGCGCGCGGCGATCGCCGCCGCCGGCTCGCCGGGTTGCCAGGGCACCTCCAGCGGCTCCGCCTGGCCGGCATAGGCGATCGCCAGCGCGTGGCGCGGCGTGGCAAGGCAGCCCCAGGCGCCGAGGCTCTGCACCGGACCCTCCTCGGCCGCCAGCGCCGCCACCTGCTCCAGTTCCAGGTCGCAGGGGC
>NZ_JAAVNE010000065.1 GCF_012103215.1 Falsiroseomonas selenitidurans
CGCCGCTGCCGGCCCCCGCGCCGGATCTTGCCGCCGCCGCCGCCGCCGCCGCTGCCGCCGCGCCCTGCAGCCTGTTGGAAGGCAGCGCCGCCGATGGCCGGGCGCGTGTCGCCGGCGTGCTGCGCCGGGGCGGGGCCGCGGCGGTGCAGGGGGTCCTGGCCCAGCGCGGCGTGCCGGAAGCCGCCCAGGCGCTGGACCTGCACCCCTTCGAGGGCCCCTATTGCGGCGCGCTGGACACCATCCGCCAGGTCGCCGCCGGCCCGGGGGAGGCGCCCGGGGTTGCGCTGCTCGGCAGCATGCCGCTGCAGCGCGGCGAGTTGCTGCGGCTGGACGTGGCGATGCCCGGCCGCGCCGCCCAGCTCCAGGTCAGCTACCTGATGAAGTCGAACGAGATCGTCCACCTGGTGCCGTCCCGCCCGGAGGCCGCCGGGGCCCGCCTGCGCCTGGGCGAGCCCGGCCCGGGTTTCACGGGGTGGGAGGTGGACGAGCCCTTCGGCACCGACATGATCCTGGTCATCGCCTCCGATCGCCCGCTGTTCGCCCAGCCGCGCCCGGTGGTGGAGAATCTGGACGACTACCTGGCCGCCCTGGCTGCCGCCCTGCGCGAGGCCCGCCGGCAGGGGCACCAGGTCAGCGCCCGCGCCGTGGTGGTGGAGACGGTGGCGCGGCGCTGAACCGCGCCCCGGCCGCTTGGAGCATTTTCAGGCCTTGCGGCTTCGCAAGGCGACTCGGAAATTGCGTCGAAACAACAAGCTGGAGCCGTTTCACCGTCTTCGCTTGCGGTGGTACAGCCCTAGCCCGGCGGCAGCCCGTCCCGCAGCAGGGCGCGCAGCCGCTCCACCCCGGCCGCGTCCAGGCCGAGATGCGCGGCGGTGAAGAAGCGCGGGTCCGGGGTGTGCAGGAGGTAGGCCTGCGCCTCGTCGATCACCAACTCCTCGATCCCGGTGTCATAGCCCTCCCGCGCCAGGAAGTGGCGGATCGCGGCGCGATCGGCCTCCTCGAAGCGTTCCCGCCAGACCAGACGGACATGTGCGGCATAGGCACGGTCGGTGCCGAAGCGGCCATGGCTGATCTCGTGCTGCAGGATGGTGGCCCGGCCGGCCTCGTCCATCTCCGGCCCGGGCGCGGCCAGGGACAGCAGCACGATCTCCTGCCCCGCCGGCACCAGGCCACGGGCCAGGGTGTATTGCGCCCGCACCC
Source organism: Falsiroseomonas selenitidurans (assembly GCF_012103215.1). Taxonomy (GTDB): domain Bacteria; phylum Pseudomonadota; class Alphaproteobacteria; order Acetobacterales; family Acetobacteraceae; genus Falsiroseomonas; species Falsiroseomonas selenitidurans. The sequence goes on from NZ_JAAVNE010000065.1 coordinate 1,201, forward strand.
ATTCCTCCTCCGGCGCCAGGGCCTGGCCCTGCTGGTCGGCCAGGGCGAAGAACCGCGCCAGGCCCTCGCCGCGGTAGTTGTGGCCGAAATAGAAGGTGGCGGCCGTGTCGCCGCTCTGCGCGATCGCCGCTGCCATCTCCGCCGGCGCCAGCACCCGGTCGCGCGGCAGCCCGGCCTTTTCCAGCAGCGCCGCCACGCGGTTCAGCGCCGCGCCCTGCTGCGCCAGGCTGGGGAAATCCATCAGGAACACCGCCGGGCGCTCGGCCAGCCGGAACAGCGCCGGTGACGCCGCCCGATGGGCCCGGATGGCCGCTTCCGGCCAGAGCGGCGGCAGGCTGGCGAGGCGGGAGGCGGCGGGCGCAGGCTCGGGCGCAGGCGCGGGCCCCGGCAGTGGCACCGCCACCGCCACCGCCTGCGCCGTGGCAGGGGCAGGGGCAGGCAGCGCGGCCTGGCGCAGGGCCGGCAGGGCTGCCGCGGCCGGCGTTTCGCCCGGCCGCTCGGCGTGCCGCGTGGCGCGTTCCGGTGCGGGGCCCGGCCGCAGCAGCCACCAGCCGCCGAGCCCGGCCGCCGCGCCCAGCATGCCGATCACCAGCAGCCCCGGCCCGAGGCGACGGGGCCGGCGCGGCGCCGGCGGCAGGGGCCGGCCCCATTCGACCTGCGGCGGCGCCACCGCGCCGGGGCCACGGCGGATGGTGGGATCCTCCTCGGCCGGCATCAGCCCCGCGCCCCTGTGGCGGATCCCGCCGCCGCCGGCCGGGCCGGCCTCAGCTGTCGAGGTTGATCACCTGCACGCGGCGATTGCGCGGCTCGTTCACCCCATCCCCGGTCGGCACCAGCAGCCGGCTCTCCCCCAGCCCGACGACTTCGAGGCGGGTGCCGGAGACGCCGAAGCGCTCGGTCAGGAAGGCCCGCACCGCCGCGGCCCGGCGCTCCGACAGCGCCTGGTTCATCTCGGCATCGCCGGTCGAATCCGTGTGGCCTTCGATCCGGAAGCGGTAGGGCGCCAGTTCGGGCGAGGACAGGGCCCGGCCGAGCGGCGCCAGCCGTGCCTCCGCCTGCGGCGTCAGCACGGCGGAGCCCGAGGGGAAGGTGACGGTGATGGAAACCGCCGCCACGCCCTCCGGCGCCGTGGTGGTGGGCGGCGTGGTGGCGCTCTCGGCTGCCCGCGGCACGGCCGCGACGCGCGGCGGCGGGCTGGCCGGGCGGGTCGCCTCGGGCCGGGTCTCGGTCGGCGCTGCCGCCGGCAGGCGGATGCCGCGCGTCGCGCCCCCGGCCCGGGGCCGCAGTTGCTCGATCAGCGACAGGGCCGCCGGATCGGTCTGTGCCGCGGCCGGCGGCAGCCAGACCAGGGCGAGCGCCAGCGCGGCGCCGTGGCAGGCCAGGGGGAAGCGGGGCAGCGACATCGGACAGGGCTCCTCGGTTCGATTGGCCGCTGCCGGCAGTCCAAAGGGGGGACACCGTCAGCCGCCCAGATTGACGACCTGGACACGCCGATTGCGAGGTTCGGACGTTTCGTCCGGCGTCGCAACCAAAAGCTGCTGCTCGCCGAGGCCCAGCGCCTGCAATCGCTGTGAAGCCACGCCGTGCCGCTGCACCAGGAAGTCCCGCACGGCCGCGGCGCGCCGCTCGGACAGCTCCTGGTTCATTGCCGAGGGCCCGACCGTATCGGTATGGCCCTCGACACGAAACCGATAGCCGGACAGGCGGTCCGAGACCAGCGCCCTGCCGAGATTGTCCAGCACCTCGGTCGCCCGCGGCGAGAGGCTGGCGGAGCCGCTGGCGAAGGTCACGGTCAGCGACACCGCCGCGGCACCCGGCGGCGCCGTGGTCGCGGCGATGTCCGGCGCCACCGCGACGGGCGGCGGCGCCGGGACCACCGGGTTGGCCGTGGCCGGGCCGGGCGCGGGGGCCGGCGCGCCCGGCACGCGGATGCCCCGCCGCCCGCTGGTGGCGGGGTCCAGCCCCTCGATCAGGCTTTGCACGCCGGGCACGGCGCTCTGCGCCCAGCCGGGCTGCGGGGCGATCGGCAACAGCACGCCCAGAAGAATGGGCGCCAGGATGGTGCTTCGCATGGCAATCCTCCGTTCCTTCGTTGCAGCCAGCATAGCCGCACGCCCTGGTTGCGAACCACAACCCCCGCGTGCCTCTCGCGAACCCGGCCTCCCGGCCCTGCGGCCGGTCAGGCGATGCCCAGCGCCCGCCAGACCGGCCCGCGATGGGCCAGCAGCAGCCCCACCCGCTGCTCGAGGTCCTGCCGCAGCCCGTCCGGTGGCGGATCGCCCGCGGGCAGCAGCCGCTGCACCAGCGTGGCCGGCTGCGCCGGCACCCCTTCCGCCACCATGTGGGCCACCGCCAGTTCCATGGCGTCCACGCTCATCCCGCCGGCGAGGGCCGGGCTGGCCAGGGCCAGCCGCGCCGTGCCGACGCCATGCGCCGCCAGCCGTCGCGCCGCCACCGCGTTCAGCCGCCGTGCCGCCGCCTGCGCCGCCTCCCAATGCGGCCCGCTGCCCGGCCGCCGCCACAGCGGCATGGCGCTGCCGCTGCCGATCAGCAGCGCCAGCAACTCCGTCGGCGTCACGCTGCCGCAGCCGGGCAGGGCCAGCAGCGCGCCGATCTCCTGCGGCCCGGCCTCCAGCGCCGCCTGCACCGGCTGCATCACCGCCGGCGGCAGCCGCGCTTCGCCGGCCTGGCTGCGCAGGATCCGCCCGTCCGGCGCATGCGTGATCGCCGCCACGGGAATCGCGGCCACCGCCGCGTTGCGCGGCATCCGCCGCAGCCCGCGCACATAGATGTCGCGCCGGAAGGCGCGCGGCACGCAGAGGTCCAGCACCAGCTGCCGCGCCGTCTCGTCCGGCGCCGCGTGCCAGATTTCCTGCTGCGCCGGGTTCAGCGACATGGCCGGGAAGTTCTCGTCCAGCGAGGCGCTGCCGACGAAGTCGCAGCGGGCCGTCGCCATGGCCGCCTGGACATCGGCGAAGAAGCTGGGGCGCCAATGCTCGGTGATGAACTCATGCAGCAGGTAGCCGGCCCGCGCCTCCCCCAGCTCGCCCAGCAGCAGGCTGCGCCAGGTGGTGTCCGGCAGGTGGCGGGCCTCGGCGGCGACCAGCTTCTGCACCATCGCCCGCGCCGCGCCCAGGCCCTCCGCGGTGCTGCCACCGGCCTGCAGCGCGCCGCGCACCAGCCGCGACAGGCCCAGCGCGCCCCCCGCACCGGGCAGGGCATTGTAGGTGATCAGCACCACGCCGCCCGGCTTCAGCCGCCGCCGCAGCAGGCGCAGCACCCCCTCCCGCACCGGGTCCGCCACCCAGGACCACAGGCCATGCACCGTCACCAGGTCGAATTCCGGCAGCCGGTCCAGCGCGGCGTCGTCCAGCTCCGCCAGATCCGTCGCCTCGAAGCGGGCATTGCCCAGGCCGGCGGCGGCGGCGAAGGACCGTGCCTCCGCCACATGCGCCGGGTTGTAGTCCAGCCCCAGCACCTGGGCGTTGGGGTTGCCGGCGGCCAGCACATTGGCGGTGTAGCCGGAGCCGCAGCCGATCTCCGCGATCTGCATCGGCGTCTCCGGCCCCACCTCCCACGCCACGCCCATCAGGGCGCAGGCGGCGGCCAGATGCGCCGGGGACTGGAAGGCGTGCCAGGCGGCCGGGTAGGGCTCCGCCACCGGGTAGCCGCGCGACCAGCCGGACGGGGTGCTCATGCGCGGGCTCCTGCGAAGCGTCTCATGCGGGTCGGGCCCGGCCGGGCGGGGCCGGTTGCAGCAGGGCTTCCGCCGCCGGCGCCCGGCGCGGCCGCGGCGTGGTCAGCCAGCCGGTCCAGCCCAGCCGCGCCCCGCCGACGCCCAACCGAAGCGGCGGCACTTCCTCCGCCGCCAGCACCGGGTTCAGCGCGAAATCCTGTTCCAGGCCGACCTGCAGCCGGGTCAGCTCCACCAGCCGCCCATGCAGCGGCGCGCCGGGCAGCAGCGCCTCGAATTCGCGCAGCGTCAGCGGGCCGAGCCGCAGCAGGAAGCGCGCGCAGGGGTCCCAGGCCTGGGCGCCCAGCGCCGCATCCGTGCCCAGCCCGCAATTCACCCCCGGCCGGCCGCGCGCCGCCATGCGGGATTGCTCGCCCGGCGGCAGGCGGATCCAGCCGCCGGCGAATTCCACGATCTCCACCGGCGTGCCGGTTTCCTCGCTCAGCAGCCCGCGCAGCCGTTCGGCGCTGCGCGACCGGCTGGCCAGCGCGCCGGCATGGAACAGCAGCGCCGGCAGCGGCGTCGCCAGCCGCGCCACCAGATGCGGCGTGCCCAGCCCGCTGGCTGCCGCCAGCACGCGCTCCGCCGGCACCGGGTCGCGCGCCGGCCGATATTTGGCGCCGGCCTTCACGAACAACCCGGTGAAGCGCCGCGCCAGCATGTCCAGGAACTGGTGCAGCGCGGTGGACCGCTTGCGCGCTTCCGCCCCCACCTGCGCCGTGTAGTGACGCGGCAGCACGCCGCCAGGGCCGATCAGGCCGAAGGTGGGCGTCACCACCTCCCGGGTCGCCGGATTGGCGCTGGCGACTTCGCCGGCCGGCGCGCCCAGCCTTGCCTGGGTGCGGAAGCGCAGATCCAGCGGGTCGCCGCCCATCACCGCCGCCGCCTGGTCCAGGCTGAAGCGCGCCGGCGCCTGCCGCAGCAGGTCGCGCGGGGAGGGCGGGGGCCTGGCCGTCACAGCAGCACCCGCGTGCCGCTGCGCGCCGGCCAGGCCGCCACCTGGCCGCTGCGCCCGCGCAGCGTGACGCGTGAGCGCACGAAGCCATTGACGGACACCTGCAGCGCCAGGAAGCGCTCCAGCACCCCGGCCAGCAGGAACAGCCCGCCGGCGGTCCAGGCCTGCGGCTCGAAGGTCAGCGTCACCTCCAGCCCGCGCGCGAAGCTGCCCGGCCGCAGCCCGGGCAGCCGGGCGATGCCCGGCGTGGCGTTCACGGAAACCAGCCCTTCCAGCGCCAGCCGCGTCTCCGCCGTGTCCCGCAGGTCGTGCAGCCGCAGCATCTCGCGCAGCGCCAGCGCCGCCTCCGGCCCGCCGGTGACGCCGAGGTGGTTCAGCGCCAGGTGCGACACCAATCGCCAGCCGCTGCGCTCCCGCAGCTGCGGCCGCAGCGTCGGCGTCGGCGGCGAGAGGCATTCCGCCGCCGCCGCCGGCGTCGCCGGGTCGGCAATGCGCAGCCGCGGCTGCCCGCCGCCGAAGGGTAGGAGGGAGGGCAGGTCGCGGTTGCAGCACAGCGCATCCACCCCCAGCACGCCGTCGCCGGGCAACGCCGGATCGAATTGCGGGTCGCGCAGCATCAGCCTTGTCTCGCTGCCGCCCAGGATGCCCGGCGCGGCGCGGCGCGCGGCGATCCAGCTCATGCCCTGGGCGGCTTCCTCCACCCCCGCTTCCGGCCGCAGCCGGTGGAAGGGCGGCACCCGCTTCGGCCGCGGATCCTCCGCCCGGCTGAGGCGCACCGTCTCCACCCCATAGACTTCCAGCGCCGCCGGCCGCCTGGCATCCGGCACCACCAGCCAATCCGCCTGGGTGCCATCCAGGGCGATCGGCTCGCAGATCTGGCGGAACAGGTTCACCGCCGGCGTGCAGCCCAGCGCGAAATTCTCCGCCCCGACCGCCCGCTCCAGCTCCGGCACGGCGCGGGAGAGATAGACGAAGATCTCCATCCGCGGGCTGCGCTGCACCAGGCTGCGGCGGTCCAGGCCCTCCAGGTCCAGGTAGAGGAACTTCTCCGGGAAGGCGAAATACTCGGTCAGCAGCCGATGGCCGGTGAAGGCGCGCGGCGGCCAGGGCAGGGCGGCTTCCTCCGGCGCGAAGCCGCCCTGGCGCAGCGCCTCCCGCCCCAGGATCACCGGAAGCGGATCGGCCGGGCCATCGGCCAGCGCGATGGACAGCGTGGCGGTGCAGAGCAGTTCCAGCAGCTGCACCGGCACCGGCCCGGCACCGCGCAGATGCAGCCGCAGCCGGTCCAGCCCCAGCTCCGCCAGGTTGAGCCCCGGCAGGGTGGTGGCGAGGCCCAGCCGCAGCACGGCGACCGCGCCCTGCGCCTGGGGGTTGGCCGGCGCCGGCAGCGGCAGGCCGACCAGCCGGGCGCTTTCCACCTGCAGCGGCCACAGCGTGGTGTCCTGGCAGGTGCGGTAGCCCAGCACCTCGCCGCGCACCGCCTCCGTCTCCACCCGCGTGCCGCGCGGCACCAGGGCGGGGCCGGCGGCTTCCGGCTTCGGCGTCAGGCGGATGGTGGTCAGCGAGGGCACCGGCGCCAGCAGATGCGGGCAGAGCAGTTCCAGCAGCGCATCCGTCAGCTCCGGCAGCTCGTCGTCCAGCCGGTGCTGCACCCGCGCGGCGAGGAAGGCGACGCCTTCCAGCAGGCGTTCCACATGCGGGTCGTCCACCGCATCCGGCGTCATCCGCAGCCGCCCGGCGACCTTCGGGTTGGCCTCGGCGAATTCGCCCGCCAGCCGGCGGATCGCCGCCAGTTCCCGGTTGTAATAGGGAAGCAGGTCGTCCGACATCCGCGCCCCTAGCCCTCGCGCACGGTGACATCGCGGGAGACGGGCTCCAGCAGCGTCTCGAAGCTCACCGGCTCCGGCACCGGATCGGCGCGCAGCACCGCGTCCACCTTCAGGTGCAGCGCCCGGCTGAGGTCGTCATCGCCGCCCACCAGCTCCACCCGCACCGACATCAGCCGCGGCTCGAAGCGGCGGATCGTCGCCTCCACCTCCCGCGCCAGGGCCTGGCGGCGCGCCGGTACGGCATAGGCGCCGGAGGTTGCATCCGGGATCCCGTAATTGAGCGGGGAGACCACCAGCTCCTCCAGCGCCGCCGGCACCGGGCGGCGGCGGCGGCGGGCGTTCAGCACCGCCTCCAGGTCGCGGCGCACCGCCGCGCGCAGCTTCTCCAGCGCCATGGCGATACTGGGCGGCGGCGGTTCCGGCGCATCCGGGTCGGCATCCAGCAGCCGGTCCAGCAGCGGGATGCGCGCCCGCTGCGCCGGCCCGCGCGGGTTGCGCGCACCGCTCATTCGAAGACCAGGCTGGTCACACTGGCGATCGCCAGCGCGTCGTCGCCGGCCAGCAGCAGGCGCTGGCCGCGGCCGCGCACCGGCCCGTCCTCCGGGTGCGTCCATTCCGTGGCGCGGCCGAGCCGCAACTGCGCATCGGCTTCCTGCGCCGCGCCGGGGTAGAGCGCGGGCATGAACACCACGCCCTCCGTCCCGTCCTTCAGCTCGATCGCGCAGCGCCGCCAGAACAGGTCGCGCGGGCGGCGCGGCGGGTCGAAGGTCAGGGACCGCACCCGCTCCACCGGCACCAGCAGGTGGTCGCCGGCGGTGGTCAGCACCTCGAACTCCGCGGCGAACAAATCGTCCGCGTCGCGCAGATCGTCAAACGGCGTGTCGTCGGCCGTGCCGGGCGCGCGCGGGCGCAGCGCCTCGATCGCCTCCGCCGCCGCCTGCGCCGCCTCCAGCTCCCCGGCGCGCAGCAGCACGCGGGCGCGCAGCGCGGCCTGCTGCGCCGGCGTCGCGTCGTCGCCCTGGTATTTCGGCGCCCGGCCTTCGCCCAGCACCTGGCCGCGCACCACCTCCGCCCGCAGCAGCTTGCGGAATTCCAGCACCGCCGGGTTGGGCTCGCGCAGCGCGGCCGCGTCCAGCATCCGGTCCGCGCGCTCCGCCTCCCCGGCGTAGAGCATCAGTTCGGCCAGCAGCCAGCGGGCATCGGAATCGGCCGGCGCGGCCTTCACCGCGGCGGTGGCGGCGGCGAGCGCCCCGGGCAGGTCCCCGGCGTGGAAGGCTTCCCCTGCGGTGGTCATGCGTGCGCATCCCTGGCGTTGGCCGTGATGATAGGGCAGCGTTGCCGCCCGAATGTTTCGCGCGGCTTCATGCCGCCGCGCCGCGTTGGATCCATGCTGTCGCTGCGCAGCGTGTTCATGCCGCCGCTCCGCGGACCAGTCATGCCGCCGCTCCGCGGCGGGGCGCGAATTCCGTCACCAGCCGGAACGCCGCCCCCACCTCGTCCAGCTGGTGGTGCGGCTTCAGGTGGACGGTGCAGCCATAGACGCCCGGCTTGCCGCGCCGCTCCCGCACCTCGACCTTCGCATCCATCAGCGGAAACTTCGCCGTCACCTCCGCGCCGCCCGAGCCCAGACCGCTGACGAAGCGGTCCAGCCAGCGTTGCAGCTCATATTCCACCTCCGGCGCCTCCCGCGCCGAGCCCACCATGTCCCGGCCCATCAGCTTGATGCAATGCGCGAAGCGGCTGACGCAGAGCAGCGTGTTGATCTGGGTGGACAGGCGCTGGTTCGCCTCCGCCACCGCGCTGTTCATGCGCGGCGGACGGTGCAGCGCCGGCAGCGCGCCGAAGCTCGCCTCTGCCAACCCCTCCAGCGCCGAAAGCGGCACCAGCCTGGCATCGCTGATCTGCCGTTCCTGCTCATCGGTCAGCGCCAGGTCCAGCGGCGCGCGCGGTGGCGGGCCGGGCGGGTCGGCGGCGAAGCGCTCGAAGGGCAGATGGTCCAGGACGCCGCCCACCGCCTCCTCCTGCGGCTCCGCGCCGCGCACCTCGCCCGGCCAGGCATAGCGGTCGAAGGCGCGGATCGCGGCGGCGGCCAGGCCATACACCGGCGTGGTCCAGACCCGCTGCGCCACGCCCGGCGCATGGCTGCGATAGCGGAAACGGTCCACCCGGCTGCCATCATCCGGCCAGGGCGCGCGCCCCAGCACGCGCGGCAGCGCCACGCAGAGGAAGCGCATATCCTCCTGCGCCGCAGCGTTGCGCCAGCGCGCATGCTCGGGCCCGGACAGCGCACTGGCCAGGTCGAAGGCCGGCGCCGCATCGGCGAAGGCATCCAGCCCCACCAGGGCGGGGGAGGCGGCGAGCACCAGCGGCGCGAAGGCCGCCGCCGCCACGCCCGCCAGCGCCGTCAGCGCGCCGACATCATCGGTAGGATGGCCCGGCGCGGGCATGTGCCGCACCTCGTAATCCGCCGCGATCATCCCGAAGGGCTCGCCGCCGGCGGTGCCGAACTCCTCCTCGTAGATCTTGCGGAAGACCTGGCTCTGGTCGAATTCCACCGCGCGTTCCAGGTCGCGGCACAGCTCCGCCCAACGGGCGGACAGCAGCTTCACCCGCACCCGCCCGCCGGTCGGCGGCAGGCGGTCCACCAGCCAGGCGAGCCCCCGCCAGGATCCTTCCAGCCGGGAAAGCCGGGGCGCCGCCAGCACCGCGTCCAGCTGCGCCGAGAGCATCGCATCCAGCGCCGCCACATCCCGGTCCAGCGCCCCGCGCAGAGCCTCCACCGGGTCCGGGTCGCGCGCGAAGCCGGCCAGCCGTGCCTCGCCGAACCAGCCCAGCAGCAGCCGGGCCGGCGCCGCCTCCGCGACCAGCGCGGCGAGCGGCGCGGCCGCGGCATCCCGGCCGAGGAAGCGCCCGGCCAGCACCGCGTCGCGCAACGGCGTGGCCGGGTCCATGCTTCAGGTCAGGATTTCTGCGGAATCCGCGCGACCATGCGCATGGAGGTGGTCAGCTCCTCCATCTGCAGCCAGGGTCGCAGATGCGCCACGGCGTTGTAGACGCCGGGCTTGCCCGGCACCTCCTTCACCTCGATCTGCGCCTCGCGCAGCGGATACTTGGCCCGCGCCTCCTGGCCCGCGCCCTCCATCGGGTTGACGAAATTCTGGATCCAGCGATTCAGCCAGACCTCGCAATCCGACGCCTCCATGAAGGAGCCGATCTTGTCGCGCGCCATCACCTTCAGGTAATGCGCGAAGCGGCTGGTCGCCATCATGTAGGGCAGGCGGGCCGAAATCGCGGCATTCGCCGTCGCTTCCGGCCGGTCGTACTTCTTCGGCTTCTGCGCCGACTGGCTGCCGAAGAACACCGCGTAGTCGGTGTTCTTGTAGTGGCACAGCGGCAGGAAGCCGAGGCCGGAGAGCTCCGCCTCACGCCGGTCGGTGATGCCGATCTCGGTCGGGCATTTGGCATCCGCATCGCCATCGTCGGAGATGAAGGTGTGGTTCGGCAGGTTGGCAACCTTGCCGCCGCCCTCGGCGCCGCGGATCGCGGTGCAGAAGCCGTATTGCGCGAAGGCGTCCGTCAGCCGCGCCGCCTTCACATAGGCCGCGTTCATCCAGCAATAGTCGTGGTGGCCCTGCGCCTGCGCGGTGCCATCGGCGTTGCGCGGCGCCTCCTCATAGGCGAACTCCTCGATCGGCTTGGTCGCCGCGCCATAGGGCAGGCGGGCGATCACCCGCGGCATCACCAGCGCCACGAAGCGCGCATCCTCCGTCTCCCGGAAGGAGCGCCACTTGGCGTATTCCTGCGTCTCGAAGATCTTCGCGAGATCGCGCGGCTTCGACAATTCGCGCCAATCCTCGAAGCCGAACATGCCGGCGCCGACGCCGGAGATGAAGGGCGCGAAGGCGCCGGCCGCGACGTTGGAGATCAGCCGCAGCGTCTCCACGTCGTCCGGATGCGCGGTCCACTCATAGTCGCCGACCAGCGCGCCATAGGGCTCGCCGCCGGGCGTGCCGAACTCGTTCTCGTAGATCTTCTTGAACAGGCCGGACTGGTCGAACTCGACGGCCCGCTGCAGGTCCCGCGACAGGTCGCGCTTGCTGGCCTGCAGCATGCGGATCTTCAGGCTGGTGCCGGTCTCGCTGTTCATCACCAGATAGTTCAGCCCGCGCCAGGAGCCTTCGAGCTTGGTGAAGCGCGGATGGTGCATCACCTGGTTGAGCTGCTCGCTCACCTTGGCGTCGATCGCGGCGATGGCGCGGTCGAAGGTCTGGGTCAGGTTGCGGCTGAAGGTCACGGTGCCCTTCAGCGCTTCCTCGGTCAGCGCCTTGATCAGCTCCTGCGCGCGGTCGCGCTCGGTCTGCTTGGTGGCGCCGATCACCTGGTCCAGCAGGCCGAGGCCGGCTTCTTCGGTGGTGGTCGTGGCGCCGCCCGGTTGTGACTGCGTCCCGCTCATGGCTCAGCCCTCCTTCTTGTCGAGGCCGAGTTCGGCGGAGAGTGCGTCGAGCTTGGACTTGTCGTTCAGCACCTGCTCCAGCAGGGATTCCAGTTCGTCGGAGCGATCCACCTTGCTCATCAGGTCGCGCAGCTTGGCGCGGGTTTCCAGCAGCGCCTTCAGCGCCGGCACCTGCTCCGCCACGCGGGCCGGCTCGAAATCCTCCATCGACTTGAACTTCAGGTTCACCGCCATCTGGCTGCCATCGCCGGCCAGGGTGTTGTCCACCTTCAGGTTCAGCCCGGGCGCGATGCGCGCCATCACGTCGTTGAAGTTGTCGCGGTCGATCTGGACGAACTTGCGCTCGGCCAGCGGCTTCAGCGGTTCTGCCGGGTCGCCGGCATAATCGCCCATCACGCCGACCACGAAGGGCAGCTCCCGCACGATGGCGGCGCCCTCGGTCTCGACCTCGTAGGTGATGTGGACGCGCGGCTTGCGCACGCGCGCCAGCTTGTCATGGACGCTTGTCATGGCGCTTCGCGATTCCTCATTCTGTCAGAAACGGGGTTGAGAACCTTGTTGTCGCTACGAAATCGTACCGACCGCTGCCGTCGCCTTGGCGGCAGTGAACGCTTTGCATGCCCGCCGCGTCAACCGTTCCGGGTGCCGCCGCGGCCTCGGGCGAGGGCCGCCGGTGCCGCGCCCTCATTCCGGTGTCACCGGCCGGATGCCCAGCCTGGCCAGCAGCCCGTGCCGCGCCTCCTCATCCGGCAGCACTTCCGCCAGCAGCTCCGCCAGCGACATCCTGCCGCGCCGCACGGCCTCCTCCAGCGTATAGGCCAGGGGCGAATGCGGTTCGGTGCGGCGGAAGAACTCGGCGATGCGCCCCAGCTCGCGCAGCGCATCCTCCCGCGTCGTGATCACTGCGGGCCCGCCGGGCGAGGCCGCCGGCAGGGGCTGGCCCGGCGGGCCGGGCGGGGGCGCGGGCTGGCCGGGCGCGGCGGCGGGCGTGGCCGCCGGCGCGGCGGCGGGGCCGGCCAGCCGGTCCGTCACCTCGAGGATCCGCTCCAGCAGCCGGCTGACATTGCGCGTGGAGGGCGCCTCCGCGCCGAAGCGCGCCTCCGTGGCCTGTTCCATCGCCGCCCAGGCTTCCTGCGCCGCGCGCACCGCGCGCACCACATCCACCAGATGCGCGTGGTCGAGCCGCGCCTCGGCCACCAGCGTGGCGAGTTCCGGGATTCCGGCGGCGCGCCGCGCCGCCAGCCTTTCCTCGTTGACGATCGATTCCGTCGCCTCCGCCTGGTCCCACTGGTACAGGCCGAGCGGGGAGCCATCGGTGCGGCGGAACAGCGGCCAGCGCCGCAGGGTCTGCATCACCGTGCCGTCGGCCCCGGCGCCGGCCAGGCCGCTGATCGGCGCGGCGCGGCCATCCAGCCCGTCCTCGTCCGGCAGCGGGAAGCCGGTCTCCCAGTAGCCTTCGCAGAGGCCGGTGATGAGCCTGGCGCCTGCGGCCAGCCCATCGAAGCCGGCCTGCCGGACCAGCGCATCGGTCAGCCAGGCGCCGATCTGGAAATCCTTGCTGCGCCGCATCAGCGCTTCCTGGCCGATGCGCATCACCTCGCGCCAGGCTTCCGCCGGTGCCGCTTCCGTCGTGCGGCCGCCTTCACCCTCGCCCTCGCCCAGGCTGTCCAGCGCGCGTTCGCGCGCCCGGGCGGTGCCCCAGGCGTCGCGCAGCCGCTGGTAGGGGGAGCTGGGCGAGAAATCCTCGCGCAGATCCGTGCCCGCCCCGCCTTCGCCCGCATCCAGCGGCGCCAGCAGCGCCTCCAGGTCGATCGGATCCTCGGCCACCCCGGCATCCCCCTTGTGTCGCGCCAACCCGCCCTGCCACCCGGCGCAACCGCCCTCGGGCACGCCGGGCCGGCTGCGCGCCGCGCATTCTGCCGCAGCTTCAAGGGGTCGCGATACCTCCCCGTTGGCCACATGAAATGCGGCGAAACCTGGCGAAACACGCGCCCGCGCCACGGCTGCCATTGTGGACACCGCTGCAGTCGACGGTTAGCCTCCGCCCGCGAAACGGACCGGCGGCCATACCGCCGGCGACAGTCCCAAGGAGCGACGCGTCAGATGGTGGCTGTGGACCTCAAGTCCGTTGTCGGTCGGTTGAGCGACCTCTGCCGCAGGCAGGTGGAAGCCGCCGCCGGGCTGACGCTCTCGCGCAGCCACTACAACGTCGAGATCGAGCATGTGCTGCTGAAGCTGGTGGAGGCCGGTGGCAGCGACATCGCCCATATCCTGCGCAAGCTGGAGGTCGATGCCGGCAAGGTGGCGGCGGAGCTGACGCGTGCGCTGGACCGGCTGCGCACCGGCAATGCCCGCGCCCCCGCGCTGTCCCCCGACATCGTCGCCTGGCTGCGGGAAGCCTGGCTGATCGCCTCGCTGGAGGCCAATGCGTCGCGCATTCGCAGTGGCCATCTGCTGGCCGCCCTGCTGGCGGATGACGCGCTGGCACGCACGCTGCGCGACAGTTCCGCGACGCTGGCCGCCGTGCCCGCCGATCGCGTGCGCCGCAACCTGGCGGAGCTTTCCGCCGGCAGCGACGAGGCGAGCCAGGCGGAAGCCACCGCCGCCGCCCCCGGGGCCGCGCCGGCCGCCGCCGGCGCGCCGCGCGGCGACGGGCCGCTCGAACAATTCTGCACCGATCTGACAGCGCAGGCCAAGGCCGGCAAGATCGACCCGATCCTCGGCCGCGATGCGGAAATCCGCCAGATGGTGGATATCCTGACGCGCCGCCGCCAGAACAACCCGATCCTCACCGGCGAACCGGGCGTGGGCAAGACCGCGGTGGTGGAAGGCCTGGCGCTGCGCATCGCGCAGGGCGACGTGCCCGCGGCGCTGCGCAACGTGAAGCTGATGTCGCTCGATCTCGGCCTGCTGCAGGCCGGCGCCGGCGTGAAGGGCGAATTCGAGAACCGTCTCAAAGGTGTCATCGACACGGTGAAGGCCTCGCCGACGCCGATCGTCATGTTCATCGACGAGGCGCACACGCTGATCGGCGCCGGCGGCCAGGCCGGGCAGAACGATGCCGCCAATCTGCTGAAGCCGGCACTCGCCCGCGGCGAATTGCGCTGCGTCGCCGCCACCACCTGGGCCGAGTACAAGAAGTATTTCGAGAAGGACGCCGCCCTGACCCGCCGCTTCCAGGTGGTGAAGGTGGAGGAGCCGAGCGAGCCGCTGGCCATGGCCATGCTGCGCGGCCTGGTGGCGACGCTGGAAAAGCATCACGGCGTCCGCATCCTGGACGAGGCGATCACCGATGCGGTGAAGCTCTCCGCGCGGTTCATCCCCTCCCGCCAATTGCCCGACAAGGGCGTCTCGCTGCTGGACACCGCCTGCGCGCGCGTCTCGATGAGCCAGGCTTCGATCCCGGCGCCGATCGAGGACCGCACGCGGCGCCTCGAGATGATCGCGACCGAGCTCGGCGCGGTCGGCCGGGAAAGCGCCACGGGCAGCGACCACGCCGCCCGCATCGCGGCGCTCGAAGCCGAGCGCCTTAAGGCCGAGGCGGAACTCGCCGATTTGAACACGCGCTGGGCGGCGGAGAAGGCGCTGGTCGCCCGCCTCCGCGACCTGCGCCTGCAGGCGGAGACCGCCGCGCTCGGCCTGACGCCGGAAGCGCCGGCCGTCGACACGGCGCAGGTCAAGCAGGATTTGGCGGCGGCGATGCGGGAGCTGAAGGCGCTGCAGGGCGAGACGCCGCTGGTGCATCCGGTGGTGGACGGCCAGGCGGTGGCGGAGGTTGTCGCGACCTGGACCGGCATCCCGGTCGGCCGCATGGTCTCCGACGAGATCAAGACGGTGCTGAACCTGCAGCAGAAGCTGATGGAGCGCGTCGTCGGCCAGGATCATGCGCTGGATGCCATCGCCCAGGCGATCCGCACCAGCCGCGCCGGCCTGACCGATCCGCGCAAGCCGATCGGCGTCTTCCTGATGGCCGGCACCTCCGGCGTCGGCAAGACGGAAACCGCACTCGCCGTGGCGGACCTGCTGTATGGCGGGGAGCAGAACCTCACCGTCATCAACATGAGCGAGTTCAAGGAGGAGCATAAGGTCTCGCTCCTCATGGGCTCGCCGCCCGGCTATGTCGGCTATGGCGAGGGCGGCGTGCTGACCGAAGCCGTACGCCGCCGGCCCTATTCCGTGGTGCTGCTCGATGAGATGGAGAAGGCCCATCCCGGCGTGCAGGACGTGTTCTACCAGGTCTTCGACAAGGGCCAGATGAAGGACGGGGAGGGGCGGGACATCGATTTCCGCAACTGCGTCATCATCATGACCAGCAATGCCGGCACCGACACCATCGCCAAGCTCTGCGCCGACCCGGACACCGCGCCGGACCCGGAGCCTCTGCGGGAGGCGCTGCAGCCGGACCTGCTGAAGGTCTTCAAGCCCGCCTTCCTCGGCCGCTGCAACGTGGTGATCTACTACCCGCTGGCGGATGAGATCCTGAAGCGCATCTGCGTGCTGAAGCTGCGCAGCATCGGCCGGCGGATGCAGGAAAGCTACGGCGTGCCGTTGCAGTTCGACGATGCGGTGCCGGAGACCATCGTCTCCCGCTGCAAGGAGGTCGAATCCGGCGCGCGCAACATCGACAACATCCTGAGCCGCACCCTGCTGCCGCAGCTTTCCGCCGGCATCCTGGAACGGCTGGCCCAGGGTGAGACGATCAGCCGGGTGCAGGTCGGCATCGATGATGCCGGCGGCTTCCGGTACGACCTCGGCTGAAGGGCCCCGCGGCCGAGGCGGCGCGATCAGGGGACGGTTGGCACAGCAGGAACAAGGGACCGGACGATGGCGATCTTCATCAAGTATGGCGCGCTGAACGGCGAAGCCACGGCGACGGGCTACGAGAAGTGGATGGAAGTGCAATCCCTGCAATGGGGCGTGGGACGCGGCATCTCCTCCGGCGTCGGCGGCGGCTCCAAGCGCGAGGCCTCCGCGCCGAGCGTCTCCGAGATCGTCGTGACCAAGACCATGGACGCGATCAGCCCGCTGCTGCTCAAGGAAGCCATCGGCGGTGACGCGAAGGAGATCAAGATCGACTTCACGCAGACGGACGCCAGCGGAAAGCACATCGCCTACCAGAAGTACATCCTGACCAACACGCTGATCAGCGGCTACTCGATCAGCACCGGCGGCGACCGTCCTGCCGAATCCATCTCGCTGAACTTCACGAAGTTCGACAGCGAGTACCTGAAGGTGGACGACAAGTTCAAGTCGACCACGACCGGCCACGTGATCTACGACATCGCCTCGGCGAAGTCCTCCTGACCCCGCGGCCCTTTGCGGGCCGGCCCGGGCCCCGTGCATCGCACGGGGCCTTTTTCGTGCCCGCCGGGCCGCCGTGCCAGCCGGGCCCGAGCCATCCGCGCGTCAGCGCGGCAGCACGGCCAGCGGGAAGCTGCGCAACTCGCGGCTGGCGCTGCGGAACACCGCATCCTGCTGGTGGCGCTTTTCCGCCGCCAGCTGCGGCACCCGCCGCATCACCCACTCACCCAGCGCCAGCGCGCTGACCCGGCCTTCGGCATCCGCGGCCGCCCGGCCCCCCAGCGCCTCCAGCACCGCATGGGCGAAGACGCCGTTGCGGTCGTTGTAGCTGTCCAGCGCCTCCTGCACCGAGGTGCTGGCCGCCAGCAGGAAGCGCCCCGTCTCGTTGCCCAGCGCCGAAAGCTGGTCCACCGTCAGCTGGCCGGCATGGCAGGTGTCCAGCAGCAGCAGCCCGTCCCGCGCGCGGATCCGCGCCAGCGCCGCGACCAGCACCGAATCCTCGATGCCCTGCCGCCGCAGCGCGGGCCAGTTGCTGGTGTCCACCGCATCATGCGGCAGGAACAGGAAGCGCTGGTCGGGCTCCGTCCGCACGCCATGGCCGCCCAGATACAGCACGAAGGTGTCCTCCGGCCGCGTCGTGCGGGCCAGGCTGGCCAGCGCTTCCAGGATCCCGGCGCGGCTGGCCGCCGCATCGCGCAGCAGGGTCACCTGCACCGCGCGGAACAGGCCGCCGGCGCGGGCCCGCAGCGTGCCGGCGATCGCCTCCGCATCCGGCACCGCGAAGGCCAGGTTCAGCGCCGGGTTGGCGTAGCGGTTGATGCCGATGGCCAGCACCACCAGCCGCCCCGGCTGCGCCGCCGCCATGCCGGAGCGGCGCAGATCCAGCACCGGCCCTTCGGCGAACAGCGCGCGATCCTCGGCATAGAGCCGCGTGGCGATGCGGTTGTGCCCGGGGTCCAGCGGCACCTCCGCCTCCATCGCGCCGCCGCTGGCGTCCTGGCGCAGCGCGATACGGTCGTTCACCAGCACGTCGAGCGGCCCGAGCCCGAGGCCGCGATCCGTCGCGGTCAGGCGCAGGCGCAGCGCCGTGGCGCCTTCCGGCAGCCTCGCCTCGGTGGCCAGCGGCAGGCAGGCCTCCGCCACCACGGCGCAGGCCCCACCCGCGGCAAGCTGCGGCAGGCGGCCGACCCGGGCGCGCAATTCGCCCAGCTGCGCCAGCCTGGCGCGGGCCGGCGCGCCATCGCCGGCGAGGCGCGCGCGCACCGCGGCCGGCGCATACAGCGCGCGATAGGCCTGCTGGAAGCTGGCCCATTCCGGCGTCTGCGCCCGGCCGCCATTCAGATGCAGGCCGACCAGTTCCTGCCCGCCATTGGGCGCATGGTCGAACAGGCCTTCCGGGGTCCACAGCACCCAGCGCCGCGTCGCGGCGTGGATGAACAGCGCCGCCTGTTCCTCGATCTGCCCGCCGGCGATGCGCCACCAGCGCAGCGTGCCGTCGCCCAGCGCGCCCACCGCCATCTCCCCGGCCAGGGCCAGGCCCCAGACCGTGCCGGGCACCGCCAGGCTGGCGAGCGGCCTGCCCTGTGCGTCGAACAGGCGCAGATGGTTGTCGGTGCCCAGCACCAGCCCGGCATCGCCCGGCAGCAGCGCCAGGCTGCGGGCGAATTCGCCGGCGCCGAGCGCCAGCGGCGTGCGGCCCAGCCGCGGCCGGTTGGCGTTCTGCCAATCCGTCACCACCAGCCGCCCGGTGGTGCGCGCCGCGGCGAAGCCGGTGTCGCCCTCCGCCGCGCCCAGCGTGCCGGCCAGCGCGTCGAAGACCAGCGGCGGTCCCCCGGCGCGCAGCGCGATGCGCAGCCGCGTGCCGTCGGCGGAAACGCCAAGCCCGGCGCCGGTGGCGCGGAAATCCGCCCCGGGCGGCCGCGGGGCGATGGCCAGCGAGCCGTCCGGCGCCAGCATCCCCCAGCCCGGCTCCGCCGAGGCGAAGGCCAGCCCGCCCTGCGGCAGCGCCAGCAGATGCGCGATGGCGTCGCGTGCCACCGGCAGGTCCGCGAAGCCGCCCAGCCCGTAATCGGCCCAGCGGCGGATGACGAAATCGGCCCGCGCGGCGCCGGGCGTGGCCAGCCCGCGCGCCGCGGCGGCCCGCCTTGCATAGCCCGCGGCATGCAACTGCACGCCGCCGCGCCCGTCCCGCGCCCAGGTGACGGCCGGCAGGCCCTCGCCGGCCAGGCCGGCGACATCCGGGCGGAAGACGCTGCGAAGGTCGGGCGCGGCCAGCACCTCCACCAGCAGCCGGTCCTCGTAGCCCACGGCGAGCAGCCCGCCATCCTGCGACCAGGCCAAGCCAAAGGGCCGCCCGCCGGCCACCGGCGCGCGGTCCGCCAGGCGCCGGCCGGCGGGGTCATACAGCCGCACCCGCCCATCGGCGGCCGTCGCCGCCAGCATCCCGCCCCCCGGCGCGTCACCGCCCGCGCCGGCCGGCATGCCACCGCCCGCGCCTGCCGGCGCGAACGCCACCATCCGCGCCGGCCCGGCGAAATCCTTGTCCTCCCACAGCGGCGCGCCGGTGGCCGCGTTCCACACCCGCACCCCGGCGCGGCCGCCCAGGGCCGCCGCCAGCCGCGTTCCATCGGCCGAGACCGCGAGATGCTGCACCGGCGCCGGCAGCCCGGGCAGCCGTGCCAGCATCCGCCCGCCACCTGCCTCCGGCACGCCGGCGCCGGCAAAGCCGGTGTCGAACAGGTAGATGGCAAAGGCACGGTCCCAGGCGGCGCCGGTCCAGCCGGCGACGAAGGCGCGGCGGCCATCCGGCGTCAGCGCCACCGCATACAGCTCGCCCTCCGCCTCCGTCGCGATGGGGGGGCGCAGCACGCCGCGCAGCCTGCCCTCCGGCAGGTCCCACAGGCGCAGCGTCTTGTCGTCCGAGACACTGGCCAGCAGCCGGCCGCTGGCATCGGTGGCCAGCCGGCTGACCGGCGCGGTATGTGCCGCCGCCTCCACCCGCAGGAAGGGCTGCTGCGGCGGGTCCTGCGCGCGCGCCGCGCCGGCCTGCGCCAGCAGCAGCAGCAGCAGCAGCCATTGCCGCGCGGCGCGGCGCATCAGCTGGCCATCTCGAAGCCCTGTCCCTGCGTCAGCCGCTCCGCCGTGCCGATGCTGGCCGCGAAATCGTCGCGTCGGGCGATGTTGCTGGCGGCCAGAGAGCGCACATCGCCCGGCTGTTCCACCGCGGCCGGCGGCAGCGCGCGGGCCTCGGGGAAGGCGCTGGCGGGCGCGTAGCCGCGCAGGCCGCCGGCGGTCTGCACCCGCGCATAGCCGTTGCGTGCCGGGCGCAGCGTCACGTCCTCGCGCGGCGCCAGCGACACCACCTCGGGCGCATCGGCCTCCGGGCGCAGGCGCAGCTTCACCGGCCCGCGCGCCGCCGCCGCCACAGCCGGGGCGGGCTGCGCCGCTGCCTGGTTCGCGCCGGGCGCCACCGTCTCGATCGCCGTATCGAACTCCGCGCCGCGGCGCAGGATCCGGCCATTGATGGTCTGGGCCAGCTGGATGTCGCGCTGCGTGCTGGCGCGCAGGCTGGCCATGGCCGCTTCGGCCTGCGGCCGCGCCACGCGGCCGTCGCGGAGGTCCGCGCGGATGCGCGCCGCCTGGCCCAGGCGGCATTCCATCAGCTGGTCGAAGGCGCGCTGCGTGCGGTCCATCTGCGCATTCTCCGCCGCCAGGTCGCCGGCGATGGCGCCGTCCAGCGTCGCCTGGTCCGCCGCCTGCTGCCGCCGCGCGGCGAGGTAGCCGGCCGTGCCGCCGGCCAGGCCGCCGCCCACCGCGCCGATCGCCGCGCCGGTGGCGATGCCGCTGCCGCGCTGGCCGGTGGCCGCGGCGAACAGCGCGCCCAGCGCGGCGCCGCCGGCCGCGCCCATCGCGGCGCCGCGCAGGATGTCCTCGGCGAAGAAATCGCCGGTGCTGTCGAGGGCGACGAGCTGCGCGCGGCAGGCATCGCCGTCATCCTCGCCGATCCGCGCCGCCCGCGTCGTGACGCAGCCGGCCAGCAGCAGCAGCGCCATCAGCCCCGCCATCGGGCGTCGCCAGGCTGGCCGGCGCGTCGGGACGAAGGGCGTTGCGGCGGTCGGGCTGCGTGGCATCGACGTCGTTCCGGAGGGGGGCTGGCCGGCACAGCCTAACAGCGGCGCCTGCACGCGGCCACTTCCCAGGGCGGCGGAAGGGCGCAACACTGTTGCGCGTCGTTGCGCCGGGTGCCGTGCTTGCTTCCGTCCGGGCGGAAGCGTGGCTATCCTTCACGCTGAGCAGAGGGTCCCGCACCTGCACCGGGTAACCCAGGGAGGGCTTGGCGGGCATGCAGCCTCCGCGACTTCTGGGTATCAAGAGCCACCTCCGCGACGGCGCGCTTCTCGTCGTCAAGCTGAGCGTGACGGAGACGCTCGGCCTGCCCTATACGATCGAGGCCGAGGTGCTGGGCGCGGATCCGGACCTGCTGCCCAAGGACATGCTGACCAAGGACATCACCATCACCCTGGTGCAGCGCGGGCCATCGCCGCTGGAGCGTCATTTCCACGGTTCGGTCGCCGAATTCGCGCGGCTGGGGCCGGGGCCCGGCGGGCGCATGGCCTATCGCCTGGTGGCGGTGCCGCATCTGTGGCGGCTCGGACTGCGCCGAAACTGCCGGATCTTCCAGGACAAGACGGTGCAGCAGGTGGTCAAGGCGGTGCTGGAGGATCACGGCCTGCCGGATCCGAACTGGAGCATGCTGCCGGGCTTCGAGCCGATGCCCTACTGCACCCAGTTCAACGAGACCGATCTGCAGTTCGTCTCCCGCCTGCTGGAGGAGCACGGCCTCACCTACTACTTCACCCACACGGCCAGCGGGCATGAGATGGGCGTGGCCTACAGCGCCCAGGGCTTCCCGCAATACGTCGTCGACTCGATGGTGGCGGAACATGGCGCGCCGCAGCTGGACCATCTGGGCAGCTGGCGCCGCTTCAACCGCCAGCGCAGCGCCATCGCCCGGCTGCACGACATGGACACGGAACGCTCCCGCCCGTCCGAGTTGCAGCAGGCCACGCGGCTGACGCGGACCTATGTGGAGGAGCCGCGCATGAACGATGCAGGCGAGGTCTTCCACTGGCCCGGCGGCATGTCCCCGCGCCCGGGCAATGAATCCGGCGAGGTGCTGATGGGCGCGCTGGAAGCGCAGTCCGAGGAATACGCCGCCGAGTGCCTCGACCCCCGCTTCACCCCCGGCGTGCGCCTGTTCGTCGGCGTGCGGCGGGAGGATGGCTCGCTCAACAACCGGCAATACCTGGTCACCGGCACGCGGCACGAGGCGCAGGACACCACCGGCACCAGCAGCGGCGCCGGCGGCACGGAGCATTATGCGGGCATGCTGCGGCTGGCCTTCACCGGCCGCGTCTGGATGCCGCCGCCGCGCCACATGCGCCCGGTGATGCCGGGGATGCATTCGGCCAAGGTGATGGGCCCGAAGGGGGAGAAGATCCACCTCGACGAGTTCGGCCGCGTGAAGCTGCGCTTCCGCTGGGACCGATGGTCGGAGGAGGACGACACCGCCTCGATCTGGGTGCGGGTGATGCAGACGGCGGCCGGCGCCTGGGGCGGCACCTGGTTCCCGCCGCGCGTCGGCGACGAGGTGCTGGTGGCCTTCCTCGATGGCGACCCGGACCGGCCGATCGTCATCGGCTCGGTCTATGGCAAGGACAGCCCGCCGCCCTTCAAGCCCGGCACCAACAAGGCGCAATCGGGCATCCTGACGCGCAGCTACAAGTCGGACAGCGCGGCGGATGCCAACATGCTGCGCTTCGAGGACAAGAAGGGCAGCGAGGATATCACGCTGCACGCGCAGAAGGACCTGACGGTCGAGGTGGAGCACGACGAGACGCGCACCATCGGCCACGACCAGACGGAGGTGGTGCAGAATGCGCGCACGGTGACGGTGAAGGATGCCGACGACACGCTGACGCTGGAGAAGGGCAGCCGCGTCGAGGCGATCAAGCTCGGTGACGATTCGCTGACGATCAACGCCGGCAACCGTGACACGACCCTGAAGATGGGCAATGACTCGCTGGCGCTCGACATGGGCAACCGCGAGACGGTGCTGAAGATGGGCAATGACAGCACCAATCTGAAGCTCGGCAACCTGACGATCAAATGCGACCTCGGCGCCATCACGCTGGAGGCGATGCAGTCCATCACGCTGAAGGTCGGACAATCCTCGCTGGTGGTGGACCAGACGGGGATCACGCTGAAGGGGATGCTCATCAGCAGCGAGGCGCAGCTGCTGCACAAGACCAAGGGCCTGATGGTGCAGGAGAAGGCGGACACGCTGCTCCAGTCCGAAGGCCTGCTGGTGATGATCAACTGACATGGCCGAGACCCTTCCCAAGCTGGCCTCGCCGCTGGTGCCCCTGCTGCCGAGGCTGGAGCTTGACCCGCCGGCCGCCTCCGCCATCGCCGGCGCGCAGACCGCGGCCGAGGGCATCGCGAAGCTGGAGGCCGCCGGCCTGCGCAACGAGGCGGCGCGCCTCGCCGCCCATGCCCTGCCGAAGCGGGAGGCGGTGTGGTGGGGCTGCATGTGCGCCCGCGCCATCCCCGACCCTGGCCTGCCGCCGGCGGATGCGGAGGCGCTGCTGGCCGCGGAGGCCTGGGTGCGCCGCCCCGGCGACGACGCGCTGCGCCGCGCGGCGATGGAGGCGGCGCAGCGCACCGGCTTCCGCACGCCGGAAGCCTGGGCCGCGGTCGGCGCCTTCTGGTCCGGCGGCAGCATGGCGCCGCTCGGCCAGCCGGCGGTGCCGCCGCCCGAGCACCTGACCGGGGTTGCTGTCAGCGGCGGCGTGGTGCTGGCCGCCGTGCGGCTGCGCCCGGAACGCGCGCAGGACCGGCTGGCCCGCTTCCTGGCCGCGGCGCGCGACATCGCGGCGGGCGGCGCCGGGCGCCTGCCGCCGGAGGAGGGTTGACATGGCCGGACCGCCCGCATCCCGCATCACTGACATGCATCTCTGCCCGATGGTGACCCCGGGCGTGCCGCCCATCCCGCATGTCGGCGGGCCGGTGCTCACCGGCTCGCCCAACGTACTGACGGGCAAGCTGCCGCAGGCGCGCATCAGCGACATGTGCCTGTGCGTCGGCCCGCCGGATGTGATCGTGAAGGGCAGCATGACGGTCCTGGTGAACAAGCTTCCCGCGGCGCGCATCGGCGACATGTGCGGCCATGGCGGGGTGCTGGTGATGGGCTTCCCCACCGTGCTGATCGGCGGCTGAGCCATGGCGGAGATCATGCTCTCCGTCCTGCGCTGCCCGGATGCGGTGGCGCCGGGCCAGCATCGCGCGGCGGGCGGCGAGGTCAGCCTGGGCCGCGGGGCGGAATGCGACTGGCCGCTGGCGGACCCGGAACGGGTGCTGTCGAAGAAGCACTGCGTGCTGGAATTCTTCGCCGGCGGCTGGCAGGTGCGCGACCTGTCCACCAACGGCACCTTCCTGAACCACGCCACCACGCCGATCGGCCGCGACCAGGTGCGGCCGCTGCAGGATGGCGACCGGCTGCGGCTTGGCGCCTATGAGATCGAGGTGCGCCTCGCCGAGGGCGCCGGCCAGGGCGCGCCCTCGGCGCCGGGCTGGGGCGCGGCGCCCGGCGGTTTCGGCCAGGGCGCCGCCGCCGGCGACCCCTTCTCCGGCCATTCCTACGCCAGTTCGCCCTTCGCCAGCCCGGCACCCTCCCAGGGCTTCGGCAACGCGCCGCTGCCCGGCTTCGGTGCGCCCGCCACGCCGGCCGGCGGTGGCTTCGGCGGCGGGCTGCCGGAGGATTTCGACCCCTTCGGCCCCGACACCCCGCCGATGCCGGACCAGGCGCCCTCCACCGCCGAAGCCTTCATGGTGCCGCCCAGCCTCCCAGGCTCGCGGCCGGTCATCCCGGACGACTGGGACCTCGACCTGACGCCGAAGCCGCCGCGGCCCGCGCCGGTGGCGCCGCCGCAACCGGCCCCGCGCGCCGCCTCGCCCGCGCCACCGCCGGCCTCGGCCG
>NZ_JAAVNE010000066.1 GCF_012103215.1 Falsiroseomonas selenitidurans
GGGCTGGCGCCGGGTCTGCCGGCGCCGGGGCTGCCGACGCCGGCGGGGCCGGGGCGGGTGAGGCCGGGGCGGGCGAGGCCGGGGCGGGCGAAGTGGCGGGCGGATTCGGTGCGGCCGGCGGCGGCTCGCGCGGCACCAGGCGTTCGCGCGCATTGGCCGGGGCGCCGACGATGGTCCACTCCCCATCCATGCTGCCATCCGGGTTCAGCGTGTAGATGCCGATGCCCGGCCGCTGCGCCAGGCCATAGGCCACGGCGATGGTGCGGCCGGAGGCGAAGCCCACCCCCTCCACCGCCTGGTTGCCGATGCGCCAGCGGATGACGAAGGAGGACAGGCCCATGGTGCGGATCTGTGCCAGCCCGGTGTAGCTGGTGCCGTCCAGGTTGGTGCCGGTTACATCATACAGGCCGGGGCTTTGCGCTGCCGCCGGCGTCGCCGTCAGGCAGGGCGCCGCCAGCAGGGGCAGGGCGAAGGCGAAGCGGCGCAGGCTCATCTCGGTCCCTCCGGAATCCGGCCGCAGAGAAGGCGCCCGCGGCGCCCAGGTCAACCGCCGCCGCGCCGTCATGCCACGCGGCCGCGCCCGGCCTACTTCACGATGGCGACGCGCAGCGCGTTGGTGGTGCCAGGGGTGCCGAAGGGCACGCCTGCCGTCACCACCACCTCGTCGCCATGCTTGGCGAAGCCTTCCTGGCTGGCGGCGCGGATCGCCTTGGCGACCATGTCCGTCATCGAATGCGGCTCCACCGACATCAGCGAATGCACGCCCCAGACGCAGGCCATGCGGCGCGAGGTCTCCAGGCTGGCGGTCAGCCCCAGGATCGGGCAGTCCGGCCGTTCCCGCGCCACGCGCAGCGTGGTGGACCCGGTGCTGGTGAAGGTGGCGATCACCTCCGCCTCGATGGTGTGGGCCACCTGGCGGGCGGCGGCGGCGATGGCGCCGGCGGAGGTCTTCTCCGGCGCCGGCCGGTCGGCATCCGTGATGGTGCGCCAGCCCGGATCCTGCTCCACCCGGGCGATGATGCGGTCCATGATGTTCACCGCCTCGAAGGGGAACTGCCCGGCCGCCGTCTCGGCCGAGAGCATCACCGCATCGGCGCCGTCGAACACCGCCGTCGCCACGTCGGACGCCTCGGCCCGGGTGGGGGAGGGGGCGTTGATCATGCTTTCCAGCATCTGGGTGGCGACGACCACCGGCTTGCCCAGCAGGCGGGCGGCGCGGACGATGCGCTTCTGGATCAGCGGCACCTCCTCCGGCGGGCATTCCACGCCGAGGTCGCCGCGCGCCACCATGACGCAATCGGCCTCCGCCAGGATGGCATCCAGGTTCTCCACCGCCTGGGGCTTTTCCATCTTCACCATGATCCAGGCGCGGCCGGCGGCGATGGCCTTGGCCTCCACCACATCCTCCGGCCGCTGCACGAAGGACAGGCCGATGTATTCGACGCCCTGCGCCAGCACGAAGTCGAGGTCGATGCGGTCCTTCTCCGTCAGCGCCGGGATCGGCAGCACCACGTCGGGCACGTTCACGCCCTTGCGGTCCGACAGCGGGCCGCCCACCACCACCTGCGTCTCCAGGTGATCCTCCCGCTTGTGGGTCACGCGCAGCCGCAGCTTGCCGTCATCCAGCAGCAGCGTGGTGCCGATGCCGGCGGCGGCGATGATCTCGGGGTGGGGCAGCTGCACGCGCCGCACATCGCCCGGGGTGGGGGACAGGTCGAGGCGGAAATTCTGCCCGGTCTGCAACTGCACGCGGCCGCCCTGGAACTTGCCGACACGCAGCTTCGGGCCCTGGACGTCGGCCAGGATGCCGATCGGCCGGCCCACCTTCTCCTCCAGCGCGCGGATGACGGCGATGCGGGCGGCGTGGTCCTCGTGGCTGCCATGGCTGAAATTCAGCCGGAACACATCGGCGCCGGCGCGGAACAGCCGCTCGATCACCTCCGCCGATGAGGAGGCTGGGCCGAGGGTGGCGATGATCTTGGTACGCCGGCGCCGGCGCAGCGGGATCCGGGCAGGCATCGGGCGGAGGGTTCCTTCACGGCGCGGGGATTCGGGGGGGGCGGTCAGGTCGGGCCGGACGCTGGCCGTCGGCACGCCAAGCGCGCGCGCCACCTCCGCCACGCGGTCGTCCGGCACGCGCCGCCATTGGGAGACGGCCGCGGTGGAGATGCCAAGGGCGGTGGCAATGCGGGTGACAGCCCCGCGCTGGGTGAGGAGGGCTTCGAGGGAGGGGTCGCGCATGGCCTTACCTTATAACAAGTAAGCACACCCTGCCAAGGACCCGTTGTTGCTTAGTTAACGTAAGAGAAGAACCCAGGTGAGGCACATCTGCCACACCCGCACGCATTGATGTGGCGCCATGCCGCCTTTCCCGGGGAACCGCGTTCACCCTGGCAGGACGTCGCGGCTGGCCATGTTGGTCGGCGCGGCATGGCTGGTCCGGCCTGGAAAACGAATCATGCGCCTCAGCAAGACCCTTCTTGCCTCAACCCTGCTGCTCGCGCCGCTCGCCGCCCAGGCGCAGCAGGTGGATGGCTTCTATATCGGCGCCGGCGCCGGCGTGAACTGGCTGCAGGATGCCAATATCGCCGCCACCGGCCAGCTGGCCGACACGCTGCGCGCCCGCGGCAACGCGGTCGGCGGCGATGTCTCCTTCGACATGGGCTGGGTCGGCGTGGTCAGCCTGGGCTACGGCTTCGGCAACGGCCTGCGCGCCGAGATCGAGGGCAGCTACCGCGAGAACGAGGTGGACAGCATCAGCGGCTTCCGCGGCGCCGGCACGGTGCGGGCCAGCGGCACCGCGCGCAGCTACGGCGTGATGGCCAATGCGCTGTACGATTTCGACATCGGCGCGAATTTCGGCGGCTTCTCCTTGCTGCCCTATGTCGGCGCCGGCGCCGGCTACATCTGGCGCGAATTCGACGACGTCCGCGCCAATGTGCTGGGCGGCACCGTCAGCAGCGACGGCACCGATGGCCGGTTCGCCTACCAGGCGATCGTCGGTGCCTCCGTGCCGCTGACGCAATACGCGCCGGGCCTGGCCTTCACCGCGGAATACCGCTTCCTGGGCACCATGGAGCATGATGTCGACACCAGCTCGGGCGGTGGGTCCTTCGCCGTGGCGCGCACCGGGACCAAGAGCGAGAACTACAACCACTCCATCCTGATCGGCCTGCGCTACGCCTTCGGCCAGACGCCGCCGCCGCCGGTGGTCTCCCCGGTCGCCCCGGCGCCGGCGCCCGCCGCCGCCCCGGCCCCGGCGCGCACCTACCTGGTGTTCTTCGACTTCGATCGCGCCGATCTGACGGATCGTGCCCGGCAGATCATCAGCGAGGCGGCGCGCAACGCCACGCGCCCGGGCGTGACGCGGATCGAGGTGGCCGGCCACGCCGACCGTTCCGGCACGCCGCAGTACAACCAGCGCCTGTCCGAGCGCCGCGCCAGCGCGGTGGCGACGGAGCTGGAGCGCCAGGGCATCCAGCGCAGCAACATCAGCGTCCAGGCCTTCGGCGAGAGCCGCCCGCTGGTGCCGACCGCCGACGGGGTGCGCGAGCCGCAGAACCGCCGCGTGGAAATCGTCCTGCGCTGAGGCAGAAGGGGGAGGGGCCTCGGCCCCTCCCCACCCATCACGTCACCAGCACCGCCCGCAGATCGTTGACATTGGTCAGGGTCGGCCCGGTCACCAGCAGGTCGCCCAGCGCCTGGAACAGCGTGTAGCTGTCATGCCGGCCCAGCACCGCGCGCGGGTCCATCCCGGCCGCGCGGGCGCGGGCCAGCGTCTCCGGCGCACAGATCGCGCCGGCATTGTCCTCCGACCCGTCGATGCCGTCCGTGTCGCCCATCAGCGCCCAGATGCCCGGCGCGCCGGCCAGCGCCACGGCGCAGCCCAGCAGCGACTCGCCGTTGCGCCCGCCCCTGCCATGGCCTTCCGGCCCGATCGTCACCGTCGTCTCCCCGCCCGAGAGCAGCAGGCAGGGCGCGGGCAGGGGGTGGCCATGGGCGCGGGCGGACAGCGCCATGCCGGCCAGCACCTTGCCCAGCTCCCGCGCCTCGCCCTCCAGCGCATCGCCCAGGATCAGCGGGGCGAGGCCAAGCGAGCGGGCTTCCGCCGCCGCCGCCTCCAGCGCCAGGCGCGGCGTGGCGATGAAGCGGTAGTCGATGGTCCCCAGGCGCGGATCGCCGGGCTTCGGCGTTTCCTCCGCCGCCTTCGCCAGATGCGCCGTCACGGCATCCGGCAGCGACATCCGGTAATGCGCCACCAGCGCGCGCGCCTGCTCGAAGGTCGTGGCATCCGGCACGGTGGGGCCGGAGGCGATGGCTGCCGGGTCATCCCCCGGCACGTCCGAGATCGCCAGCGTCACCACCCGCGCCGGCGCCGCCGCCAGCGCCAGCCGCCCGCCGGAGAAGGCGGACAGGTGCCGGCGGATGCAGTTCATCTCGTGGATCGTGGCGCCGGAGGCGAGCAGCGCGCGGTTCACCGCCATCAGATCGTCCAGCGTCAGCCCCTCCGCAGGCAGGGTGGTCAGCGCCGATCCGCCACCGGAGACCAGGAACAGCACCAGGTCGCGCGGCGTGAGGCCGGAGACCGCCTCCAGCAGCCGCCGCGCGCCCGCCGCGCCGGCCGCGTCCGGCACCGGGTGGGCGGCTTCCAGCACCGCGATCCGCCGCGTCGGGTGGCCGTGGCCGTAGCGCGTGACCACGAGGCCGGACAGCGGCACCGCCGGCCAGGCGGCCTCCACCGCCGCGGCCATCACCGCGGCGGATTTGCCGGCGCCCACCACCACCACCCGGCCCTCCGCCGGCGGGTCGGGCAGGTGGCGCGCCAGCACCACGCGCGGATCCGCGCTGGCCACCGCCGCCTTGAACACCGCCGCCAGCGCCGCGCGGGCCGCCCCATCCGTCCAGGCCATCCGATCCCCCCAATTCCCACCCGCACCATGGCGAAGCCGCGCGCCATGGACCATGTATCGGGCACAAGGAGCCATGCCATGCCCGAGATCGACAAGACCACCCGGACCGAGCTGGAAGCCGCCGCCTTCCGCCGCCTGGTGGAGCATCTACGCGCCCGCACGGATGTGCAGAACATCGACATGATGAACCTGGCCGGCTTCTGCCGGAACTGCCTGTCCCGCTGGTACCGCGAGGAGGCGGAGGCGCGATCCGTGCCGCTGACCGACCCGGAGGCGCGGGAGATCGTCTATGGCATGCCCTACAAGGCATGGCAGGCGCTGCACCAGAAGGAGGCGACGGCCGAGCAGAAGGCGCAGTTCGCCGCCGCCAATCCGGGCCACTGACCCAGGCGCCGACGGGCCCCGGGCCGCTGAATTGCACCCGCCTGGGGGTGCCGCTATACGGCCGGGCCTTGCAGTACCGCCCGGAGGCCCTGGATGAGTGACGTGGACGCTGAGGCGGCGAAGGCCAGCCGGACCCGCCAGGCGGAGGACCCCGAGAGCGATGTCGGCGGCATCGCCGCCGACCGCCTGCGCTCCATCATCGAGCGGGTGGAACGGCTGGAGGAGGAGCGCAAGGCGCTCGCCGGCGACATCAAGGACATCTTCGCGGAGGCCAAGTCGGCCGGCTTCGACGTGAAGGTGATCCGCCAGATCATCTCCATCCGGAAGAAGGAGCCGGCGGAGGTGGAGGAGCAGGAGACGCTGCTCGACCTGTATCGCCGCGCGCTGGGGATGTGACGCATGTTCTATGAACCGAAGGGCGGCCGCGCCGCGCATGGCCTGCCGCACGACCCGATCAAGGCCATCGTCGCGCCGCGGCCGATCGGCTGGATTTCGACGCTGGATGCGCAGGGCCGGCCGAACCTGGCGCCCTACAGCTTCTTCAACCTGGTCAGCGGCGCCCCGCCGATCCTGGCCTTCGCCAGCGAGAGCCTGAAGCACAGCGCGGCGAATGCGATGGCGACGAAGGAATTCGTCTTCAGCCTGTCCACCCGCCCGCTGTTCGACGCGATGAACGCCTCCTCCGCCGCGCTGGAGGAGGGGGTGAACGAGTTCGAGGTGGCCGGCCTCACCATGGGCGAAAGCCGGCTGGTGCGGGCGCCGCGGGTGGCCGAAAGCCCGGCGGCGATGGAGTGCAAGGTGCTGCAATCCATCGAATTGCAGGATCTGGACGGCAAGCCCACCGGCGGCTGGCTGGTGCTGGGCGAGGTGGTCGGCATTCACATCGATGAGCGCTACCTGGTGAACGGGCGCTTCGACGCGGTGGCGGCGCAGTCCATCGCCCGCTGCGGCTATCGCGACTACGCGCAGGTGACGGAGATGTTCTCCGCGCTGCGGCCGACCGATGGCGGCGCCTATGCGCCCGGCAGCCGGGACCGGTAGCGGTCCTTTTCGTCCGGCGTAATGATCCGGGCCGACGATCCGGGGCGCCGATCGATGCGCCTGGATCGAATGATGCAGCGCATCACTTGAAGCAGGCCTCCGAAGCGTCGTATAAGCGGGTTGCCGGTTGAGAATTATTCTCAACGACTTCGCATCTGCAACCCTTTCGCATCTCCGCCATGCGGGAAGACGGGAGTGCCCATGGGCCGCGAGTTCAGCTACATCGCCCGCCGCTGCGAACGCGCCGTGGTAACCGCCTATCGGGAGCTGCGCGATTCCGGCAGCGCCGACATGGCCGCCTTCACCGCCTGCACCACCCTCTATCGGATTCATCACCCCGAATCCTCGGTGACCGAGGCGCGCCGCCTGGTCTCCGAATGGATCGACCATCACGTGGTGCAGGGCATGCAGACCGAGACCGATGGCTGCGATTGTGACTGACCTCAATTGCGAATGATTCGCAATTAGAGATGCTTCCAGGGCCCTGACTGAGCCAGCCGCCGCCCGCTCAGCCTCCGAGACCCGACCTCTCCTGCCCCGGCGGCGTCATCCCCCCCTTCGCCATGGCCGCCAGCGTGCCGCTTGCCAGCGCCGCCAGCCGCGCCCCGGCGGCCGCCGCCTGCGGCCGTCGGCCTTCGCGCGCCGCGGATTCCACCGTCGCCAGCAGATCCGCCAGCGGCCTTGCGCCGGCCATCCGCGCCGCCCCCTTCAGCCGGTGCGCGGCATTGGCCGCAGCCTCCAGATCACCCCCGGCCAGCGCCGTTTCCACCGCCTCCGCGTCGCGCACCAGCCCTTCGCGGAAGCTGGCCAGCAGCCCGGCCAGGCGCTTGGGATCGGCGCCGAACAGGCTGCGCAGCGCCTCTGGATCGAACAGCGGCGCGACATCCAGCGGCGCCGCATCCGGCGCCGCCCCTGCCAGGGCCTGGGTCGGCAGGAACCGCGCCAGGGTGCGCGACAGCAGGTCCAGCGCCAGTGGCTTGGCCAGGAAGGCATCCATGCCGGCGGCGTAGCAGCGGTCATCCTCCCCCTTCAGGGCATTGGCGGTCACCGCGATCAGCGCCGTGCGCGGGCCGCCCGGGTCGGCCATCTCGTCGCGCCGTATGGCGCGTGACATGTCGAGCCCGTCCATCACCGGCATGTGCAGGTCAACCAGCACCAGCCGGTGCCGCCGGGCGCGCCAGGCGGCCAGGCCGCGGGCGCCGTCCTCCGCCATGTCGGCCTGGCAGCCGAGCAGTTCCAGCTGGCGGGCCAGCACTTCCCGGTTCACCGGGTGGTCGTCCACCACCAGGATGCGCGGCGCCTCCGCCCCCGTGGCCGGGGCGGCCAGGGCCTGCGGCGGCTCCGCCGGCGGACGCGACTCCTCGGCCTGCACCAGGCCGAGCCGCAGCGTGACGGCAAAGCGGCTGCCGCGCCCGGGCGTGCTTTCCACCGAGACGTCGCCGCCCATCAGCTGCGCCAGCCGCCGGACGATGGACAGGCCAAGCCCGGTGCCGCCGAAGCGCCTTGTGGTGGAGGTATCGGCCTGGGCGAAGGGCTGGAACAGCCGGCCCAGCTGCTCCGGCGTCATGCCGACGCCGCTATCCTCCACCATCAGGGCGACCAGCACCGCATCCTCCACCCGGCTGGCGGAGGCGCGCAGCCGCACGAAGCCGACATCGGTGAACTTGATGGCATTGCCCACCAGGTTGAACAGGATCTGCCGCACCCGGACCGGGTCGCCGGAGACCATGTCCGGCGATTGCGGCGTCTCCGGCCCGATCGGGTCGGCGAACAGCAGCAGGCCGCGCCGCTTCGCCTCCACCGTCAGCGTGTCCACCGCGCCTTCCACCAGCCCGCGCAGGGAGAAGGGCAGCGTCTCCAGCTCCATCCGCCCGGCCTCGATCTTCGAGAAGTCGAGCAGGTCGTCGATGATCCGCAGCAGCGACCCGGCGGAATCGCGGATCACCGCGATGCAGCGGTCCTGCGCCGGGCCGGGCGGCGTGCGTTCCAGCACCTCCAGCATGCCCAGCACGCCGTTCATCGGCGTGCGGATCTCGTGGCTCATCGCCGCCAGGAAGGCGGATTTGGCGCGGTTCGCCCCTTCCGCGGCATCCCGCGCCGCGGCCAGCGCGCTTTCCACCCGCTTGCGCTCGGTGATGTCCATGTAGGTGCGGACGGCGCCGCCATCCTCCATGTTGCGCGCGTGCACCTCCACCACCGTGCCGTCGCGGCGGGCGCGCTCGTAGCGTTCCTCGTTCAGCGCCTCCCCGGCGATGGCGCGGCGGGCTTCCTCCAGCCGGTGGAGGGAGCCGTCATAGTCGCCGCGGGCGTGCTGGAAGGCGACCAGTTCGGGGAAGGGCACGCCGGGCTGCGCCAGATGCGGCGGCAGGGCCAGGATTTCCGCCGCGCGGCGGTTCATCACCCGCACCCGCCGGTCAGGCGCCACCATGATGAGGCCCTGGCTCATGTGCTCGATGGTGGCCGCCAGCGCCGCGCCGGTGGCCCGCGCCTCGTCCCGCGCCGCCGCCAGGGCGGCTTCCTGGCGCTTGCGTTCGGTCGCATCGGTCAGGGTGCGCACGGTGCGGCCATCCGGCAGGCGGACGGATTCCACCTCCAGCACCGAGCCGTCCCGCCGCCGCCGTTCGAAATGGCCCACCGGCAGCGGCGCGCCATCCACCACGGCCTGGGCGTCGCTGGCGGATTCGGTGCCGTCGTCATACTCGCCGCTGTCGATCTGCCAGGCGATGATGGCCTCCGCCGGCGTGCCTTCGCGGGTCAGCGCCGCCGGCAGGCGCAGCAGTTCCGCGGCGCGGCGGTTGATCACCTGCACGCGGCGGTCCGGCGAGAACATCACCAGCCCCTGGCTCATGTTGTCGATGGTGGCGGACAGCGCCGCCTCCGCCGCGCGCGCCATGTCGCGCGCCTGGCGCAGCTCCGCCTCCCGCGCCTGCAGGCGGGTGATGTTGCGGTAGGTGGACAGCACGCTGCCATCGGCCAGCTTCTGCCGGGTCAGTTCCAGCCAGTCGCCACTCGGCGCCTGGCGGATGTCGGGCTCCCCGCTCGGGTGCAGGATGCGCTGGACCCGCGAGTCCAGCAGCGCCTCCTCCGCCGGGCCGGGGGCGGGCGGCGGGCCGTAATCGCCGCGCCGGATCATCATGCGCAGGATCTCGCGGCCATCGGCGCCCGGGCGCGCCAGGTCGGCCGGGATGCCGTAATAGCCGGCCAGCTCCCGGTTCAGCAGCCGCACACGCAGGTCGGCGCTCCACAGCACCAGCCCGTCATGCATCGCATCCAGCACCAGCTCATGCGTCTCGCGCGCCGCCTGCAGCTCCTGCTCCCGCGCCTTCAGCGCGGAGATGTCGTGGTAGATGACCAGCGCGCCGCCATCCGGGGTGGGGACGGAGGATGCCTCGATCCACTCGCCGCGCGCCCCGCGCACCACCTGCGGTGGGCCGCCGGGCTGCCGTGCCAGCGCCAGGCGGGCCTCGACCAGCTTCTCGAAGGCGGCCGGGTCCTCCGGCACCGGGCCGAAATCGCCGCGGCGCAGGCGGAACCGCATGGCGTCCACGGCCGAGGCGCCGGGGGTGCCGAGTTCCGGCGGCAGGTCGAACAGGTGCGAGGCGGCGCGGTTGCCGAGCCGGAAGGTGAGGTCCTGCTCCATCAGCACCACGCCGTCCGGCATGCTGTCCAGGATCAGCTGGTACATGGCGCGCGCCGCCGCCAGTTCCTGTTCGCGCTGCTTCAGGCTGGTGATGTCGCGGTACATCAGCACCGCGCCGCCGGCCTCCACCGGGATGGTCTTCACCTCCAGCCACATGCCGGACGGCGTCTGCCGCACATAGGAGACGCCGCCCGGCCGGGTCAGCAGGGCGGCGCGGCGGGCGATGCGGGCTTCCAGCTCCGCCTCCGATTCGGGCGGCGGGCCGAATTCGCCGCGCCGATCCTGGTAGCGCATCACGTCCAGCACATCGGCGCCCTGCACCGCCATATGCGCCGGAAATTCACCGACGCGCAGCGTCTCCCGGTTCCAGAAGCGCAGCTTCAGCGCGGCATCCCACATCACCACGCCGTCGGTCATGTGGTCGAAGACCGTCTGCAGCACGGTCCGCGCCGCCGCGTGCTGTTCCTCCTGCCGCTTGAAGTCGGTGACCTCGGTGCCCGAGAGCACCATGCCGCGCGCCAGCCGGCGCAGATGCAGACGGAACCAGCTGCCGTCGGGGGCGCACCAATCCAGCGTGCGGCCGGGCTCGCCCGGTGCGGGCAGCCAGCTGGCAGGGTCCTCGGGGGCGGCGAAGCCCGGGTTCAGCGCCGCCCCGGCGGCACCGATCGCCGCCAGCAGCGCGTCCATGTCGCCGGGCGGCTCGCCGGTCATGGCCCCCGGCATGGTCTCCTGCGCGGCCGGCAGCAGGCGGGCCAGACCGGCATTGGCGGAGACCAGGCGACCATCGGCGCCGGACATGGCAAAGGGGCCGGCAAGCGTCGCCAGCGCTTCCGCCTGCAGCGCGGCAAGCTCATCCGCCGGCAGCGAGTCGGCGGGTCGGACCAGATGGAGCATCACGCCATGGTGCCTGATTTTGCGGCGGCTTGTGTTTCGCCGCAGGGGGCGGTTTGTTTCACTTGTTTCGCCCCGCCGGGCCGGAGAAGGGCGCTTCGCCGCCGGATCCTCCGCGCCCGACCTTTGACGCGGGCGCGCGAGTGTCTGTAACTGCGGCCACGACCACAGGGGGCCAGGCATGGCGGGCGGCACGATCAATCTTCTCGTGGTGGAAGACGACCCGTTCCAGCGGGAGACCATCTGCGCCTACCTGGCCGGCCAGGGCTTCACGGTGGAGGGCGTGGCGGATGGCCGGGCCTGCCGCGCCGCGGTGGCGGCCGGCCTGCCGGATGCGGCGCTGCTGGATGTCGGCCTGCCGGGCGGCGAGGACGGCTTCGCGCTGGCGCGCTGGCTGCGCGGCCAGTCGGGCCTGCTCGGCATCATCATGCTGACGGCGGCGGGGGATCTGGTGGACCGGGTGGTCGGCCTCGAATCCGGCGCGGATGACTACATCACCAAGCCGTTCGAGCCGCGCGAATTGCTGGCCCGTATCCGCGCCGTGATGCGCCGCGCCGGGGCGGAAGGCGCCGCCCAGGCGGCGAAGCCGGAGGTGCTGGCGCCCGGCAAGGCGCGCATCGGCGGCGCCGTGCTGGACCTGAAGCGCGGCCTGCTGGTGACGGCGGAGGGGCGGGAGGACACGCTGACGGAAGGGGAGTTCACCCTGCTGAAGCTGTTCGTGGAACACCCCAACCGCGCGCTGCACCGCGACTGGCTGCTGGAGCGCACCTCGGGCGAGGAGGAGCCGGAGGCCTTCGACCGCGCCATCGACCTGCGCATCATGCGGCTGCGCCGCAAGGTGGAGCGCAACCCGACCCGGCCCATGGCCATCCGCACCGTGCGCGGCGTGGGCTACCTGTTCGACCCGGAGGCGGTCTAGCGGCGTTGCACCGCAAGCGAAGACGGTGAAACGGCTCCAGCTCATTGTTTCAACGCTTCTTCCGAATCGCCTTGCGAAGCCGCAAGGCTTGAAAATGCTCCGGGCAGGCTGCGTTGGCTTGAACGCGGCATGCGCCAGCCGCAGCCCGCTCAGGCTGCCGCCGCGATGCGTGCTCCCTCGGGCCGGCCTTCGCTGGCGATCTCGGTGCGGCCGCGCGGCAGGGCGTGCGGGTAGTCCCGCTGCAGGAAGGCGATCATCTTCTCCCGCACCTCGCAGCGCAGGTCGAAGGTGCGGCCGGCATTGCTGGCGCTGACCAGCATCCGCACCTCCATCGTCTCCGCCCGCAGTTCCGTCACCTGCATGTTCACCACGCGCCGGTCCCAAAGGGGCGAGGCCGCGGCGATCTCGCTGAGCTTGCGCCGCATGGCGTCCACCGGCGCCGTGTAGTCCACATGCAGCATGGCGGTGCCGATGAGCGAGGAGCTTTCGCGCGTCCAGTTCTGGAAGGGATGCTCCAGGAAGTAGCTCAGCGGCAGCACCATCCGCCGCCAATCCCACAGCCGGATGACGACGTAGGTGGAGGTCACCTCCTCCACATTGCCCCATTCGCCTTCCACGATCACCGCATCCTCCAGCCGGATCGGCTGGGTGACGGCCAGCTGGATGCCGGCCACCAGGTTCTTCAGCACCGGCTGCAGCGCCAGGCCCAGCACCAGGCCGGCGGCACCGGCGGAAGCCAGCAGCGAGACGCCGTATTGCCGCACCCCGTCGAAGGTCATCAGCGCCGCGGCGATGGTGACGATGACGATCAGCCAGCCGGCCATGCGCTGGAGGATACGTGACTGCGTGGTGTGCTTGCGCGCCAGCAGATTGTCCTCGGAATCCAGCTTGAACTTCCGGAGGTAGATGGTGGTCCAGATGTGCAGCGTGGTGCGCAGCACCCATCCCACCAGGGCGATGAAGGCCACCAGCAGCACATGGCGCAGCGCATCCGCCTGCCCGCCAGTCAGCGGCGCGATGGCGGCAGCGAAGGCGAGGCCGATGATGATCATCGCCAGCCGCGTCGGCCCTTCCGTCCGCTGCATCAGCGACCGCCAGAACAGGTCCCGGTCCTCCACCAGGCGGGTGCCGATGCGGAACAGCACCCGGTGCGCCAGCACCGCCAGCGCGACGCCGGCAGCCAGGATCAGCAGGCTGAGCAGCCAGGAGGGAATCCAGTAGAGCGTCGCGACGAATCGCCGCGCGCCGAGTGTGATGGTGTCCAAGGGCACCTCCCGGATGGAGCAGGCGCGGCCGGCGTGGCGGCGCGCCGAAGCGCGGCGAGGGTTCCCGCCGCACCCGTGGTGTTAATGCTGCATCGCGATGAAGGTTGCCTGCGGCGTGCCGCCTGCAGTGAAGGAAACGGCGGGGCGGCCGAGGATTCTCCAGCAAAACACTGAAAAAGATACTTTCTATGCCAGGCCGGCCGGGGTGGCGCTGCCGCTCTGCGAAAGCGACCGCCCCGCCCAGGCGATCGCCGCCCGCGCCAACCCGTCGATGGTGTCGCAGACCGGGAAGGGCAGGGCCGGGCCGGCGGCGATGCCGAGCGGAATTTCCGTGCAGCCCAGCACCACCGCCCGCGCCCCGCGCACCACCAACCGCTGCGCCGCCTCGGCCAGCGGTTCATAGGCGGCGGTGATGCGATTGGCCTTCACCTCGGCGATGCCGGGGCTGACCAGCGTTGCCATCTCCGCCGCCTCCGGCACCAGGCAGGTCCAGCCCCGTGCCTCGAGCCTCGCCTGGTACAGCCGCATCGCCAGGGTCCCGGCGGTGCCCATCACCCCGATCGGGCCGGGCGCGACGCCGAGCCGGCGCAACTCCGCCTCCGCCGCATCGACGATGTGCAGGATGGGCAGCGGGGTTGCCGCCTGCATGCCCTCGATCCAGCCATGCGCGGTGTTGCAGGGGATGGCGATGGCGCCGCAGCCGGCGGCCTGCAGCCCGGCGATGCCGCGCAGCAGGGCTGGCAGCGGGTCCTCCCCGCCGGCGATGCGAGCCGCGGTGCGGTCCGGCACCCGCGGGTCGGACCAGAGCACGGCGGGGATGTGGTCCTGGTCCCGCGCGGCGTCCGTCAGCAGGGTCAGGCGCAGCATGAACTGGGCGGAGGCCAGCGGCCCCATGCCGCCCAGCACGCCCAGCATGGGTGCACCGATACGTGTCGCCGCCATCGCCCCACCCCGCCCTATGCTGGCCTGCCCCTGGAGTCGCCCCCGATGCGCCGCCGCAGCCTGATCGCCCTTGCCGCAACCCTTCCCATGGCTGCGCCAGCGCAGACAATGCCCCCGCTGGCGACGCCGCGACAGGGGGCGGGGCAGTGGATCGCCGCCACCGAATACCCCGCCGGCGCCATGCCCGCCGAGGGCCTGGCCCGGCTGGCGGAAGCCGCCCTGCCGCTGCCGATCACGCCGCGCTTCGATGCGCCGGACGGGGTGCGCTCCGCGCAGATGCCGCGCGCCGTGGCGGAAGGCCGGTTTGCCATCGGCGATGCCTTCGCCGGCGCGCTGGGGGAGGCTGCTCCCGTCTTCCTGCTGTCCTCGCTGCCCTTCCTGGCGACCTCGGCGGCGGAGGCGAGGAAGCTGCTGGCCGCTGCCCGCCCGGCCTATGCCGCGGCGCTGGAGACGCTGGGCGTGGCCCTGCTGCACTGCACCCCCTGGCCGCCCACCGGCCTCTGGTCGCGCAACCCGGTGACCTCGCCCGAGGATCTGCGCGGCCTGCGCGTGCGCACCTATGACAGCACGGGCACGGAGACGCTGAAGGCGCTGGGCGCGGCGGCGGAGCGGATGAGCTTCCAGGCGGTGGCCGCGGGCCTGGCCAATGGCTCGCTGGATGCGGTGCTGTCCTCCGGCGATGGCGGCGCGGGGCGGCGGCTGTGGGAACATCTGCCGCATTTCTGCGAGATCGGCTACGCCATGCCGGTCAGCCTGGCCTTCGCTGATCCCGCCCGGCTGGCGGCGCTGGACGAGGCGCAGCGCGCGGCGCTGGAAGCCGCGGTGGTGCGGACCGAGGCCGGGCTGTGGACGCTGCTGGAAACCCGCAACGCCGCCAACCAGGCGCGCATGCGGCAGAACGGCGTCACCATCGAGGCGCCCAGCCCGGCGCTGCTCTCCGCGCTGAAGGCCGCGGGGGCGACGGCGGTGGCGGCGTGGGAAGCCAAGGCCGGCACGGCGGGCGGCGAGATCCTGGCCGCCTATCGCGCCGCCTGATCAGGCCAGGCCGGCCAGCCCGTCCCACACCAGCTTGGCGCCGGTCACCGCCAGCATGGCGTAGACGATGCGGTAGAAGACCCGGTCGCTCATCCGCGACTGCAGCCAGATGCCCAGCCGCACGCCGAGCGGGGCGAGTGGCAGCAGCACCAGGCTGGTGAGCAGGTTGGTGGCCGAAAGCTGGCCGAGCAGGGCGTAGGGGATGAGCTTCACGTAGTTCATCACCGCGAAGAACACCACGGTGGTGGCCGCCAGCGTCGCCCGGTCCATCCGCAGCGGGTACAGGTACACCGCCAGCGGCGGCCCGCCGGCATGGGCGATGGTGCTGGTCAGGCCGGACACCATGCCCCAGAAGCCGCCCCGCGCCCGGCTGGGCGTGGCGGGGGCCGGCGCGGCGCGACCGGGGCGGGCCTGCCACAGGCTGCGTGCCAGGAAGGCCAGCGCGATGCCGCCCACCATCAGCTTCACCGCCGCATCGTTCAGCAGCCCGAAGACGGCGGCACCGGCGGCGATCCCCAGCAGCCCGCCGGGCAGGATGATGCGCAGCTGATCCATGCTCCAGCGCCCCCACCAGGCGCGGATCGAGGAGATATCCATGGCGCACAGCACCGGCAGGGCGATGCCGGCGGCCTGCGGCGCCGGCACGATCAGCGCCATCAGCGGTACCGCCACATTGCCGGCGCCGGAGGCGAAGCCGCCCTTGCTGATGCCGGTCAGCACGAAGGCGGGCGCGGCGAGCACCCAGAACCAGGGATCGGCGATGATCGGCAAGGGGGGGTTCCGGGATGACGCGGTGAGAGGCGGGGTGTATGGCACGGCTCCCGCCATCCCGCACGCGGCACCACCGCGCGCCATTCCCCAAGCCCGATTCCCCAAGCGAAGGTGCCGCCCGATGGAGCATATGACCGACCCGATGTGGCTGGCGGGTCTTGCCATTGCCATGGCGATCACCGGGCTGATCTCCGGCACCCTGGCAGGGCTGCTCGGCGTCGGCGGCGGCATCGTCATCGTGCCGGTGCTGTTCAACGTCTTCCCGCTGTTCGGCATTCCGGAGGCGGTGCAGATGAAGCTGGCGGTCGGCACCTCGCTGGCCACCATCATCCCCACCAGCATCCAGTCGGCCCGAAAGCACTTCGCCAAGGGCACCATGGACGTGCCGCTGCTGAAATCCCTCGCCCCCTCCATCTGCCTCGGCGTGCTGCTCGGCACCGTGCTGGCGATCTGGCTGAAGGGGGAGGCGCTGACGGCCGTCTTCGCCCTCGTCGCCATCCTGGTGGCGTTGAACATGGGCTTCACCGGCGTGGAGTGGAAGCTGCGGGACAGCTTCCCGACCGGCCTGCTGCGGCACGGGCTCGGCGGCTTCATCGGCGCGATCAGCGCCATGATGGGCATCGGCGGCGGCACGGTCGGCGTGCCGATCCTGTCCATGTTCGGCGCGCCGATCCGCGGCGCGGTGGCCACCGCCAGCGTCTTCGGCATCATCATCTCGATCCCTGCCACCATCGGCTTCATCTGGGGCGGCTGGGACGACCCGCTGCTGCCGCCGCTGAGCCTTGGCTACGCCAACCTGATCGGCTTCGCGCTGATCGTGCCGAGTTCCATGCTCGCCGCCCCCTGGGGCGTGCACCTGGCGCACACCATCCCGCCGCTGGTGCTGAAGCGCGCCTTCGCGCTGTTCCTGTTCCTGACCGCGCTGCGCATGGTCTATTCGCTGACGGTGTGAGGCGGCCATGCAGGCCGGCGCCGTCATCGTCCTGAACGGCCCGGTCGGCGTGGGCAAGACGGTGCTCGGGCGGATGCTGGCGCAGCGGCTGGGCGGCGCCTTCCTCGACAGCGACGCGCTGCGCGACCCGGCGAAGAGCTGGGTGGAGGAGGTGCTGGCGGTGATCGACCGGCTGGTCGCCGCCAGGTTGCCGCTGCTGCGCCGCCACCGCCTGCTGGTCATCGCCAAGCCGCTGCGGGCGCGGGACTGGGCGGTGCTGCGCCAGCGCTTCGCGGTGCGCGGCGCCTCCGCGCTCTGCGTCACCCTGGCCGCGACGCCGGAGGCGATCCTGGCGCCGGGGCGCGGCCGCACCTTCAGCCCGGCGGAGGCCGCGCGGGTGCGTGCCATGGTGGCGCAGGGCTATGCGGACCGGCCATTCAGCGATCTGGTCCTGCGCAGCGATGCGGCGCCGCTGGCGGAGACGGCGGAAGATCTTGCCGAGGCCTGCCGGGCGCTGCTGGCGGCGCGCGGCTTCAAGGCCGCCAGGGCAGCGTCCCGGGCGGCAGCCGGCGTGCCGCCAGCGTGGCCAGCGCCATCAGCGCCGCGACCAGCAGCAGGGCGAGGCAGGACACCGCCGCGGCGAGGGGGCCTTGGCCGCTTTCCTGCAGGCTGAACACCAGCACGCCGAGCGTCTGCGTGCCGGGGCCGTAGAGCAGCGAGGAGACGGTGACCTCGTTCACCGCGGTCAGCGCCACCAGGATGCCGCCGGCGGTCAGCGCCGGCGCCAGCGGCGGCAGGTGCACCGACCACAGCCTGCGCCAGGCGCCGGCCCCCATGCCACGCGCCGCATCCTCCAGCAGCGGGTCCAGCCGCGCCGCCGCCGCCGCCACCGGCCGCAGCGCCAGCGCCTGGAAGCGGGTGAGGTAGGCGAACAGGATCACGGCCAGCGAGCCATAAAGCGCGGTGCCGCCGGGCAGCGACAGCACCACCAGGATGGCGGCGACGCCGGTGCAGGCGCCGGGCAGCGCATAGGGCAGGTCCACCGTGGTCGCCGCCAGCCGCACCGGCCGCAGCCGCAGCGACAGCGCCAGCGGCAGCGCCGCGGCGGCCAGCAGCAGCGCCGCGCCGCCCGAGAGCAGCAGGGAATTGGCGAAGGCGCGCCCGGTCTGCGCATCCGGCGCGATGGCGGCCAGGAAGTGCCGGCTGGTGGCCGTCGCCGGGCCGAGTTCCATGCCCACCGCCGGCACCAGCGCGGCCGCCAGCAGGGCCAGCAGCGGCACCAGCAGCACGCCGCCGAGATAGGCCAGCACCGCCGCCAGCCCGAGCAGCCGCGCCAGGCCGGCCAGGGGCAGGGCCGCATAGAGCAGGCGGCCGGAGGCCGGCGCCCGCCGCGCCGCGCGCGCCTGCAGCAGCAGCGCCGGGGCGGCCAGCGCCGCCAGCAGCAGCGCCAGCGCCGCCGCCTGCGCCAGCGTCGCGCTGCCGCCGGTGGACAGGCGCTGCCAGATCAGCACGCTCAGCACCGGCACCCGCGCCGGGATGCCGATCAGCGCGCCGACGCCGAAATTGCCCAGCGCGGCGATGAAGGCCAGCCCGCCGCCGGCCAGCAGCCCGGGGGCCAGCAGCGGCCAGACGGCGCGGCGCAGCGCGGCCTCCGGCGTTGCCCCCAGGCCGCGCGCCGCCAGCACCACTTCGCCTGGCACGCGGCGCAGCAGGGCGGCCAGCGCCAGCATCACCAGCGGCGCCGCCTGCACGCCGAGCAGCAGCGCCATGCCCCAGGCGGAATAGACCCGGTTCGGCGTGCCGAGCGGCGGCGCCAGGCCAAGCGCCAGCAGCAGCGGGGAGGAGGGGCCGCCGGCCTGGATCCAGCCCAGCGCCATCACCTGCGGCGGCACCAGCAGCGGCAGGATGGCGAGAAAGATGAGCAGGCGGCGCCCCGGCAGGCCGCGCAGCAGCAAGGCCCAGGCGAGCGCCGCGCCGGCGGCGGTGGCCAGCGCCGCTGCGGCGGCCGAGATGGCCAGGGAATTGCCCGCCGCCCGCCAGACGGCGGGATCGGCAATGGCCGAGGCCAGCGCGCTGCCAGCGGCCGCTTCCGCCAGCAGCCGTGCCAGCGGCACCGCGCCGATCAGCAGCAGCCAGGCCAGGGCCAGGGCCGCGGGGGCCAGGCCACCGACCGGCGGCGGGCCGGCAAACCAGCGCGGCCTGGCCGGGAAGCCCGCCCGGCCATACCCCAGGGACACGCGCGGTTCGGTGGCCGGGTTCAGCCGCCAGCCAGCGCCGCGAAGCGCCGCAGGATCGCCGCCTGCTCCGCCGCCGCGCGGGCGGCGTCAAGCGGCATCACCTTGATCGACTTCGGGTCGGGGAAGCCGGCGGGCGGCGCGACGTCCGGGTCGATCGGCAGGAAGCCCTGGCGGGAGGCCAACTGCTGGCCCTCGCGGGAGAGCAGGAAGTCGATGAAGGCAATGGCCGCCGGAACGTTGCGCGCGGTGGAGAGGATGCCGGCCGGTTCCGTGATGGCGGAGACGCCATCCTCGGGGAAGACGAAGCGCACGGGGGCGCCCTTCGCGGCCTCGCGGATCGGCAGGTAGTCGATGGCGA
Source organism: Falsiroseomonas selenitidurans (assembly GCF_012103215.1). Lineage (GTDB taxonomy): Bacteria > Pseudomonadota > Alphaproteobacteria > Acetobacterales > Acetobacteraceae > Falsiroseomonas > Falsiroseomonas selenitidurans. The sequence continues at coordinate 19,325 of NZ_JAAVNE010000066.1, forward strand.
TGCCGAAGGCGCGCTCGCCGCCGGCGACGGCCTGCATCACCGGGCCATTGCCGCCACGGGCCTGGATGCCGGCCTGCACCAGGCGCTCGACATAGGACCAGCCCAGCGCCGGGTTCTGCACCAGCGCCGTGACATGGATGGCGGCGGCGCCGGAGACGGCCGGCGACGGCATGGCCACCTGGTTGCGCGCCCGCGCATCCAGCAGGTCTTCCCAGCGCTTCGGCACGAAGGGGGCGCGCAGGTGATGCACGATGCCGGTGGTGATCAGCTTGGTGGCGAAATAGCCGCGCTGCGCATCCACCTGGCCGGCCGGCGTGTTGCCCAACTGCACCTCAGGGCTCGGCCGCAGCCGGCCCTCGCCGCGCAGCCCCTCGAAGGTCAGGCTGTCGGCCACCAGCAGCACGTCCGGCCGCGGCGCGCCGGCGGCGATCTCGGCGCGCAGGCGGGTCATGATCTGGCCGGTGCCGGCGCGGATCCATTCCACGGTCACGCCCGGGTGGCGGGCACGAAAGGCTTCCACGGTCTGCGCCGCATCGGGCTCCAGCTGCGACGTATAGAGCACCAGGGGGCCGGAAATGCCCTGGGCGAGGGCCGGTGCGGAAAGCCCGCGTGCCGCCGCAAGCCCAGCCGCAGCCAAGCCGAGAGTCCGCCTGTGAAGTGCCATGGTGCTTCGTCTCTCCTGCAACAGCGCCGATCTAGAGCGGGCGGGGCGGGGTGGGCAGGGGGGATCCGTGAAATTCCCATGGCGGTTGCTTCGGCGGGACGGGCCTTTCCCCGCCCTTCCCGCCGGCCCCACCCGCCGGCCGAGCCCCGGCGGCCACCCGGGCGGCGGGCTGCTCAGGGAGGGGTCATGAAGTTCGCGGTGGCGCTGGCCCGGCCGATGAGGGAGCGCATCTCCGGCGCCTCGTGCCCGTCCTTCGCGGTCAGCGCTTCCATCGGGCAGAAATACTCATGCGGCTGCGGCATCTGCGACTTGGCGAAGCCGAGGTAGTGGCGCGCCTTCAGCCCGTAGAGCACCCGCACGTCGCGCACCGGCAGCACCAGCGGTTCCGTCGGCATCGCCCGCAGCAGGCGGATCAGGCGCCAGCGCGGCGTGCGGTCCTCCGGCCCCGCGCTGTCCAGCATCCAGCGCAGCGGGCACACCACGAGCAGCGAGGAGGTGGAGGGGGCGAAGCGGGCCCGCTTGTCCTGCAGATTGGCGATCGAGCCGCACGCCTCGATGCACAGGATGTCCGCGTAGCGGTCCGCCGGGTCCGGGCTGAAATGCAGCCAGAGCCCGTCCGGGATGGTGCGGTAGGTGTTGGTGCCAGGCAGCTTCAGGAAGGGCTGCGCCGCCACCGTCGGCTCCCCCGGCCGACCGCGCAGCCAGGTGCCTGGCTGCTTCGGCGTCATCACCGCGCCCGGCGGGCGCTGCGGCCAGCTCCGCAGCCGGGTGCGCACCAATTCATCGAGTTCCTTGCCGGAACCCAGCGGCAGAGATTCGCTCATTTGGTTTATGTCCCCTGTGGATATCAACTCTGCGTAGATAGATTCCCTGAAATCTGCACCGTTTCAAGGCAAAAATGCAGGTTTGGTTAAGAAAATGCGCGCTCGGGTTGCATGACACCGCATGTTGCACGGAATCCGCCTGAAGGTGCTCCTCTGTGCGACGTAAGCGAGAAGTGATGGCGCGACTGCAATCATGAAATTTTCCACAGGGATTCAATTGCTTGCCGCACTGCCGCAATTGCCGCGGCTGGAACTGTTCCTGGCCGGAACGAGTGCCGGGGCGGCCGGCGACGCTGCAACGCAAAACGCCCCGCGGCCAGGCCGCGGGGCGTTTGGTGGGCTCGGTGGGGGGCAGCCTGGCGCCGCCAGCCGCCCGTCGTCAGGCGCCTGCGATCAGCGCACCCGCAGTCAGGCGCGCTGGGCGACCGCGACGTAGTCGCGGCGATCCGGGCCGGTGTAGATCTGGCGCGGGCGGCCGATGCGCTGCGTCGGATCCTCGATCATTTCCTTCCACTGGCTGACCCAGCCCACCGTGCGCGCCACGGCGAAGATCACCGTGAACATGCTGGTGGGGATGCCCATCGCCTTCAGGATGATGCCCGAGTAGAAATCGACGTTCGGATAGAGCTTGCGGGAGACGAAATACTCGTCCTCCAGCGCCACCTTCTCCAGCGCCATGGCGAGGTCGAGCAGCGGCTCGTCCTTGATGCCGAGCTCGGCCAGCACCTCGTGGCAGCTCTGCTGCATGATCTTCGCCCGCGGGTCGAAGTTCTTGTACACGCGGTGGCCGAAGCCCATCAGCTTCACGCCGGAGTTCTTGTCCTTCACCTTGGCGATGAAGTCGGGGATGTTGTCGACATGGCCGATCTCGGCCAGCATCTTCAGCACCGCCTCGTTCGCGCCGCCATGCGCCGGGCCCCAGAGCGCGGCGATGCCGGCGGCGATGCAGGCGAAGGGGTTGGCGCCGGTGGAGCCGGCCAGCCGCACGGTCGACGTGCTGGCATTCTGCTCATGGTCCGCATGCAGGACCAGGATGCGGTCCATCGCCTTGGCCAGGGTGTTCGAGACCTTGTATTCCTCGGCCGGCACGGAATTCAGCATGTGCAGGAAGTTGGCCGCGTAGCCCAGGTCGTTGCGCGGGTACACGAAGGGCTGGCCCTGGCTGTACTTGTAGGCCATGGCGGCGATGGTCGGCACCTTCGCGATCAGGCGGAAGGCGGCGATCTCGCGCTGGTGCGCGTCGTTGATGTCGAGGTTGTCGTGGTAGAAGGCGGCCAGCGCGCCGACCACGCCGCACATGATCGCCATCGGGTGCGCGTCGCGGCGGAACCCGTTGAAGAAGTTGCGGATCTGCTCGTGGACCATGGTGTGATACGTCACACCCTTGCGGAACTTCGCCAGCTGCGCCTCGGTCGGCAGCTCGCCGTTCATCAGCAGGTAGCAGACCTCGATGAAGTCGGAATTCTCGGCCAGCTGGTCGATCGGGTAGCCGCGATACAGCAGCACGCCCTCATCGCCGTCGATGTAGGTGATCTGGCTCTCGCAGCTCGCGGTCTCGCCATAGCCGGGGTCGAAGGTGAAGACGCCGAGATCCGCGTAGAGCTTGCGGATGTCCACGACGTCCGGGCCGACCGTGCCCTTCAGGACGGGCAGGCTGGTACTGCGATTGGAGCCGTCGAGGGTAAAAGTGACGGACCCGTTGGCCGTGACGGTCATGGCTTGCTTCCTCGCAGGCGGGGGGCCGGTGCCGCTCGTCGGGCTCGCGGCGCCGTTATGGTGCGCCGCAAGATTGAGGCCTGTTGCCCCGCTTGGCAATGTGCTCCGCATCAAACCGGGGTGCCGCCATCGCCGGACGCATGAGGTCAGTTGCGGCGGCGCCAAGCATCCGGCCGGGTGAAGCTGCCGGCCCACAGGCCGCGACCGGCGGTGCGGGCCGCCGCTTCCACCGCCAGCATCCCGGAATCATCCTCGTCATAGGCCAGCGCCCAGCCGGCGGTGACCAGGCCGTGGTTGAGCTCCGCGCCGCCGGCGGTGCAGCGGCCGAGACCACGGCCATAGCGGTCCCGCCCATGCACCCGGCACAGCACGGACCGCCCATTGACCAGCCGCGAGAGCGCTTCCGCCGCCGCCGCGCCGCAGTCGAACCAGCGCCCGGCGGCATCGCTGCAGGACTGGCCGCGTTCCGGGGCATCGATGCCGGACAGGCGCAGGGTGCGGTCGCCGAGCCGCAGCGTGTCGCCATCCACAACGCGCACTTCCGCCGCCAGGGCGGACCAATCCTGTTCCCGGGGGGCGGAGCCCATCAGGTCCGGCGGCAGGCCGATGCCGGACAGGCCAGCGACGATCAGCGCGGCCGACAGGGCCACGAGGGGGCCGCGCCAGCGGCGCGGGGCGGGGGCGGGGCGAAAGATGCGGCGGCGTCGGAACACGGTGCTTTGGCGCTGCTCTGGAGGGGGCACCCAACGGGTAACCCATGCGCCAAGCACCGCGCAACCCATTCATTTTTCCTAAATTTTTCGCGAAGAACGCGCGCTTCAGCCTTGATTCCAGAAGGCTTCGGTCGCCAGCATCGTGGCCCAGGCTTTCTCCGCGCGCGCCCTGGCGCGGCGCGAACGCGCCAGCACCCAGCCTTCCGCCACGCCCGCGGCCCAGGCGCCGGGACCCTGCGCCTCGCTCTCAACCAGCGCGCGAGCCACGCTCGCGTCATTCGCCAGGCCGAATTGCTCCTGCATTTCCGCCAGCCTTTCCAGGAAGCGGCGCGTGCGCTTGCGCGGGAACAGCGGCGCGAACAGCTCCGCCAGGTAGCGCAGCCGCTTGCCGTCCAGGCGCAGCGCGTGGAACTCGGCATCCGGCAGATGCGCGATCTCCTCCCCCACCCGGGTCAGGCGGCGCCAGGCCTTGGACAGCAGCAGCGCCGCCAGCGCCTCGAGCGTCGCGGCACGGCGGGCCTCCGCCGCCTCCTCCGCCTCGTCCTGCCAGGGGCGCAGCGCGTCCAGCGCCACCGCGTCCCACAGCAGCAGCCGGTGCTCCGGGCTGGCCAGCAGCTGGCGCAGCGCGGCATAGGCCGCCTCCCGATGCCGGGCGCCGGCTTGCAGCAGGGCGGCGATCCGCGGCTCCCCGGGCAGCGCCTCGGCCAGTTCCGCACCCAGGCCGGACAGGAACACATCCCAGTCCCGCGCCGGCCCCAGGGTGCGGGCCAGCGCCTTCAGCCCCTGGTCGAAATGCCGCAGATCCGGGCCATCCGCCGCCCGGCGGAACGCCTTGAGGGCGGAGCGCAGGCGGCGCAGCGCGACGCGCATCTGGTGCACGCCCACCGGATGCTCGCCGCTTTCGGCGATCGTCTCATGCCACAGCAGCACTTCCACCAGATGGCCGAGCAGCAGGCGCAGCGCCTCCTCCACCGCCATGCCCGGCTGCAGCCGGGGCGCGCCCAGGCGACGCGGGCGCGGGGCATCGCCCGGGCCGCCGCCCTGGCTGCCGTTCCCCTGCGCCAGGGCGCGGGCCTGCTCCGCCAGGCTGCAGCGCGGCGGGCGCAGCGGCAGCGCGGTGGCGAGCGCCCGGATGGTCTCGACCACTGCCTCGACCGGGCCGGACAGCAGCAGCCGCGCCACCGGCTCCTCGGCCGAGGCACTGCGCAGCTTGCCGTGCAGCAGCACCGCCTCCACCCCGCCGGCCAGCGGCAGCGCAAAGCGGCGGCCGCCGAAGCCGGCCATCGGCACCAGCGGCGCGCCGCCGGCTTCCGCCGGC
>NZ_JAAVNE010000067.1 GCF_012103215.1 Falsiroseomonas selenitidurans
GGCGCGGGCGGCCTGCGCCGCTGCGGCTTCCGCCCGGCGTTGCGCCACCTCCCGCGCGGCGGCTTCCAGCAGCGCCTGGGCACGTTGCGCCTCGGCCTCCGCCACCCGCCGCGCCTCGGCCTCCGCGGCGGCCTGCCGCCGCGCGGCCTCCAGTTCCGGGCGCGGCGCGTCCGCTACCAGCGGCGCCTCCGGCACCACCACCACCACCATGTCCGGCCCGGCCATCTCGACGCCGCCGATCACCGCCCGCAGGGCGAATTGCCGTGTCCCGGGCCGCAGCGGGTCGGTCGGCAGGATCACCCATTCGCCGCGCGCATCGGCGCGGGCGCGGCCGATTTCCTGCCCATCCTCCAGCAGGATCACCTCCGCCCCCGCCGCGGCACGGCCGGCGACCACCACGCCGCCCCGTGCGCCCACACGCACCACGTCGAAGCGCGGCGGCTCGGGCGTGGCAGGGGGCGTGGCGCGGCCAGGGGCCAGGCTGGGCGCCGGGGCGGCGGCTGGTGGGGCAGGGCGTGGCGCCTCCGCCACCGGGCGTTGTTGTGGCTCCGCCACCGGGCGCTGTTGTGGCTCCGCCACATGGCGCGATGGTGGCTCCGCCACCAGGCGCTGTTGCGGCTCCGCCACTGGGCGCGATGGTGGCTCCGCCACCGGGCGCTGTTGTGGCTCCGCCACCGGCTCGTTCGGAACGAACCGGGTGGCGACGAATGTGGCAAGGCCGGCACCGACCACCACCACGATCAGAAGGGCGCGCCCGCTAGCCGTCATGACTGTGTAACTAGGACGTGATGACCTGGACACACAAGGGCTTAGGGCATCCCGAAAACAGGCACGATCGTCCAGCGCCCCTTAATGGGGCGCCGGAAGGCGCTTCAGTTGACCAGCGCGCCCGAAGCGCGGACCACGCCGCCCCATTTCATGCGCTCCGCGGCGATGAAGGCCCCGAATGCCTCGCCCAGGCGGGCGCCGGGCACCGCGCCGCTTTCGGCGAAGCGCCCGCGCAGCGCCGGGTTGGCCAGGGCCGCGCCGCAGGCCTGCCGCAGCTTCGCCAGCGCCGGCTCCGGTGTCCCGGCCGGGGCCACCAGACCGAACCAGGCCTCCGCCTCGAAGCCCGGCACGCCGGCTTCCGCCACCGTCGGCAACTCCGGCATCGCCGCGGCGCGGGCGCTGCCGGCCACCGCCAGGCCGCGCACGCTGCCGCCGCGCACCTGCGGCAGGGCGGCCGGCATGTTGTCGAACATCAGCTGGATCTGCCCGCCCACCAGGTCCGTCATCGCCGGCGCCGCGCCGCGATAGGGCACATGCACCATGTCCAGCCCCGCCATGGTCTTGAACAGCTCCCCGGCCAGATGGTTGGTGCTGCCATTGCCGGAGGAGCCGAAGGCGAGCTTCCCCGGCTCCCGCTTCGCCAGCGCCACCAGCTCCGCGACCGATTGCGCGGCCAGGCCCTTGGTCACCATCAGCACGATGGGCACGGAGGCCACCAGCGCCACCGGCGCGAAGTCGCGCGCCGGGGCGAAGGGCATGGTGCGGAACAGATGCTCGTTGATCGCCAGCGGCCCGGGCGGGCAGAGCAGCAGGGTGTGGCCGTCCGGCGCCGCCTTGGCCACGGAATCCGCGCCGACATTGCCGCCGGCGCCGGCGCGGTTTTCCACCACCACGGGCTGCCCCAGGCCCTCGCGCATCTGCTCGGCCAGCTGCCGCGCGATGATGTCGTTCGACCCGCCGGGCGGGAAGGGCACGATGATGCGGACCGGGCGGTCCGGGAAGCCCTGCGCCCGCGCGATGGCGGGCAGGGCCAGCGTGGCGGCGAAGGTGGCGGCCAGCGTGGCGCGACGGCGCAGCAGCATCCTGGTGTCTCCCCTGTGTTTTCTTGACCCCCGCTTATCGGCTGCGGCGCGGCGCGGCAACCTTGCACCTGCCGCGCCGCGCATCGATTTTGCTGATCGCCCGCGACACCAATTTCTCGTTTGCCCACCCTGCGCCCCGCCGCGAAGCTGCGTCCCGCAACCAGGGATACCCGCATGCAGCTTCCTTCGCGGGAGATCCGCGTCGCCGTGGATATCGGCGGCACCTTCACGGATCTCGAGATCTTCGATTCCGCGACGCAGGCGGTGCACCAGCATAAATCGCCGAGCACGCCCGCCGACCCCTCCATCGGCCTGCTGCGCGGGCTGCGCGATGCCGCCGCCCGCTTCGGCTTCGCGGTGGAGGAGGTGCGCCTGCTGCTGCACGGCACCACCATCGCCACCAATGCGGTGCTGGAGCGCAAGCTGCCGCGCGGCGCGGTGCTGACCACCGCGGGGTTCGAGGACCTGCTGCAGATCGGCCGGCACGGCCGCCGCGACATCTACGCGCTGACCGCGGACCCGCCGCCACCGCTGGTGCCGCGCAACCTCTGCCTGGGCGTGACGGAACGCCTGCGCGCCGATGGCAGCGTGGCGATCCCGCTGGACGAGGCCAGCCTGCGGGTGGCCGCTTCGCGGCTGCGGGAGGCCGGGGTGCAGGCGGTGGCCGTCTGCCTGCTGCACGCCTATGCCAACCCGGCGCATGAACGCCGCGTCGGCGCCCTGCTGGCCGAGCTGCTGCCCGGCGTCGCCGTCTCGCTTTCCGCCGACATCAGCCCGGAACTGCGGGAGTATGAACGCCTGTCCACCACGGTGCTGAACGCGCTGCTGGTGCCGATCGTCGCCGGCTACATGCGCCGCCTGGAAGCCAGCGCGGCGGCGGCGGCGCTCACCGCGCGCCTCTACCTGGTGCAGTCCAATGGCGGCGTGTCCGGCACCGCCAAGGCGGGGCGGGAACCGGCGCGGCTGCTGCTGTCCGGCCCCAGCGGCGGCGCGGCGGCGGCGCGGCGGCTTTCCGCCACGCTCGGCCTGCCGAACCTGGTGGCCATCGACATGGGCGGCACCTCCTTCGACGTCTCCGTGGTGCATGGCGGGCAGATCGCCATGGTGACGGAGGGCGAGGTGGATGGCCTGCCGGTGCGGCTGCCGATGGTGGAAATGCGCACCATCGGCGCCGGCGGCGGCTCCATCGCCTGGGTCGATGCCGGCGGGCGGCTGCGCATCGGCCCGCACAGCGCCGGCGCCGACCCCGGCCCGGCCTGCTATGGCCGCGGCGGCACGGCGCTGACGGTGACGGACGCGAACCTGCTGCTCGGCCGGCTGGATGCGGCGAATTTCCTGGGCGGCGCCATGCGGCTGGATTTGGCGGCGGCAGCGGCGGCGGCGGCGCGGCTGGCCGCCCCGCTGGGGCTCGGCGCGGAGGCCGCGGCGGAAGGCGTCATCGCCATCACCAACGCCACGCTGGCGGGCGCCATCCGGCTCAGCCTGTTCGAGAAGGGGCTGGATCCGGCGGATTTCGCGCTGCTGTCCTTCGGCGGCGCCGGCGGCGTGCATGCCTGCGAGGTGGCGGCCGAACTCGGCATCGGCCGCGTGGTGTTCCCGCCGCATGCCAGCACGCTGTCGGCCTGGGGCATCCTGTGGTCCGACATCACCCACGACCTGTCCGCCACGCAGATCATGGCGCTGGCGGATGCCGGGCCCGCCCTGGCCGAAGCCGCCGCGCGGCTGGCGGCGGAGGCCGCGGCGCTGCTGGACGAGGACGGCGTGGCGCCGGCGCAGCGCCGCCTGGAATGGTCCGCCGATTGCCGCTACGCCGGCCAGGCCTTCGAACTCTCCGTGCCCCTGGCCGCGGCGGATTTTTCCGCCATCGGCCTCGCCACGGTCGCAGAGGGCTTCCACGCCCTGCACCGGCAGCGCTTCGCGCATGACGATCGCGGCGTGCCGGTGGAGATCGTCAGCCTGCGCCTGACCGCGCGCGGCCTGCTGCCGCGTCCCGAAGGCGAGGCGGTGGAACCCGCCGCCGCGCCGGCCGCGGCGGGCAGCCGCGCGCTGCTGATCGAGGGCACCATGCGGCCCGCCGCGATCCTGTCCCGCGGCGCGGTGCCCGCCGCGCCGGCGCTGCCGGGGCCTGCCGTGATCGAGGAAGCCTATACCTCCACCTACATCCCGCCCGGCTGGGCGGTGGCGGCGCACCCCTCCGGCGCGCTGATCGCGGAGCCCATCCGATGAACCAGGCCATGACGCGCATCGACCCCGTCCGCCAGGAAGTCATCCGCAACGCGCTGGTCACGGCGGCGGAGGAGATGAGCCTGACCATCTGGCGCACCGCACGCTCCACCGTGGTGCGGGAGATCCTGGACTATTCCACCGCCGTCTTCGACGCCAACGGGCACAATGTCGCGCAATCCGCGCGCATCCCGGTGCACCTGAACTCGATGTCGGACTGCCTGCGCCACATCCTGGACCACGCCATCCCCCTGGCGGATTGGCAGGATGGCGACGTGATCGTCACCAACGATCCCTACAGCGGCGGCCAGCACCTGCACGACATCCAGACCTTCCGCGCCGTCTTCCTGGACGGGGAGCGCATCGGCATCGTCGGCACGCTCTGCCACCATGTGGATATCGGCGGCGGCGCGGCCGGCAGCTACCTGGCGACGGCGGTGGAGGTGTTCCAGGAAGGCATCCGCATCCCGCCGCTGTTCCTGGCCCGCGGCGGCGTGCTGAACGACGGCGTCTTCGAGATGCTGCTGCACAATGTCCGCCAGCCGGACGAAACCCGCGGCGACCTGAAGGCGCAGATCGCGGCGCTGGGCATCGGGGAGGCCGCGGTCGCCCGCATCGCCCGCAAGTACGGCGCCGGAAACCTCGCCGCCGCCATGGCGCAGATCCAGGATTCCTCGGAACGCATGGTGCGCGCTGCCCTGGCCGCCCTGCCGGATGGCGAAAGCCGCTTCGAGGAGCTGGTGGATGATGATGGGCAATCCGACGAGCCCATCCGCCTGGCCGTGACGGTCATCAAGCAGGGGGAGGGCATCACGCTGGACTTCAGCGGGTCCAGCCCCCAGGTGCGCGGGCCGGTGAACAACACCCGGGCGATGACGGCCTCCGCCGCCTATTACGCGCTGCTGGCGGCGCTCGGCGGCGACATCCCGGCCAATTCCGGCTGCTACCGCGCCGTCACGCTGCGCCTGCCGCCCGGCAGCGTGGTGGATGCGCGCTTCCCCGCGCCCGTCGCCAGCCGCATGGTGGTGAACCACCGCATCGCCATCGCCGTCTTCGGCGCCCTGGCCAGGCTGATGCCGGACCGCATCCCGGCCGCCTACTATGCCATCTCCTACGTCTATGCGCTGTCCACCTTCCGCCCCGATGGCCGGCGCCAGGTGTATTTCGACATCGAGGTGGGCGGCTGGGGCGGCCATGCGCGGGGCGACGGCGCCAGCGCCCTGTCCTGCGGCCTGCACAACAACACCAACGCGCCCATCGAGATGGTGGAGGCGCGCTACCCCGTCACCTTCCTGCGCTACGCCCTGCTGCCCGATTCTGGCGGCGCCGGCACCCACCGCGGCGGGCTGGGCCTGGTGCGGGAATGGCGGCTGGAGGCCGCCGAAGGCACCCTGTCCACCAGCTTCGAACGCTTCCGCATCCCGCCCCATGGGCTGGAGGGCGGCCGGCCCGGATCGCTCAGCCGCACCACGCTGCGCCGCGCCGATGGCAGCACGGAAGCCCTGCGCTCCAAGGTCTCCGGCCTGCCGCTGCGACAGGGCGACGTCGTCACCATCGAGACCTCGGGCGGCGGCGGCCATGGCGACCCCGCCGCCCGCGACCCCGCCGCGCTGCGCCGCGATCTGGAACTCGGCTTCGTGACAGCGGCCGCCGCCGCGCGCGACTATGGCACGCCGCCGAAGGAGAACGAGGCATGAGCCACCCCACCCCCGCCGATGGCATCGCCCTGACCCTCGCGGAGGTCGAGGACCTCACAAGCCGGGCGCTTTCCGCCAGCGGCGTCTCTCCGGCCAATCTCGGCCCGCTGGTCGCCTCCGTCGTCGCGGCGGAAGCCGATGGCATCCACAGCCACGGCCTGGCCCGGCTGCCGACCTATTGCGAGCACGCCCGCTGCGGCAAGATCGACGGCGCCGCCACCCCCACCCTGGACCAGCCGCGCCCCGGCCTGGTGCGGGTGGATGCGCGGGACGGCTTCGCCCACCCCGCCATCGAGCTCGGCCTGCCGGCGCTGATCGCCGCCGCCAAGGCCCAGGGCATCGCCGCGCTCGCCGTCACCAACTCCTATAATTGCGGCGTCGTCGGCCACCATGTGGAGCGCATCGCCGAAGCCGGGCTGCTGGCGCTGGGCTTCGTCAACGCCCCCGCCTCCATGGCCCCCTTCGGCGGCAACACGCCGGTCTTCGGCACCAACCCCATCGCCTTCGCCGTGCCGCGCGCCGACGCCCCGCCCCTGGTGCTGGACCAGTCCGCCAGCGTCGTCGCCAAATCCGAACTCATCGTCCACCAGCAGCGCGGCCAACCCATCCCGGAAGGCTGGGCGCTGGACAAGGACGGCAACCCCACCACGGACCCGGCCACCGGCCTCGCCGGCAGCATGGTGCCCTCCGGCGGCTACAAGGGCGCCGGCCAGGCGCTGATCGTCGAACTCATGGCCGCCTGGCTGACCGGCGCGAACCTCTCCCTCGACGCCTCCTCCTTCGCCGACAACAAGGGCGGATCACCCCGCACCGGCCAGTGCTTCCTGGCGCTCGACCCCGGCCCCCTCGCCGGCGCCGACGCCACCACGCGCCTGACCCGCCTGGTGGAGGCCATCACCAGCCAACCCAACGCCCGCCTGCCCGGCACCCGCCGCCTCGCCGCCCGCAACCGCACCCACGACCACGGCATCACCATCCCCGCCACGCTGCACGCCAGGCTGCAAGCCTATGCCGAGGCTGCAGGCGGGTAGGAACGGGGAAGGGGGCGCCCGGCTGTTCGCAGGAGGGGCTCCGCCCCTCCCGCACCCACCCCGCCAAAGGGCGGCGGCCCTTTGGAAACCCATGAGAGTTGAGCAGGCGAGGAGAGGGGGCCAGCGGTCCCGCTGAAGCGGCGGTCGCTTCAGCTCCCTTTCCGTGCCTGCGCAAAGGTCCTCGCGGTCCCGGGGGCCGGGCCCCCTGGTGGGGGGGCAGGGGGGCGAAGCCCGCCCTGCAAATCACCCCGCGTCCCCTTCCTCGTCCCGTCCCCTCCGCCCGAAGGCTTCGGCTTCGGCCTGGGCCATGCTGGCGACGGTGGTGGCAATGGTGTTGCGGGGTTGCGTTGTGTAGGCGGCGTGGACGTCGATGGGGGGTGGCGGGGGTGTCACGGCCAGGCGGCGCAGGCGGCCGGCGGTGATGGCGCCTTGGGCGGCGGCGTCGGGCAGCATGGTCACGCCCAGGCTGTCCTCGGCCAGGATCATCATGGTGGCGATGGAGTTGAAGTTGGACAGGGCGGTGGCTTTCACCCCGGCATCCGCGAAGTGGCGCAGAATGTCCTGGTGGGGTTTGGAGCCGCGGGAGAAGGCGAGGATCGGCCAGGCGGCCAGGCTGGCGATGGGCAGGGGTTCGGCGGGCAGGTCCATGTCGGGGGCGGCGTACCAGGAGCAGGGGAGGCTGCCGAGGAAGCGGCTTTCCACCTGCGGGGCGATGACCGGGCCCATCATGATGGCGAGGTCGAGTTCGCTGCGGTGGAATTGCCCGGCGATGGTCAGGCTGGTGTCCACGGTCAGGTCGAGTTCGACGCAGGGATAGGTCTGCTGGATGCGCCGGATCAGCCGGGGCAGCCAGCTATGCACCACGGAGTCGATGGCCCCCATGGCCAGGCGACCGCGGAGTGCGTCCTTGCTGCTGATGGCGCCCTGGAATTCCTGCGTCAGCCGGACGATGTCCTCGGCGCGGGACAGGGCGGCGCGGCCTTCGGGGGTGAGGCGGACGGAGCGCAGGTCGCGGTCGAACAGGCGCACGCCAAGCTCGCGTTCCAGGGCGGCGATGCGGTTGGAGACGGCGGCCTGGGTGGTGTGCAGCCGGTCCGCGGTGGCGCTGAAGCTGTTCAGCCGCGCCACCCAGATGAAGGTTTCGAGAAAGCGGAGGTTCATGCGGGGGCGGGTGTCCGGGATCGGCGCGGGCCATGCAAGGCCCGCGCCGCCTGGAAGACAAGGGACCTCGGGTTCGGGTGCCGCAATCGCCGGCTTGGCCGCGCGCCACTGGGCGCGGCGCGCTTTGGCTACCCGCCCTTGCCGCCGATCGCCTTGCGCAGCCCGATGGCGCGTTCCAGCACCACCACCAGCAGCAGGGTGAACAGCACCATGAGCACGGAGACCGCGGCCACCAGCGGGTCCGTGCGGGATTCGACGTAGCGGAACAGCGCCACCGGCAGGGTGTTCAGCTGCGGGCCGACGATGAACAGCGTGATCACCACCTCGTCGAAGGAGACCAGGAAGACGATGGCCGCCGCGGCCACCAGGCCGGGCGCCATCAGCGGCAGGGTGACGCGGAAGAAGACCGACAGCGGCGGCGCGCCGAGGCTGGCGGCCGCTTCCTCGACCGAGGCCGGCAGGGTGCCCAGCGCCGTGGTCAGCACCCGCAGCGCATAGGGCACGGTCAGCAGCAGGTGGGCCAGGATCAGCCCGGGCCAGGACCCGATCATGCCCTGGGTGACGAAGATGATCAGCAGCGCCAGGCCCAGCACGATGGTCGGCAGCAGCAGCGGCGCCGTCAGCAGCGCCATGATCGCGTCGCGCCCCGGGAAGCTGCCGCGGGACAGCGCCACGGCGGCGGGCAGGGCGATGGCGAGCGCCAGGGCGGTGACGATGCCGGCCAGGATCAGGCTGTTGCGCAGCGCCTCGCCCAGCGTCGGCTGGTCCAGCATCGCCACGTACCATTTGACGGACCAGCCGGAGGGCGGCCAGCCGATGAAGCTGTCGGCGGAGAAGGAGATGGGGAAGACCAGCAGCACCGGTCCCAGCAGGAACAGGAACAGCGCCACCACCAGCAGGTGGAAGAAGAAGCGCCCGGGGCCGGCGGAGATCATGCGATGGCCCTTTCCGCCGCCCGGGCGATGCGCCCGTAGACGAAGATCGCCAGCCCGAAGACGCCCAGCGCGATCACCGACAGCGCCGCGGCCAGCGGCCAGTTCAGGGTGACGATGGCCTGGTCGTAGATCTCGGTGGCCAGCAGCAGCACCCGCCCGCCCCCCAGCAGCTTCGGCGTGATGAAGGAGGAGATGGTCAGCACGAAGGTCAGCAGGCAGCCCAGCAGGATGCCGGGCAGGGTCAGCGGCAGGACGATGCGGCGGAACACCGTGAAGGGCGGCGCGCCCAGGCTGGCGGCCGCTTCCTCCAGCGTGTGGTTCAGCCGGCCGAAGCCGGCCAGCAGGCACAGGATCATGTAGGGCATCAGGATCTCGACCAGGCCGATGACCACGCCCGTCATGTTGAACACCAGCCGCCCCGGCTCGATGCCGATGCCGCGCAGGATGGCGGGGGCGAAGCCGCGGTCGCCCAGGATCACCAGCCAGCCATAGGTCCGCACCACGGCGGAGATCAGCAGCGGGGAGATGCAGGCCACCACCAGGATGCTGCGCCAGCGCGGATCGCTGCGATGGACGAAGAAGGCCAGCGGATAGGCCGCCAGAAGCGCCAGCAGCGTGATGGACAGGGACATCACGATGGAGCGCAGCAGGATTTCCCGGAAGAACTCGTCCGCGGCCAGCTCCTGCCAGGTGGCCAGGGTGAATTCGGTGCCGAGCCCGCCGCCCGGCAGGCCTTCACGGAAGGACAGGCCGGCCAGGTTCAGGATCGGCCACAGGAAGACCAGCAGGTTCACCGCCACCGCCGGCAGCACCAGCAGCGGCAACAGGCCGCTCCGCCCGCTCATGCCGGGACCCGGGCCGGGAACACCAGCGTGTCCTCCGCCCGCCAGGCCAGCTGCACGGCATCCCCCGGCGCCGGGCCGGGGGCACCCGCGAAGCTGTGCTGCTCCACCAGCAGCGTGGCGGGGCCGACCGTGACCTCGATGGACAGCAGGTCGCCCACGAAGGTGCGGCGGGTGACGGTGCCGGTGGCGCTGTTCCAGCCCGGCCCTTCCAGCGCGCCGTCGCCCAGGCGGATGCGGTGCGGGCGGATCATCAGCGTGACCGGGCCGGGCCCGGCCGTGCCGCTGCCCTGCACCAGCAGCTCGCCCAGCCGCAGCCTTCCATCGGCGAGGCGTTCCGCCGGCGCGCGGTTCACCCGGCCGACGAAGCCGGCGACGAATTCATTGGCCGGCCGCTCATAGATCTCGAAGGGCGTGCCGAGCTGTTCCAGCACGCCGAGGCGCATGACGGCGATCCGGTCGCAGATCGCCAGCGCCTCCGACTGGTCATGCGTGACGAAGACGGCGGTGATGCCGAGCCGCTGCTGGATGTCGCGGATCTCGTTGCGCATCTCCTCCCGCAGATTGGCGTCGAGGTTGGACAGCGGCTCGTCCAGCAGCAGGATGCTGGGCTCGATCACCAGGGCGCGGGCCAGCGCCACGCGCTGCTGCTGGCCGCCGGACAGCTCGCGCGGCTTGCGCCTGGCGAAGGCCTCCAGCCGCACCATCGCCAGCGCGCGGGTGACGCGGGCGGCGCGTTCGGCGGCCGGGATCTTCCGCATCTCCAGCCCGAAGGACAGGTTCTGCGCCACGTCCATGTGCGGGAACAGCGCGTAGTTCTGGAACACGATGCCCATGTCGCGCTGGTGTGGCGGCAGCGCCGTGACGTCCCGCCCGGCGACGACGATGCGCCCGGCGCTGGCCGGCATCAGCCCGCCGATCATCCTGAGCGTGGTGGTCTTGCCGCAGCCGGAGGGGCCGAGCAGCCCGATCAGCTCCCCCTTCCCCACCGCCAATGTCAGGGCC
This sequence comes from Falsiroseomonas selenitidurans, assembly GCF_012103215.1. Taxonomy (GTDB): domain Bacteria; phylum Pseudomonadota; class Alphaproteobacteria; order Acetobacterales; family Acetobacteraceae; genus Falsiroseomonas; species Falsiroseomonas selenitidurans. Next base: position 10,745 of record NZ_JAAVNE010000067.1, read on the forward strand.
TGCACCGCCCGGGTGGCGCCGAAGCGCTTTTCCAGGGCGTGCAGCTCAAGATGCGGCGCCATCTCCGGCGCCGCCTTGTCCTCAGCCGGCATCAGGTCAGCCGCGCGTCAGGATGCGCCGGCGCCACTGCTCGTTCAGCCGGTTGCGGAACTTGGCCACCTCCAGCCAATCCACGGCCAGCATCTTCTCCATCCGCGCCGGGGAGGCCGCGGTGGCGGAGAGCGCGGCGGCGGAGACCGGCGCCTTGGTGTTCACGGGCGCGTAGAACATGCGCTCCGCGAAGGCGGCCTGCGCCTCGGGCGAGAGGGCGTAGGCGATATACGCCTTGGCCGCGTCCGACTGGCGGGAGCCCTTGACCAGGCCCAGCGTGTTGATCTGGAACAGCGAGCCTTCCTCCGGCAGCGCCGCGGCCAGCTTGCCGCCGGACTGGCGGCTGTAGAGCTGCCCGCGGGCGTTCCAGCCGACGGCCAGCTGCGCCGTGCCGTTGGTGACGAAGGTGTAGGCGTCCGGCTTCGGGTCCCAGGACAGGACATGCGGGGACAGGTCGGACATCGCCTGCACGCCGCGGGCGAAATCCTTGTAGTCCGTGCCGCCGAACAGCCGGTTGGCGACCAGCGTCATGCCGATGCCGACGATGTCGGGCGCCGCCGCCATGGCGATCTTGCCGCTGTATTTCGGGTCCCACAGCACGCGCCAGGAGGTGGGCGCGGGCCGCACATTCTCCGGCGAATACAGCAGGGACAGGCTGTCGAAGGTGACGCCGACGGAATTCACGCCTTCCGCGAAGGCGCTGGGGGCGAGATCCGCCAGCACCGGGAATTCGGCGCGGGTGATCGGGTCCAGCAGCCCCTCATCCGTCGCGGCCTTGCCGATGGTGATGTCGAACATCGCCACGTCGATCTGCGGCGCGGCCTTCTGGGCGCGCAGCGTGCCGAGCGTCTGGGCCGAGTTCGGCATGCCGAAATAGGTGACCTTGATGTTCGGATTGGCGCGGCGGAACGGCTCCACCACCACCGCGTCGTAGTTCTCCTGGAAGATGCCGCTATAGGCCGCCAGCGTGATGCTGCGTTCCTGCGCCGCCGCCGGGCGGATGAAGGGCGAGGCCAGCAGCCCGCCAAGGGCCGCCTGGCCGAGGGTCCTGCGCGCGATCGTCATTATTTTCTCTCCTTGCCTCACCCTGTCTGGGCCCGCCTGTGGCGGGCCTTCGCATCCCGGGGCGCATTCTGGCCCGAGCCAACCCGCCTCGCCAACCACGCAACCAGGCCGCCGGGCGGGACGGCCTGGCGTTGCGGCGGCAGCGAGGCTGGCAGAGGGTCAGCCTCCGCCAGCCTCGCTGCCGGTTCAAACAGAAAATCCATGTCGGGTTGGACAAGTTTTGCTTGTCGGGCGGCGCATCATGGCAGGGCCTGCCCCGATCCGGGCACCCGGCACGAAAAAAGGGCCGGACCCTGCCGGGTCCGGCCCCCTTCACATCGCAGACCGCCTGGATCAGGCCGTGGTGACGGACGCCGCTTCCGGGCCCTTCTTGCCCTGCACCACGCGGAGCGTCACGGCCTGGCCCTCGGTCAGCGGGCGCAGCCCGCTGCGCTCCAGCGCCGTGGCATGGACGAAGACATCCTTGCCGCCATCGCTCGGCGTCACGAAGCCGAAGCCCTTCTCGGCGCTGTACCACTTCACGGTGCCCTGCACCTCCTCGCCCGAACCGGGCGGGGGCGGGGCGCGGAAGGAGCCGCCGCCACCGGGACCACCGGCGCGCGGGCCGCCACCCATGGCGCCACGCGGCGGCGAGGGCGGCACTTCGCCGACCGGCCCGACCTCGAGCACCTCGGTCACCTGCGGGCCACGCTCACCCTGGCCGACGCGGACGCGCAGCTTGGTGCCGGGCGCCACCGTGTCGGCGCCGGCGCGCTGCAGCACGCTGATGTGCAGGAAGGCATCGCCGCCACCGCCATCCACCGCGACGAAGCCGAAGCCGCGCTCCGGGTCGAAGCGCTTCACCACCGCCGCCACATCCGGGCCGGAGGCGACAGGCGCGGAGGAGGCCCGCCTGGGCGCCGCCGAGGGCGCGAAACTCGGCATGGGCGGCGCGGCCCAACCGCCTTCCTGCGGCATGTCATCGTCGAAACCCCGCTTGCTGCGGGCTTTGCGGTCTCGCCGCCAGTCGTGCGTGTTGGTCATCTCTGGACTCGCCTGTTCGACCTGAAACGCGCCAAACCCCGCCGTCTCGTGAATTCGAGCCCGGGAAGGTGGCATGGCGCGTCGCGGCCTCGCCAGCAGTATAGGTCACGAACGCCGCGCTTCAACGTGAGAAGCGCAACGAAGCGCGGAAACCTGTCGAACCCGCGCGGCCGTGACAGGCTGGCACCGGTCTTGCTTCCAGCCGGGCGAACCTTCGGAGGATTCGCATGACCCTGGCCCGCCGCACCCTGCTCGGCGCCACCGCCGGATTGCTCGCCGCCCCCGCCCTGGCGCAGGCGCCGGAACGCATCCGCTTCGTGCTGAACTTCCGCCCCGATGGCGGCACCGCCGGCTACCTGCTGGCGCTGTCGCGCGGCCACTACCGCGACGCCGGGCTGGAGGTGACCATCGACGGCTCCTCCGGCTCCGGCGACGCCATCACCCGCGTCGCCTCCGGCAACTACCAGATGGGCAGCGGCGATATCGCCACCCTGATCGAATTCTACGCCCGCAACCCCACCGCCGCGCCGAAGGCGGTCATGCCGCTGCATGACAGCTCGCCCCAGGCGATCATGAGCCTGGCACGCTCGGCCATCGGCAAGCCCGCCGACCTGGCCGGCAAGACCATCGGCCAGGGCCCCTCCGACGGCGCCTCCCGCATGTTTCCCGCCTTCTGCCGGATCAACGGCATCGCCATGGACCGGATGCGCCTGCAACAGGTGACGCCGGCGCTGCGCGACCAGATGCTGCTGACCCGCCAGGTCGATGCCGTCACCGGCTTCGACTACACCGTCTTCTTCAACCTGAAGGCCAACGGCGTGAAGCCGGAGGACATCCGCAGCCTGCGCTACGCCGACCACGGCATGGACTTCCCCGGCAACGCCATGCTCGCCAGCCGCAGCTTCATCGCCGAAAAACCCGACGCCATCCGCCGCTTCCTCGCCGCCAGCACCCGCTGCTGGCACGAGGTGATGGCCAACCCCACCCAGGCCGCCCGCGAACTCAAGCAACTCTTTCCCCTGCTGGAAGAATCCATCGAAGCCGAACGCATCGCCTTCCTCCGCGACGGCCTGATGATCACCCCCCGCACCAAGGCCGACGGCCTCGGCACCCTTGCCGAATCCCGCCTGACCGAAACCATCGCCCTGGTGAAGGACGGCTTCGGCCTGGCCACCACACCGCCCAACCACGAAATCTTCGACGGCCGCTTCCTGCCCAGCACCGCCGAGCGACGCCTGCGGGTGTAGGGCAGGGGGTGCAGGGGGGCAGCGTCCCCCCGCAATCACCGCGCCCCGAGCCCTACTCCGCAGCCGTCTCCTGGCCGGTGGGGAAGCGGCGGCGGACTTCGTCGCGGCGTTCGAGCCACCAGGCGTAGGAGGGAGGCATGAGGGGGAGGGGGTTCTGGCCCAGGGTCTGGGCGGCGTGGGTGGGCCAGTTGGGGTTCCACATCAATTCGCGGGCCAGGGCGACGAGGTGGCAGGAGTCGGCCTGCAGGTAGGATTCCGCCTGGTGCGGGTCGGTGATGAGGCCGACGGCCATGGTGGGGATGCCGGTCTCCCGCAGGATCTCGGCGGCGAAGGGCACGTGGTAGCCGGGGGTGCGGGGCACCACGGCCAGGGTGAGCGGGCCTTCGATGCCGCCGGAAGAGCAGTCGATCAGGTCGATGCCGCGCGGTTTCAGGGCCTGGGCGAAGGCCAGCGTGTCTTCCATGTGCCAGCCGCCGCCGCGGCCGTCGACGCAGGACAGGCGGATCAGCAGGGGTTTGTCGGCCGGCCAGGCGGCGCGCACGGCCTCGACCAGTTCCAGGCCGAAGCGCATGCGGCCTTCGCGGTCGCCGCCGTAGGTGTCACTGCGCCGGTTGGTGATGGGCGAGAGGAATTGCTGGATGATGTAGCCGTGGGCGGCGTGGATCTCGAGGATGTCGAAGCCGGCGTCGTCGGCGCGGCGGGCGGCGTCGGCGTGGAGCTGGATGACGTGGCGGATGTCGTCGGCGTCCATTTCCTTCGGGATCATGGCGCCGGGCTTGAAGGGGATGGGGCTGGGGGCGAGGCCGGACCAGGGCGGGCGGCCGCGGGCGGCGTCTTCCTCGGTCAGTGGCGAAAAGCCGTCCCAGGGCGCGCGGGTGGCGACCTTGCGGCCGGCGTGGCCGATCTGCATGGCGCTGGCGCTGCCATTGGCGCGCAGGAAATCCGTGATGCGGCGCCAGGCGCGGGCCTGTTCGTCGGTGTAGATCCCGGGGCAGTCATAGGTCTTGCGGGAGCGTTCGGAGACGCTGGTCTCCTCGCAGAATACCAGCCCGGCGCCGCCGAGGGCGAATTTGCCGAGATGCACCAGGTGCCAGTCGCCGGGGATGCCGCCGGGGTCGGAGCGGTATTGCGACATGGGCGAGACGACGATGCGATTGCGCAGGGTTACGCCACGCAATGCATAGGGGGTGAGCAGAAGGGGCGTGGGCGCGTCGGTCATGCGGGGCTCCGGCCGGGCGGCAAGGGCAGCCCGGGGCGACAGATGATGCAAGATGGTGGCCAGGACGGGAGCCATTGTCCGTCGAGGCACGGGACCTGCGCCCGGATGGGCGGCGTGCCTCGTGGTGCGTGGCCAGGCCCGCGGGTGCGGGCGAGGGCCATCAATAGCCGCGGGCGGGGTCCACCACCTGGTGCAGGGGCTCGCCGGCCTGGAAGCGGGCGAGGTTGGCGAAGAAGGCGTCCAGGCAGCGCGGCGCGTAGGCGTCCGGGTCGTACAGGCCGCAATGCGGGGTGATGACCAGGTTCGGCGTGTCCCAGAGGGGGCTTTCCGGCGGCAGCGGTTCCTGCGGCAGCGCGTCCAGCACCGCCCCGGCCAGGCGGCCGTCGCGCAGGCGTTCGGCCAGCGCGTCCGCGTCCAGGATCTCGCCGCGGCCGAGATTGACCACGCCGGCGTGGCGCGGCAGGGCGTCCAGCACCGTGGCGCCGACCAGCCCATCGGTTGCCGGTGTCAGCGGCAGGGTGATGAGGAGGAAGTCGGTCTCCGGCAGATGCGCGCGGAAGCCCTCGCCCCGGGTCATCACCGCCACATCCGGGTGCGGCCGGCCGGAATGGCTGTTGCCGATGAGGCGCATCCCCTGGCCGGCCAGGGCGCGGGCCGCGGCGCCGCCCAGCGCGCCCATGCCGAGGATCAGCGCGGTCTTGCCTGCCACCGTGCCGGCCGGCTGTGGCGCCCAGCGATGGGCACGCTGGGCGGTGGCGAAATGCGGCATCCGGTTGTTCAGCATCAGCACGGACAGCAGCGCGAATTCCGCCGCCTTCGGGATGTGGGTGCCGCTGGCGTTGGTCAGTGTGACGGAGGCCGGCAGGCCGGCCCTCAGCAGCCATTCCACGCCGGCGCTGGTGTAGCTGATCCAGCGCAGATGCGGCGCGCGGCGCGGCAGGTCCTGCAGCGGCGCGGCACCCACCAGCAGCAGCGCCTCCGCCGTGGCCAGGCCTTCCTCCAGCGCCTCGGGCGTCTGCCCGAAGCGCATCGTCACCTGCCCCGGCAGGCCGCCCCGGATCCGCGCCTCGGTGAAGGCTTCGGCCAGGGCGGAGGCGGGGTTCACCTGCACATGCAGGCGCGTCGGCTGCATCTATTCGAGCCGGATGTTGTTGGCGCGGATGATGCGGCCGTAGCTTTCGGTCTGCTGGGTCAGGATGCGGCGGAAGGCGGCGGCGCCCTCGGCGCGGACCTCGCCGCCCAGTTCGTTGATGCGGCGGACGATGTTCGGCTCCGTCAGCACCTGAGCGATCTCCTGCTCCAGCCGCGCGATCATGGCGGGCGGCGTGTTGCCCTGGGCGAGCACGCCCTGCCAGGTGCCGGCCTGCGGTTCCGGCCAGCCGAGTTCCTGGAAGGTCGGCAGGTTCGGCACCGCGGCCAGGCGCTTCGTGCCGGTCACGGCGATGCCGCGCATCTGGTTGTTCACCACGAAGTTCTGCGACTGGGTGGCGCCGGCCATGGTGAGATTGGCCTCGTTCGTCACCAGCGCGGTCAGCGCCGGGGCGCCACCGCGATAGGGCACATGCGTCACTTCCCCGCCCCAGGCATTGGCCAGCGAGGCGGCGACCAGGTGGGTCAGCGTGCCGGTGCCGGAATTGGCGGCGTTCAGCTTGCCCGGATTGGCCTTGGCGTAGGCTGCCAGTTCCGCCGCGTTCTGCACCGGCAACTGGTTGTTCACCGCCAGGATGTAGGGCGCGTAGATCACCATCTGCACCGGCGCCAGGTCGCGCAGGCTGTCGAAGGGCAGGCGCGGGAACAGATGCGGGTTGGTGGCGAGGACGGAGATGTCCAGCAGCACCAGGGCATGGCCGTCCGGCCGGCTTTTCGCCACCAGGTCGGCGCCGATGTTGCCGCCGGCGCCGGCGCGGTTTTCCACCACGACGGATTGCCCGATGCGCTGGCTGAGCGAGGGCGCGACCAGCCGGGCCAGGATGTCGCTGGTGCCGCCCGGGTTGAAGGGCACGATCAGGCGGACGGGCTGGGTGAACGTCTGCGCCCGCAGGAGGCTGGGCGTGGCGAGCAGCGGCAGCGCGGCCGAGGCTTGCAGGAATGCGCGGCGGTTCATGGCCTGGTTTCTCTCCCCTGCAGGCCTCTGCGGGCACTGCGTGGCGCATCTTCGCGCCCGGGCCGGGTGGGCCACAAGTCCGCCGGCAGGCGGCGGGGTGCGGTGTGTTCAGCGAAAATCGCGGCTGGCCGGCAGGCGGGTGCGTTTCGGTGCGCGGGCGCCGGGGTCCGGGCGGCGCACCTCGTCCGCCCGGCCCAGCGCGCGTTCCGCCCAGGCCGATCCGGCCTCGGGTCCCGCCTCCACCTGCGGCAGCGCCTCCAGCAGCGCGGACCAGTCCAGCAGCCGGCGGGCGATCACGTGCAGGATCGGCACTTCCGCGTGCTGGTCCTCGCGTTCCAGCACCCCTTCCACCAGCAGCAGGCGGCCGGCGACCAGGGCGGCGCGGTCGCGGGTGGCGATGTCCTGGAACACCACGATGTTGGCCTGGCCGGCCTCATCCTCGATGGTCAGGAACACCACACCCTTGGCCGAGCCCGGCCGCTGGCGCATCAGCACCAGGCCGGGCAGGCGCAGCCGGGTGCCGGCCCGCGCGCTGGCCAGGCGCTGCGTGTCGTCGCAGCCGCGCGCGGCCAGCGCCGGGCGCAGCAGGGCCAGCGGGTGGCGGCGCAGCGTCAGCCCGGTGGCGAGGTAATCGCCCACCACCGCCTCCCCTTCCGTCTGCGGCGGCAGGCGGGGCGCGGGCTCGGCCAGCAGCGGCGCCTCATCCGTCAGCGCGGCGGCGACGGAGTCCTGCGCGATGGCGAACAGCGGCAGGTCGCGCGGGCCCGAGGGCACGCCGCGCGCCGCCCAGGCGGCCTCGCGCCGCGCCGGGCCGGGGGCGCCGGCCTGGGCGCCGGCCTGGGCGCCGGCCTGGGCGAAAGCGTTGGCGGCGGCCAGCGCTTCCAGCGCCCGCTTGCCGGCGCCGCTGCGCCAGGCGAGATCCTCCACCGAGGTGAAGGGCGCGCCGTTGCGGGCTTCCCGCGCCGCGACGATCGCCTGCGCCTCCGTCTTCTCCAGGCTGGTCACCAGCCGCAGGCCGAGGCGCAGCGCCAGCCGCCCCGGCCCCTCCGGCGCGGCCTCCAGCGTGCAGTCCCAGTCGCTGGCGTTCACGTCCACGGGGCGGATCGCCACGCCATGCTCGCGCGCATCGCGGACGATCTGCGCCGGGGCGTAGAAGCCCATCGGCTGGCTGTTCAGCAGCGCGCAGGCGAAGACCGCCGGGTGGTGGCATTTGATCCAGGAGGACGCATAGACCAGGTGCGCGAAGCTGGCGGCGTGGCTTTCGGGAAAGCCGTAGCTGCCGAAGCCCTCGATCTGGCTGAAGACACGCTCCGCGAAGTCCTGCCGGTAGCCGCGGCGGACCATGCCCTGCACCAGCTTGTCGCGGTACTGCGCCACGCCGCCGGTCATCTTGAAGGTGGCCATGGAGCGCCGCAGCAGGTCGGCCTCATCCGCCGTGAAGCCGGCGGCGACGATGGCGAGCTTCATCGCCTGTTCCTGGAACAGCGGCACGCCCAGCGTCTTCTCCAGCACTTTCCTCAGTTCATCCTGCGGATGCTCCGGGCCGGGGGAGGGGTATTCGGGCTGCTCGATGCCCTGCCGGCGGCGGAGATAGGGGTGCACCATGTCGCCCTGGATCGGCCCCGGCCGCACGATCGCCACCTGCACCACCAGGTCGTAGAATTTCGCCGGCTTCAGCCGCGGCAGCATGTTCATCTGCGCCCGGCTTTCCACCTGGAAGACGCCCACCGAATCGGCGCGGCGCAGCATGGCGTAGGTCTCCGGGCAGTCCTTCGGCAGCGAGGCCAGCGTGTGGTCCAGCCGCCGGTGCCGGCGCAGCAGGTCGAAGGCGCGGCGGATGCAGGACAGCATGCCGAGGCCGAGCACATCCACCTTCAGGATGCCCAGCGCCTCGATGTCGTCCTTGTCCCATTCCAGCACGGTGCGGTTTTCCATCGCCGCATTGGTCACCACGGCAAGTTCCACCAGCGGGCCGCGGGTGATGACGAAGCCGCCGACATGGGTGGCGGCGTGGCGCGGCACGTCCTGCAATTCCTCCGCCAGTTCCAGCGTCATCGCCAGGCGCGGGTCGCTGGTGTCCAGCCCCTCGCTTTCCGCCAGCTGCGCCAGGCCGACCTCCCGCCCCGGGCCCCAGCTGGCCTTGGCGAGGCGGGCCGTCACATCCTCGGTCAGGCCCATGGCGCGGCCGACCTCGCGGATGGCGCTGCGGGCGCGGTAGCGGATGATGGTGGCGCAGATCGCGGCGCGGTGGCGGCCGTAGCGTTCGTACAGGTGCTGGATCACCTCCTCCCGCCGCTCATGCTCGAAATCGATGTCGATGTCGGGCGGCTCGCCGCGGCTGGCGGAGACGAAGCGTTCGAACAGCAGGTCGTGCTTGTCCGGATCCACGGCGGTGATGCCGAGCACGTAGCAGACGCTGGAATTGGCGGCGGAGCCGCGCCCCTGGCAGAGAATCCCCTGGCTGCGGGCGAAGCGCACGATCTCATGCACCGTCAGGAAATAGGGCGCGTAGCCGAGCCTGCCGATCAGCTCCAGCTCATGCGCGATGCGGTCGCGCAGATTGGCGGAGACGCCGTAGGGCAGGGCGGCCAGCGCCGCCGCCACGCGGGCTTCCAGCGTCTCCTGCGCCGTGCGGCCGGGCTCCATCACCTCCTCGGGATATTCGTAGCGCAGCTGGTCGAGCGAGAAGCCGGCGGTGGCGTCCAGCACGCGCAGCGTGTTGGCCAGCGCCTGCGGATGCCGCGCGAACAGCCGCGCCATCTCCGCCGGCGGCTTGATGTGGCGTTCGCCGTTCGGCTCCGCCGCATGGCCCAGCGCATCGACGGTGGTGCGCAGCCGGATGGCGGACAGCACATCGGCCAGGCGGCGGCGCCCCGGGTGGTGGTAGCGGATGTCGCCGGTCGCCAGCAGCGCCTGGCCCGCGATGTCCGCCAGCCCGTCCAGCCGCTGCTGGTCGGCGCCGCCATAGGGGCAGGCGGCGGCGAGCAGCAGCGGCAGGGCGAGCCGGTCGCGCAGCGCTGCCGCATCGGCCTGCCATTGCCGGCCATCGGGTTCCGCGGGCGGCACCGCGGCCAGCACGAATCCCTCGGCGGCGGCGAAGAGGTCTTCCCGCGCCAGCGCGCATTCGCCCTTCGGCGCGGCCATGCGACCGTGGGAGAGCAGCGTGGTCAGCCGGCCATAGCTGGCGCGGTCGGTGGGCCAGGCGAGCCAGGCGCTGCCATCGGCCAGCAGCAGCCGGCAGCCCACGGCGAAGCGCAGCCCTTCCTGCTTCGCCGCGACATGGCCGCGCACCACGCCGGCCAGGCTGTTGGTGTCGCACAGGCCGAGCCCGGCCAGCCCCAGCGCCGCCGCCCGCGCCGCCAGCTCCGCGGGGTGGGAGGCGCCGTCGAGGAAGGAGAAATGCGACCGCGCGGCCAGTTCGGCATAGCCGGTCACGGCTTCGGCTGCGCCGTCATGGCAGGTAGCCGTGCAGCCGCCAGCCGGAGGCCCCGCCGCGGCAGACCAGCAGCCGCGTGCCGCAGGGCAGTTCCACCCGGTAGCTGTCGCGGCGTTCCGCCGCCGGGTCCGCGCGCCACCATTCCGGCTCCAGCCGCAGCGGCCCTTCCGCCTGCCGCACGCGCCGGGCCATGCCGCACCAGCGCAGGCTGGCGGGCGGCGCATCCGGCAGCAGGGCCACCACCTCCAGCGGCTGCGGGCGGCGCAGGCGCAGCACGGGTGAATCGGGGCGCGACCAGCCGGGCGGCGGGGCGGGCGGCACCGCCTGCGGGTCCAGCGTGGTCAGGCTGCGTTCCGGCCAGTGGCTGGCGCGCGGCGCCACCCGCTGCACCCGCGTCCGCTGGCCCAGCCGGTCCAGCAATTCCGCCAGCGCCGTGCCGTCCCGCCGCGAAGCCAGGCCAGGGACGCCGAGCCCGGCCTGGGCGCCGGTGTCCATGCGGTCCGTCGCGCGGGCTTCCAGCGCCAGGCGCTCGAAGCCAAGGTCCGGTTCCAGCCTGCCGAGTCCCTCGGCGAACAGGCGCTTCAGATGCGCTGTGTCGCGGCTGGGCTGGCCGGTGCCGATCGCCACCTCCTGCACCGCGCCATCCACCCGCCAGGCGAGCAGCGCCAGCCGCCGCGCCCCCAGCCCGGCCAGGCGCAGCCGGGTGCACAGCCCGGCCAGCAACCGGTCCAGCGCCGCCTCGATGGCCGGGCGGGTGACCAGCGGCTCCAGCAGGTCCAGCGACTCGGTCAGTTCCGGCGGCGGCCGCAGCGGCTGGATGGCGTGCGGCCGGCGGCCGGCCACCGCATCCAGCCGGTCCAGCAGCGCCGTCCCGAAGCGGCGGGCGAGCGGACCGCGCGGCTGGTCCAGCAGATCCCCCACCCGGCGCAGGCCGAGCCGGGCCAGCGTCGCCACCTCCGCCGCCTCCAGCCGCAGCGCCGGGCCGAGCGGCAGCGGCGCGGCCAGCGCGGCCTCGATGCCGGACACCGCGATGGGCGCGTCGTGGCGGCTGCGGGCCAG
>NZ_JAAVNE010000068.1 GCF_012103215.1 Falsiroseomonas selenitidurans
GGCGTGGCGCTGCTGCTGGGCGGCCCGGTGCGCGGCCAGGGGCTGGCGCCCGGGCCGGCGGCGGCGTTGGGCGCGCAGGTGGCGGGCTTCGCCGGCAGCGTGCTGGCCACCGCCAGCCGCCGAACCGGCCCGGCCGCCACCCAGGCCCTGGCCCATGCGCTGAGCGACGTGCCGCACCGGCTGCACCGCTGGGGCGATGGGGGGGCCAACCCCTATGCCGGCTTCCTGGCCTGGGCGGACCTGGTGGTGGTCAGCGGCGACAGCGTCTCGATGATCTCGGAATCGCTGGTCACCGCCGCACCCGTCTTCATCGCGACGCTGGGGGGGGAGGGGGCGCGCCACCGCGCGCTGCATGAAAGCCTCTACGCCGCCGGCCAGGCCCGCCCGCTGGCCGAGGCCCCTACCCGTTTCGCCCGCCCGCCGCTGGACGAGGTGGGGCGCATCGCCGCCGAAATCGAACGCCGCTTCGGCCGATGAGGCGAAACCGCCACCCGCCCGCCGGCGAAGCCCGCGGCATGACCCCGATCGCCGCCATGACCCACGCCGCCGTCGCTTCCCCCTGGCCCTGGCCCTGGCTCGACCGCGCCGGCCGGTTTTCCTGGCTGCGCGCCGGGGTGCTGGCGGCCGCCCTGCTGCCCGGCCTGGCGCTGCTGGTCCTGCTCGCCACCGGACAGTATGGCGCCGACCCCTGGAAGCAGGCGACGCGGGACGCGGGAACGCTGGCGATCCGCCTGCTGCTGGTCAGCCTGTTCATCACGCCGCTGCGCCATCTGGCGGATTGGCCGAAGGCGCCGACCCTGCGGCGAATGCTCGGGCTGCTGGCGCTGGCCTATGCGCTGCTGCATCTGGGCCTCTATGCCGGCCATCTGGGCTGGCGGCTGGGCGAGGTCGCCAGCGAGATCGCGCTGCGCTTCTACCTGACGCTGGGCTTCGCCGTGCTGTTGGGCCTGGTGGCGCTGGGGTGGACCTCCACCGATGGCTGGCAGCGCCGGCTCGGTCCGCGCTGGAAGCGGCTGCACCGGCTGGCCTATGGGTTGGCTGCGCTCGGCATCCTGCACGCCTTCCTGCAGGCGAAATCCCGCGCGGATGAGGCGGTGGTGCTGGCCGGCCTCTGGCTGTGGCTGATGGGCTGGCGGCTGCTGCCGGGCTGGGCGCGGGCGCATGGCGGGGCGCTGGCGGGGCTTGCCGTGCTGGCGGCGATCGGCGCGGCGCTGCTGGAATGGGCCTGGTATGCCGCCGCCACCAGCCTGCCGGCCGGGCGCATCCTGGCCGCCAACCTGACGCCCGACCTGGCGCTGCGCCCGGCGCATGGCGTGCTGGCGGCGGGGCTGGCCCTGGCGCTGGCCGCGGTGCTGCGCCGGCGCCTTCGCACGGTGCCGCCGCCTGGCAAGGCGGCCCCCCGCGCACGCCGCCGGGCCGTCTCGCAATCCGGCTGAGCCGCCTTTCCCGGGGCTTGCCCGGCCGCGCCGCTGGCGGCAGTTTCGTGGCAGGACGCCTCGAAGGACCCGCCGCATGACCAGCAGAACCCACCGCATCGCCGTGATTCCCGGCGATGGCATCGGCAAGGAGACGGTGCCGGAGGGGCTGCGCGTGCTGGATGCGGCGGCGCGCCGCTTCGGCTTCGACCTGCAGCTGAAGCACTATGACTGGTCCTGCGAGACCTATGTCCAGACCGGCAAGATGATGCCCGATGACGGGCTGGACCAGCTGCGCGACAGCGACAGCGTGTTCCTCGGCGCCGTGGGCTGGCCCGGCGTGCCGGACCATGTCTCGCTCTGGGGCCTGCTGATCCCGATCCGCCGCGGCTTCGACCAGTATGTCAGCCTGCGCCCCTGCAAGCTGCTGCCCGGCTCCAAGTCGCCGCTGGCCGATCGCGGGCCCGAGGATATCGACTTCTACGTGGTGCGGGAGAATACGGAGGGCGAGTACAGCTCCGTCGGTGGCCGCATGTTCCCCGGCACGGACCGGGAATTCGTCAGCCAGCAATCCATCCTGACCCGCACCGGCACCGACCGGATCATGAAGTATGCCTTCGAGCTGGCGATGACCCGCAAGCGGCGGAAGGTGACCAGCGCCACCAAATCCAACGGCATCACCTTCACCATGCCCTATTGGGACGAGCGCTTCGCCGAGATGGCGAAGAACTACCCGGAGGTGACCACGGACCAGTTCCACATCGACATCCTCTGCGCGCATTTCGTGCAGCACCCGGACTGGTTCGACGTGGTGGTCGGCTCCAACCTGTTCGGCGACATCCTCTCCGACCTCGGCCCGGCCGTCGCCGGCTCCATCGGCATCGCGGCGTCCGCCAACATCAACCCGGAGAAGGCCTTCCCGAGCATGTTCGAGCCGGTGCACGGCTCCGCCCCCGACATCGCCGGCAAGTGGATCTGCAACCCGATCGGGCAGATCTGGTCCGGCGCCATGATGCTGGAACATCTGGGGGAGAAGGCGGCGGCGGACTGCATCGTGCAGACCATCGAGAAGCTGCTGGCCGAGGGCGGCCCGCGCACCCGCGACATGGGCGGCCAGGCCGGCACCGTGGATGTGGGCAAGGCGATCGCGGAGGCGGTGGCCCAGGGCTGACCGGGCCGGGGGGGGGTCAGCCGCGCCGGGCCAGCCCCTCCACCGTCGCCGCATGGTGTTCCAGCACCAGGCGGCGCTTCACCTTCATCGTCGGCGTCAGCAGCCCGTTTTCCACGGTGAAGGGCTCCACCACCGTGCTGGCGCGGATGCGCTCGATCGTGGAGAGCTTGCCGTTCACCCGGGCGACGGCCGCCTGCACCCTGGCCGCGGCGCCTTCCGCCGGCACCAGCAGGGCGACGATGGCGGGGCGCCCTTCGCCGGCCACCACCGCCTGGGCGATCTCCGGCTCCGCCATCAGCAGGCCTTCCAGCTTGGCCGGGCTGACCATGTCGCCGCCCAGCGTCTTGATGAAGTCCCGCTTGCGGTCGGTGATGCGGATGTAGCCCCCCGTGATCTCGCCCACATCGCCGGTGTGCAGCCAGCCATCGACCAGGGCGCGCGCCGTGCTGTCCGGGTCGTTCCAGTAGCCATCCATCACCAGCGCGCCGCGCACGCATAATTCGCCATCCTCGGCGATGCGCGCCTCCACCCCCGGCAGGGGCGGGCCGACGGTGACGCGGCGGTTGGCCCAGGGCGGGTTGACGCTGATGACGGGGCCGGCCTCGGTCTGGCCATAGCCCTGGATCACGGGCAGGCCGAAGGCCAGGAAGAAGCCGGACAGGTCCGGGTCCAGCCGCGCCCCGCCCGAGACCAGCGCCAGCAGCTTCCCGCCGAAGCGGTCACGGATCCTGCTGCCCACCAGCCGGTCCAGCACCGCATGCTGCGCGCGCTCCAGCAGCGAAAGCCGCCCGTCCAGCCGCTTCAGGCCCAGCGCCAGGGCGCGCCGGAACAGCTTTTCCTTGAAACCGCCCTCCTTTTCCACCTGCGCCTCGATGCGCGCGCGGAGCACCTCGAACAGCCGGGGCACGGCGGTGATGACGGTCGGCCGCACCTCCTGAAATTCCGCCGCAAGCCGGTCGGCGCCGCGCGAATAGACCACCTCCAGCCCCAGCGAGGGCAGCAGGAAGCCGCCCACCGTGTGCTCGTAGCTGTGCGACAGCGGCAGGAAGGAGAGATAGGACGTGCCGTCCAGCTGCAGCCGCGTGGCGATGCGCGCCACGCCCTCGCGGTTGGCCAGCATGGCGCGGTGCGGCAGCATCACGCCCTTGGGCAGGCCGCCGGTGCCGCTGGTATAGACCAGGCAGGCCAGCCGCCCGGGCGGGATCAGCTCCGCCTCCGCCAGCAGCGGCGTCGGGTCGGCCGGCATGGCCTGGGTCTGCGCCCAGTCGATGCAGCCCGGCGCGCCCGGCTCCAGGCAGATCATCCCGCCCAGCGTGATGCCGGCTTCCGCCGCCGCCTGGCGCACCCGCTCCGCCAGCCGGGTGGTGGCGACGATGGCGAAGCTGGCGCCGGAATCGCGCAGGATGTGGGTGTGGTCGGCCTGGGTGTTGGTGACGTAGGTCGGCACGGTGACGCCGCCGATCGCCATCACCGCGGTATCGGCGATGGGGAATTCAGGCCGGTTCTCGCTGACCAGCAGCACCCGGTCGCCGGGCACCACGCCCTGGGCGCGCAGGAAGGCCGCGAGCGCGGCGACGCGGGCGGCGAATTCGCCCCAGGTGATGCGCTGCCAGGCGCCGTCGCGCCAGTGCCGCAGCATCGGCCGGCCGTGCCAGTTGCGCGACAGGTCCAGCATCATCTGCGGCAGGCTGTTCCATTCCTGCTGCGCCGCACCCGTCATGCCTGTCCGCCCCCCCGCCTGGTTCGCGCCATGGTGGCACGGGCCGGGGCGGGCGGCCAATCAGGCGGCGCGGATGGCGCCGAGGAATCCGTCCACCCGGCCGCGCAGCGTCTCGGCCTGCCGCGCCAGCTCGGCGGAGGCGCCGCGCAGATTGCCGGCGGCCTGCCCGGTGCGCTCCGCATCCTCGCTGACGCCGGCGGCGTGTTCCGAGGTGGCGGAGGTGTCGCCCGCCGCATCGGCCACGGCGCGGCCGATTTCCTGCGTTGCCTGGGATTGCTGGCCGGCGGTGTCGGAGATCAGGCCGGTGGCCTCGCCCACTTCCTGGATGATGTGGGCGATGGCCGAGATCGCCTCCACCGTGCGGCGGGTCTCGGCCTGCATGGCGGCGATCTGGCCGCCGATCTCCTCCGTCGCCTTGGCGGTCTGCGCGGCCAGCGCCTTCACCTCGCTCGCCACCACCGCGAAGCCCTTGCCGGCCTCGCCGGCGCGGGCAGCCTCGATGGTGGCGTTCAGCGCCAGCAGGTTGGTCTGGCCAGCGATGTCGTTGATCAGCTGCACCACCGCGCCGATGCGGTCCGCCGCCTCCGACAGGCCGCGCACGGTGCGCCCGGCGCCTTCCGCCGCCGTGGTGGCGGCCCCGGCCTTCTCGCTGCCCAGGCGGATCTGCCGCGTCACCTCGGCGAAGGAGGTGGTCAGTTCCTCCGCCGCCGCCGCCACCGTGTTGACGTTGCTGCGCGCCTGCTGCGCGGATTCCGAAACCGCGGCGGCGCGGCGGGTGCCGTTGCGGGCGATGTCGGCCATGCTGGCGGCGGTCGCGTCCAGCTCCGTCGCCGCGGCCGCGACGGTCTGCAGCATGCCCGCCGTCTCCGCCTCGAAGTCGCGCAGCAGCGCCTCCACCCGCTCGGCGCGCTGCATGCGCTGGCGCTGTTCCTCGGCGCGGGCCTCGGCCTCGGCCAGCCGGGCGGCGGAGCCGGCGCGCAGGGTCTCCACCGCGCTCGCCATCTCGCCCAGCTCATCCATCCGGCCGCGGCCCGGCACCGGCACCGCCAGGTCGCCGCCGGCGATGCGGCCGACGCTGTGGGTCAGGGCGCGGATCGGCGTGACCAGGCGCCGCAGCAGCAGCGCCGCGCCGGTGAGCGCGGCGGCGAAGCACAGGCCGGCCAGGCCGAGCGCGATGGCCAGCCCCGTGCGGGCGGCCGCGATGCTGTCCGCGGCGCTGTCCCGCGCCGCATCCAGCGCGGCGTCGCGCAGCGCCAGGATCTCCGCCTGCGCCGGGCGCGACCAGCTGCGGAATTCGGCGAAGCTGGTGGTCCAGGGGGTGTCGGGGGCGGCCAGGCGCTGCCGGGCGGTCTCGACCTGCTTGCGCCAATGCGGCTCGTTGCGCGCCACGAAGCTCGCCCGCTGGCCCTCCAGCGCGGCGGTCAGGCTCGGGGAGGCGGGGGCGGCGGCCAGCAGGCGCTGCACCGAGGTCCAGGCCTGGTCCACCCGCGCCGTCATCCCCTCCGCCGCCTGCACCGTCTGCGGCGTTGGCGCGGTGCCGGCCAGCCAGGCGGAGATCTGCGCGTTGCGGCGCCCGGCATGGTCGCGCATGTCCATGACGGTGGAGGAAGCCTCGATCAGCAGGGCGAGTTCGGGCGCGGTGCGCGCCACCTCCCGCGCCGCGCCGGCGGAGACGCCGAGCAGGGTGGCCACGGCCTGGTTGCGCGCGGCGGTGCCGGCGGCGGGCAGGCCGGCATCGCGGCGGTCCACCGGCAGGGCCAGCGCCTGGTCCACCCGGGCGCGGAAGGCGGCCAGCTGTTCCGCCAGGCGGCGGATCGCGGCGGCGTCCTGCCCGGCGGCGGCGGCGCTGGCGGCGCTCGCTTCCAGCAGGCGGACCGTTGCCGCGGCATCGCCGGCCACCTGGGCACGGTCCGGGTTGGCCTGGCGCAGCACGCTGCTGTAGCCGCCCACCTCCACCGCCAGGGCGCTGACCGCGCGCTGCGCGTCGCTGGCCGCCTGCAGGGAAGCCACCGCCCGCTGGGTCCGGTCCAGGTCGCGCGCCGCGCCCGCCGCCTGCCACAGCGAGGCGACGAGGCCCGGCACGGCGACCAGGCAGAAGCCCAGGATGAACATGGTGCGGATGCGCATGAATCGTGGTCCGGCGTTGGGGTCGGCCGGAGGATGGCCGGTGAACCTTGCCAGAGCATGACCGGGCGCGGTGATTCCCGGCGCGCCGGTTGGCCTGCGGCGCGGCCGGGCTATATGCAGGCTCGTGACCCAGAACCCCGCCCCCACCGCCGATCCGACCCCCGCCCCCCAAGCCGGCGGCAGCAGCCCAGCGCTGCCCGCCTGGGACCTGTCCGACCTCTATGCCGCGCCGGACGATCCAGGCCTGGCGGCGGATCTGGCGCGGGCGGAGGCCGAGGCCCGCGCCTTCCAGGCGGCCCATGCCGGACGCCTGGCCGGCCTCTCCGGCGATGCCCTGGCCGCCGCCATCGCGACCTATGAGCGGATCGAGGAGATCCTCGGCCAGGCCATGTCCTATGCCCAGCTGATCTTCTCCGGCGACGCGCAATCGGCGGAAAACGGCCGTTTCTACCAGACGGTGCAGGAGAGGGTGACGGCGATCAGCAGCCACCTGCTGTTCCTGACGCTGGAGCTGAACCGGCTGGAGGATGCGGTGCTGGAGGCGAAGCTGCGGCAATCCGCGGCGCTCGCCCGCTGGCGCCCCTGGCTGCGCGACCTGCGCGTGTTCCGCCCGCACCAGCTCTCCGACGAGCTGGAGAAGCTGCTGCACGAGAAGGAGGTCACCGGCCGGTCCGCCTGGAACCGGCTGTTCGACGAGACCATCGCCGGCATGCGGGTGGAGGTGGCGGGGGAGGAGCTGACCGTCTCCGCCGCGCTGAACAACCTCTCGGCCGGCGACCGCAGCCTGCGCGCCGCCGCCGCGCGCGGCATCTCGGCCGCCTTCGGCGAGCGGGTGCGGCTGTTCTCCCTCATCACGAACACGCTGGCCAAGGACAAGGAGATCATCGACGGCTGGCGCCGCTACCCACGCCCGACCTCCGCCCGCAACCGCGCCAACATGGTGGAGGATGAGGTGGTGGACGCGCTGGTCTCCGCCGTCTGGTCGGCGCTGCCGCGGCTGTCGCACCGCTACTATGCGCTGAAGGCGCGGTGGCTGGGGCTGGAGAAGCTGCAGCATTGGGACCGCAACGCGCCGCTGCCCGAGGATTCGGACGTCAGCATCCCCTGGGCGGAGGCCGTGGCCCGGGTGCGTGCCGCCTATGGCGCCTTCAGCCCGGAGCTGGAGGGCGTGGCCGCGCCCTTCTTCCAGAAGCCCTGGATCGATGCGGCGCTGCGGCCGGGCAAGGCCTCCGGCGCCTTCGCCCACCCCACGGTGCCCTCCGCCCACCCCTATCTGCTGCTGAACTACCACGGCAAGGCGCGGGATGTGATGACGCTGGCGCATGAGCTGGGGCATGGCGTGCACCAGGTGCTGGCGGCGCAGCAGGGCTACCTGATGTCCTCAACGCCGCTGACGCTGGCCGAGACCGCCAGCGTCTTCGGCGAGATGCTGACCTTCCGCGCGGTGCTGGATGCCGAAGCCGATCCGCGCAAGCGCCGCACCCTGCTGGCCGGCAAGGTGGAGGACATGCTGAACACCGTGGTCCGCCAGGTCGCCTTCTACCGCTTCGAGACGCTGCTGCATGAGGAACGCCGCCAGGGCGAGCTTTCGCAGGAGCGGATCGGCGAAATCTGGATGCAGGTGCAGACAGAAAGCCTCGGCCCGGCCTTCGATTTCTCTCCGGACTACAGCGTGTATTGGGCCTATATCCCGCACTTCGTGCACACGCCCTTCTATGTCTACGCCTATGCCTTCGGGGATTGCCTGGTGAACGCGCTGTACGGCGTGTTCCGCGAGGGGCATCCGCGCTTCCAGGAGAAGTACCTGGACATGCTCCGCGCCGGCGGCACCAAGCGGCACCAGGAGCTGCTGGCCCCCTTCGGGCTGGATGCCTCCGACCCTGCCTTCTGGAACAAGGGGCTCGACGTGATCGCCGGCTTCATCGACGAGTTGGAACGCGACGTGCAGGCCAGCCAGGGCACCGCCGCCCCGGCGCTGCCGCAGACCGGGACGGGCTGACGCCATGGCCGATGATCGGCGTGAATCGACCCTGTTCGGCGAGATGCGGCGCATGGTCCGCACCTCCGGCGCCGTCGGCGGCATCGCCGCGCGGGTGGCCGGGGAGCGCTTCCTCGGCCTGAAGACCGACAAGGCCGCGCATGCGGAGGATCTGAAGCAGGTCCTGGGTGGGCTGAAGGGCCCGTTGATGAAGGTGGCGCAGTTCCTCTCCACGGTGCCGGAGGCGCTGCCGGAGGAATACGCCCAGGAACTGGCGACGCTGCAATCCAACGCGCCGCCCATGGGCTGGTCCTTCGTCCGCCGCCGCATGCAGGGCGAACTTGGCCCCGCCTGGCAATCCCGCTTCACCCGCTTCACCCAGGAAGCGGTGGCCGCCGCCAGCCTCGGCCAGGTGCATCGCGGCACCCTGCCGGATGGGCGGGAGGTGGCCTGCAAGCTGCAATACCCGGACATGCCGAGCATCGTGGAGGCCGATCTGCGCCAGTTGAAGATGGCGCTGAACCTCTACCGCCGCATGGACAGCACGCTCGACAACGCCGAGGCCTACCAGGAACTCTCGGCCCGGCTGCGGGAGGAGCTGGATTATGAGCGCGAGGCCAGCCACATGCGGCTGTACCGCGCCATGCTGGCCGGCACCCCGGGGGTAACGGTGCCGGAGCCGGTGGCGGAACTCACCACCAAGCGCCTGCTGACCATGACTTGGCTGGAAGGCCGCCCGATTCTCCGCCGGCTGGAGGAAGACCCGCCGGAGGAGGAGCGCAACGCCTATGCCCGCGCCCTGTTCCGCGCCTGGTACGTGCCGTTCTACCGCTACGGCGTGATCCACGGCGACCCGCATCTGGGCAACTACCAGGTGCGCGAGGATGCCGAGGTGGGCCATGGCGTGAACCTGCTGGATTTCGGCGTCATCCGCATCTTCCCCGCCAGCTTCGTCTCCGGCGTGGTGATGCTGTACGAGGCGGTGCGCGACGACGATCGGGAGAAGGCGGCCGAGGCGTACCGCATCTGGGGTTTCCGGAATCTGTCCAAGGAGACCATGGAGGTCCTCAACCTCTGGGCGCGCTTCCTCTACGAGCCGCTGGTGGAGGACCGGGTGCGCCCGATCACCCCCTCCGAGGACCCCAGCTACGGCCGCAAGGTGGCGCAGACGGTGCATGAGGGCCTGAAGCGGACCGGCGGGGTGAAGATCCCGCGCGAATTCCCGCTGATGGACCGCGCCGCGATCGGCCTGGGCAGCGTGTTCTTCCGCCTGAAGGCGCAGGCGAACTGGCACCGGCTGTTCATGGAACTGGTGCACGACCATTCGGAGGCCGCGGTGGCCGAGCGCCAGCGCGCCGCCGTCCTGGCCGCCGGCGTGCCGGACAGTTTGGTGGGCTGAACGCCCCCCCCCCGGGGGAGAGGGGGGGCGCCGCAACCTCAATCCAGCGTGGCGCCGGACGCCTCCACCAGCCCCTTCCAGAACTGCTCCTGCTGCTGCAGGTAGCGGCCATAGGCGGCGGGGCTTTCATCCACCACCGGGGTGAAGCCCAGCGGCTCCATCCGCTGCCTGAAGTCGTCGGAGCGCGCGACCTGCGCGATGGCGTCGTACAGCCGCTGGATCACCGGCCCGGGCGTGCCGGCCGGGGCGTTCACCGCGTACCAGCTCTGCATGTCGATGCCCTGGCCGGGCAGCAGCTCGCTCATCCCCGGCACGCCGCGCAGCTCCGGCACATAGGTCACACGCGCGGCGGAGCCCACCGCCAGCGGGCGGAAGCGGCCGGAGCGGACATGCGGCATCAGCGCCGGGATCACGTCGAACATCATGTCGATGGTGCCGGCCAGCAGGTCCGTGATGGCCGGGCCGCCGCCGCGATACGGCACATGGGTGATCTCCATGCCGGCCGCCGCATTGATCCTGGCCAGCGTCAGGTGGCTGACCGCGCCGGTGCCGGAGGAGCCCATGGTGATGCCGCCAGGGTCGCGCTTCGCGGCCGCCACCAGCTCGGCGAAGCTGCGCCAGGGGCGATCGGCGTTCACCACCAGCAGCACCGTCCCCGTCGTCACCCGCGTGATCGGCGCCAGATCCTTCAGCGGGTCGAAGGGCATGGAGCGGCGGAACAGGAACTTGTTCGCCGCCAGGATCGTCGCCGTGCCGAGCAGCAGCGTGCTGCCATCCGGCTGCGCCTTGGCCACGGCGTCGCCGCCGATATTGCCGCCGGCGCCGCCACGGTTGTCGATGGTGACGGGCTGGCCCAGCAGCGGCTGCAGCCGCTCCGCCAGCAGCCGCCCGGTGATGTCCACCGCGCCGCCGGGCGGGAAGGGCACGACGATGCGGATCGGGCGCTGCGGGAAATTGCCCTGTGCCCGGGCAGGCGCGGCCAGCGGCAGGGCCGCCGCGGCGCCGAGGAGAAGGCGGCGGGTGGGAAGGGGCGTGTTCATGCGCGGATCCTTGGAAAAACGGGGGGGCTTCTAGCCCGGCAGCAGCCTGGCACTCAACGCCACGCTCGGCGCGGCAGCCAGTGCCGCCTGCATCGCCGCCGCCTCCGACCAGCGCGCGGCGCCATCCAGGCGCCTGGCCTGCCAGTGCAGCGTCACCTCGGCCGGGTGGAAGGGCCAGGGGCTGATGCGCAGAACGCCGTCCGACTCCGCCAGTTCCAGCTTCGTCCGCCCGCCATCCGCCATCGGTGCCCGGCCGACGCCGCCCATGGTCTCGATCCCGCCGCAGACCGCGAGGCTCAGCGCATCCGTCACCGCCACCAGGGCGGAGGCCGTCTCCACCCGCGCCGGGCTGGCGCCGAGGCCTGCGGCCAGGTCGCGTTGCAGCACCGCCTGCGTGTCCAGGTAATGCGCCACGGCCTCGGCATCCGCGGGGTCGAGCTGGTGGCGATCCGTGTAGCTGCCGTAGATCAGGCTGCCATGCCGGCTGACCAGCAGCGCCACCCAGGGCCCCCAGGCGGCCAGCGCCCGGGCCACGCCATCGGCCCACATCGGCGCATGGTGGCTGGCGCCGACGGCGCGGAAGACATGCGGCAGGCCGGTCGAGGGGTCCAGCGTCGGCGCGGTTTCCCAGCCCATCCAGGCGACATCGTGCTGGGCGCAGGCGGTCACCACCTCCTCGAAGGGGTCGGGCAGGGCGAAACCGGGCGCGCCCCAGGCGCGGGCCATCTGCCCCGAGACCAGGGCATGCATGGGCTGGCTCACCGCCAGCCGGGATCCGTCGGGAAGCGTGCGCAACAGCATGGGCGCAGCATGGCGCGCCCGGCGCCGGGCGGGAAGGCCGCAACCGAATCACGGACGCGAAACCTCGCGCCTGGGCAACGTCCTTGCAAGACCTGAACATCACCTGCATATCGCCGGGGCTTTGTCCGGGCAGGTAAGGGGGTCTTGATGCGCGTTGCGGTGTTGCGCGAACGGCGCGGGGGCGAAACGCGGGTCGCCGCGACGCCGGAGACGGTGAAGAAGCTGCTGGCGCTGGGCTGCACCGCGGCGGTCGAGACCGGCGCCGGCCTCGCTTCCGGCTATCCGGACGTCCTGTATGCGGAGGCCGGCGCCGAGATCGCCCCGGATGTCGGCGCGGCGCTGGCCAATGCCGGCCTGGTTCTCAAGGTGCGCGCCCCGCTCGGCACAGGGGAGGGTGAGGTGGATGAACTCGCCCTGATCCCGCGCGGCGCGATCCTGGTGGGCACGCTGGCGGCCACCCGCGCCATGGCCGAGGTCTATGCGCAGCTGGGCATCGAGGCCTGCAGCATGGAATTGCTGCCGCGCATCACCCGCGCGCAGTCGATGGACGTGCTCTCCTCCCAGGCCAACCTGGCCGGCTACCGTGCGGTGGTGGAGGCGGCGGGCGCCTTCGACCGCGGCTTCCCCATGCTGATGACCGCCGCCGGCACCATCCCCGCCGCCAATGTGTTCATCATGGGCGCCGGCGTCGCCGGGCTGCAGGCCATCGCCACCGCGCGGCGCCTGGGCGGCCGGGTTTCCGCGACCGATGTGCGGCCGGCGGCGAAGGAGGAGATCAAATCCCTCGGCGCCAGCTTCGTCGGCTACGAGGATGAGGAGAGCAAGGCGGCGCAAACCGCGGGCGGCTACGCCAAGCAGCTCTCCGCCGATTTCTACGCCAAGCAGGCGGAGGTCGTCGCCGGCCACATCGCCAAGCAGGACATCGTGGTGACCACCGCCCTGGTGCAGGGCCGCAAGGCGCCCACCCTGGTGACGGAGGCGATGGTCGCCTCCATGAAGCCGGGCAGCGTGATCGTCGACATCGCCTCGGACGCCGGCGGCAATGTCGCCGCCACGGTGCCGGGCGAGGCGATCACCACGGCCAATGGCGTGAAGATCCTCGGCTACCGCAACTGGCCGGGCCGCATCGCCGGCGCCGCCTCCGCGCTCTATGCCCGCAACCTGCTGACCTTCCTGACCACCTTCTGGGACAAGGACGCGAAGCGTCCGGTGCTGAAGGAGGAAGACGACATCGTGAAGGGCGTGCAGCTGACCCGCGGCGGCGCCGTGGTCCACGCCTCGCTGCCCGCGGCCTGAGGAGATCGCGCCATGAACCCGCAACAGATCGCCATCGAGGCCGCGTCGATTTCCGACCGCGCCGCGCTGCTGGCGGAACATGCCCGACAGCTGGCGGAGGCCGCCGCCCCCGTCGCCGCCGCGGCGGAGCCCTTCCTGCTGCTGCTGACCATCTTCCTGATGGCCTGCTTCGTCGGCTACTACGTGGTGTGGAACGTGACCCCGGCGCTGCATTCGCCGCTGATGGGCGTCACCAACGCCATCTCCTCCGTCATCGTGGTCGGCGCCATCCTGGCCACCGGGCTGTCCGACAGCATCGCCGCCAAGATCTTCGGCTTCATCGCCGTGACGCTCGCTGCCGTGAACATCTTTGGCGGCTTCATGGTGACGCGGAGAATGCTCGCGATGTTCAAGAAGAAGGGCGGCTGAGCCATGGCACAGACCCTTTCGACGCTGGCCTACCTGGTCGCGTCGGTCCTGTTCATCATGGCGCTGCGGGGGCTCTCCAACCCCGAGACCAGCCGCCAGGGCAACCTCTTCGGCATGGTCGGCATGGGCATCGCCGTGGTCGCGACGCTGCTGAAGCCGGGCATGGGCGCGGGCGGCATCGCCATCGTGCTGCTGGGCCTGGCGATCGGCGGCACCATCGGCACGGTGCTGGCGCAGCGCATCCAGATGACCTCCCTGCCGCAGCTCGTCGCCGCCTTCCACTCCCTGGTCGGCATGGCGGCGGTGTTCGTGGCGGCGGCGGCGTTCTACGCGCCGGAGAGCTTCGGCATCGGCGTGCCCGGCAACATCAAGGGCGCCTCGCTGGTCGAGATGTCGCTCGGCCTCGCCATCGGCGCCATCACCTTCTCCGGCTCCGTCATCGCCTTCGCGAAGCTGGATGGCCGCATGTCCGGCGCGCCGATCATCTTCAAGGGCCAGCACATGCTGAACGCGGCGCTGGGTGCGCTGCTGCTGGTGCTGGTGATCGCCTTCGTCGCCACCGGCTCCCCGGTGCTGTTCTGGCTGATCGCGCTGCTGTCCTTCGCGCTGGGCTTTCTTCTCATCATCCCGATCGGCGGGGCGGACATGCCGGTGGTCGTCTCCATGCTGAACAGCTATTCCGGCTGGGCGGCGGCGGGCATCGGCTTCACCATCGGCAACCTGCTGCTGATCGTCACCGGCGCGCTGGTCGGCGCCTCGGGCGCCATCCTGTCCTACATCATGTGCAAGGGCATGAACCGCAGCATCATCAACGTGCTGCTGGGCGGTTTTGGTAGCGATTCGGGTGCGGCTGCCGGCCCGGGTGCGGGCAATGCGGACCGTGCGCCGGTGAAGGCCGGCTCCCCCGAGGACGCCGCCTACATCATGAAGAACGCCCAAAAAATCATCATCGTGCCGGGCTACGGCATGGCGGTGGCGCAGGCGCAGCAGGTGGTCCGCGAAATGGCCGACCTGCTGAAGAAGGAAGGCGCGGAAATCTCCTACGCCATCCACCCCGTTGCCGGCCGCATGCCCGGCCACATGAACGTGCTGCTGGCCGAAGCCAATGTGCCCTATGACGAGGTGCATGAGCTGGAGGAGATCAACGCCGAATTCGCCGAGGCCGACGTGGCCTATGTCATCGGCGCCAACGACGTGACCAATCCGGCGGCCAAGACCGACAAGACCAGCGCCATCTACGGCATGCCGATCCTGGATGTGGAGCGCGCCAAGACCGTGTTCTTCGTCAAGCGCGGCATGTCCAGTGGCTATGCCGGCGTGGAGAACGAGCTGTTCTTCCGCCCGAACACCATGATGCTGTTCGGCGATGCCAAGAAGGTGACCCAGCAGATCGTGCAAAGCCTGCAAAAATGATGCGGGGCTGGTGAAACGCCGCGCCGGCGACGGCGCGGCTGCCTTCGCCGGGGCGCGGCCGGACCGGCGAGGACGAGACGAGGCCGCGCATGATCAACGAGACCCTCTCCCTGCCCGATTTCAAGACGCTGCCGGCAGGCCACCAGAGCGCCTTTCGCGTCGAATCGGTGCGGGTCGAGACGCTTCCCAAGAACTTCATGATGTTCAAGCTGACCGCCGGGAAGGCGCAGGCGACGCAGTGGGGCATCAGCCCCTGGTGGTCGCCGGTGATGCCCTTCAAGGAGGATGACGAGGGCGCGCTGGGCCGCTTCGAGCAGGCCCGGCTGAACGGGATCGACCTGAGCGCGATGGTCCGCTTCATGTCCGCCGTCTGCATCGACTGGAACGACCTCGACAATTTCGTCCAGGTGAAGCTGAAGGATGAGTGCCGCGCCTTCTGGGGCCTGTTCGCGCCGCAGAAGAAGTTCAGCGCCACGGCCACCACGGCGACCGGCCGTGCCGAGCAGCGGGCGAAGGAATACAGCGTCAGCAACGGCGCCCAGCTGCCGCCCGACCTCGGCGTGCTGGAGGCCTGGCAGCTCTACGTGCCGAACCTCAAGGAATCGGACATCAGCCGCAGCGGCGTGATCCCGGCGCATGACATGCACGCGCTGGCCATCCATTTCGGGCTCGCCTGAAGGGCCGCCCCGGGGGGCTGGGGGCGGGTCAGCCCGCGGCGGCAGGCAGGCTTCCCATCGCGGCAGCGAAGGCTTCCAGCGTCTGGTCGACGTCGCGCGGCGCATGCGCCACGGCGATGTAGTACTTGCTCTCCCCCTTCAGGATCCCGCCCGCCCGCAGCCTGTGGTTCACATGCGCCTGCAGCGCGCGGTCGGCGCGCAGGGTGGCGCGGTAGTCCGGCACCGGGCCGTCGGTGAACACCAGGTCGAACAGCGGCGGCTCGCCCACCACCTGGCCCGGGATGCCGGCCCGCGCCACCAGTCCCGAAAGGCCCTCCATCAGCGCGCGGCCGGTGGCGAAGGCGGCCTCGTAGGTGCCGGGCCGGCGCAGGATCTCGAGCGTCTTCAGCCCGGCGACCGCCGCCACGGGGTTGCCGGACAGCGTGCCGACCTGCATCAGGAAGCCGGCATCGCCGACCAGGGCGCGGTCGAAATGCGCCATGATGTCGGCCCGCCCGGCCACCGCCGCCAGCGGGAAGCCGCCGCCGATGATCTTGCCCAGGGTGCAGAGGTCCGGCGTCACGCCGTAGTAGCTCTGCGCGCCGCCATAGGCGAAGCGGAAGCCTGTCACCACCTCGTCGAAGATCAGCACCAGGCCGTGCCGGGTGCACAGCTCGCGCAGCCCTTCCAGGAAGCCCGGCGCCGGCGGGATCAGGCGCTGCAGGGGCTCCACGATGATGCCGGCGATCTCCTCGCCCTGCGACTCGACCAGCCGCGTCACCGCCGCGAGGTCGTTGAAGGGCGCCACCAGCACGTCATCGGCCACGGATTTGGGGATGCCGGCCGAATCGGGCACGGGGCGCGGGAAGTTCGCCAGGTGCTTCGGCGCCAGGCTCATCAGCCCGTGGTCGGACATGCCGTGGTAGCCGCCCTCGAACTTCAGGATCTTGTCGCGGCCGCGGAAGGCGCGGGCCAGGCGCATGGCGTAGAGGTCCGCCTCCGTCCCCGATCCGACGAATCGGAGCTGCTCCGCGCAGGGCAGGGCGGCGACGATCGCCTCGGCCAGGGCGATGCCGTGCTCGTTATTGGCGAAGAAGGTGGTGCCGCGGTCCAGCTGTGCCCGTACCGCCTCATCCACCTCCGGATGGCAATGGCCCAGGAACATCGGGCCGGAGCCCAGCAGGAAATCCACGTATTCGCGGCCGGCGACGTCCCAGACGCGGCCGCCGCGCCCCTGGCGCAGGATGATCTCGGCGGGAAAATTGCCGAAGCTGCCGGCGGGCAGCACCCGCCGCGCGCGCGCGATCAGCGCCTGTTCCGCATCCCCGAACCCGTCCATCGCCGCTTCTCCTGCATCCGGATGCAGTAGACGCGCCCGTGTGCGGTGCGGAAAGCCCCCAGCAGGCGCACAGCGCGAAGCCGCGGCTGGCGGGGGCTCGGCCCGCACCGCGGTTGTTCGGCTTGTTGCGGCTGCCCCCTGGGGGGCGGCACCCGCCGGGGAGGGCGGGTCTACGGGGCGTCGGCCCCGATCATCCGGATCCGGCGGGCTTGTGGGCGCGCCGGCGGACCTTCAGAAGCCTTCGCGTTCCAGCCGCTTGCGCTCCACCTTGCGGGCGCGACGCACGGCTTCAGCGGCCTCGCGCGCGCGGCGCTCGGACGGCTTCTCGTAATGGCGGCGGAGCTTCATTTCACGGAACACACCCTCACGCTGAAGCTTCTTCTTCAGCGCCTTCAGGGCCTGGTCGATGTTATTGTCGCGGACGACGACCTG
Source organism: Falsiroseomonas selenitidurans (assembly GCF_012103215.1). Taxonomy (GTDB): domain Bacteria; phylum Pseudomonadota; class Alphaproteobacteria; order Acetobacterales; family Acetobacteraceae; genus Falsiroseomonas; species Falsiroseomonas selenitidurans. Next base: position 17,196 of record NZ_JAAVNE010000068.1, read on the forward strand.
CACGCGATGGAACCTCCTGGTTCGGGTGTGATGGCGGGACGAATCGGGGTAGAGGGAAAGCGGAGTCGCGCCGGCGGCCCGGGCAACCACCCGGGCCTCCAACGCGAAGGCCGCAGCCTTAGCATGGTGACCGCCTTGTGCGAAAGACCCTCCCGCACCGGCCGGCACGCATTACCTTGACCACGCGATCCTGCCACATCCGCTTCGGGGAAGCGACCCGCCACCATGGCCATCCTGAAGATCGCCCGCATGGGCCACCCGGTGCTGATCCGCCCGGCCCTGCCGGTGGAAGACCCGACGGCGCACGAGATCCGCCGCCTCGTCGCCGACATGGCGGAAACCATGGTGGACGCCGCCGGCCTGGGCCTGGCCGCGCCGCAGGTCCACCAGGGGCTGCGGCTTTTCGTCTGGCGCGGTGGCGCCGGCAACATCCTGGCCATCATCAATCCGGAGATCACCCCGGTGGGTGACGCGGTGGAGGATGGCTGGGAAGGCTGCCTCTCGATTCCCGGCCTGCGCGGCGCCGTGCCGCGTGCCGCCCGGGTGCATTTCACCGGCTGGGACATTGCCGGCCAGCGCATGGAAGGGGAGGCCGCGGGCCTGCCCGCCCGGGTGATGCAGCACGAGGCCGACCATTTGGACGGCGTGCTCTATCCCATGCGCATGCCCGACCTCTCCCGCCTCGGCTTCACCGAGGAATTGCAGCGCGCCGCCCCGCCCGAGGAGACCGCCCGATGATCGAACGCAGCGAGGATCGCGACCAGGCCGTGCAGGCCGCCCTGCCGCATGTGCCCGCCCTGGGCTGGACCCGCGCCGCCCTGGGCGCGGGCCTGCGCGACCTGGGCCGGGACCCGCTGGAGCAGGACTGGCTGTTCCCGCGCGGCCCGGTGGAGGCCATCGAGTGCTGGCTCGACCTGGCGGACCGGCAGATGGAGGAAGCGGCGCCACCGGAGGCGATGGCCGCCTTGAAAATCCCCCGCCGGATCCGCCACCTGCTGCTGCTGCGCCTGCAACAGGCCCGGCCGCACCGGGATGCGGTGCGCCGCGCGCTGGCGCTGCAGGCGCTGCCCTGGAATCTCGGCTCCGCGATGCGGACCGCGGCGCGGACGGCGGATGCGGTCTGGGCGGCGGCGGGGGACACCTCGGCCGATTTTTCCTGGTACACGCGCCGCGCCACGCTGGCCGGCATCTACGGCGCGACTCTCGCCTTCTGGTTGCAGGACGAAAGCGAGGAGCAGGCGGAAACCGCCGCCTTCCTCGATCGGCGGCTGGAAGGACTGGCGCGGTTGCAGCGCGCGAAACCGCGCGGCTGAGCCGGCGTTGTGGCCCTGCAACGGATCGAGGCAGGGCACATGAAGGGCATTCTTCTCTGGATGGTGGGGCTGCCCATTCCGATCATTATCGTTCTGTATCTGATAGGTGTGCTGTGAACTTGTGATGGCGTCACAGCGCGCTGGCATTTCGCGCCGGATGCTGTAGAAATCGGACCCAGGGGATGCCGGGGCGGGCCGGGGGGCCCGGCCGCGCCGATCGGCCCGCGCAGCGGTGGTTGCGCCGGGGTCGTCGATGCGGCAGGCATGGCGTCTCCAGGGGGAGTCCCGCGCCATGCGTCGCACCATGTCTGTCCGCCTTCTGCTTGCCGGCGTGGCCCTGGCCCTCGCCGGACCCGCCGTGGCCCAATCCTGCATCCAGGGCAGCGAGCGCACCGCCTTCGAGGTCCGTGCCCTGCAGAGCCAGCTGATGGTCGCGGCGCTGACCTGCCAGCGGGATGGCGACTACAACGCCTTCGTGCGCAAATTCCAGGGCGAGCTGGGCGGCGCCTACAACACCATCCGCACGCATTTCCGCCGCACCGCCGGCGGCGGCCACCAGCGCGCGCTGGACGGCTTCATCACCCATCTGGCGAACGAGCATTCGCAGGACGGCATCCGCCAGGGCTCGCGCTTCTGCCAGAATATCGGCCCGCTGTTCCAGGCCGCGCTGGCGCAGTCCAACGCCTCCGCCCTCGCCGACATGTCGATCGAGCGCAACGTGCTGAACCCCTTCGCCGCGCCGGCCTGCGCCGATCGCGCGCCGGCCTCGGCCCCCAACCGCCGCCGCCCCGCCGCCCGCACCCGCACCGCCGCCGCGCGCTGACGCGGCGATGAAGCGCTTCTGGGACGAAGCGCGCGTCGCGGAGACGGAGGGCGGCTTCGCCGTCCTGCTCGATGGGAGGCCGATGCGCCTGCCCGGCGGTGGCCCCCTGGCGTTGCCCGGCCAGCGGCTGGCGGAAGCGGTGGCCGCCGAATGGCAGGCCGCCGGCGGCGCCAAGGGCGGCACCATGCGGCCGGAAGACGTGCCGCTGACGCGCCTGGCCGGCACCGCGCTGGAACGCGTGGCCGCCGCCGAGGCCGGCACCGTCGCCGCCATCGCCCGCTATGGCGAGACCGACCTGCTCTGCTACCGCGCCGAAAACCGCCATCTGGCGGCGCGCCAGGCGGCGGAATGGGACCCCTGGCTCGGCTGGTCCGCCCGCGCGCTCGATGCGCCGCTGCGCGTCACCACCGGGCTCATGCCGGTGTCCCAGGCGCCCCAGGCGCTGGCCGCGCTGCACCGCGCCGTGGCCGCGCATGACCGATTCGGCCTGGCCGCGCTGGGCGTCGCCGTGCCGGCGCTGGGCAGCCTGGTGCTGGGGCTGGCGGTGGTCGGCGGGCATCTGGCGCCGGAGGAGGCGCATCGCCTGTCCTCGCTGGAGGAGGATTTCCAGGAGGAGTTCTGGGGCGTCGACCCCGATTCGGCCATCCGCCGGGGCCACCACGCCGCCGATGTGGCCCTTGCCGCACGGCTGATGGCGCTGCTGGCCGCATGACCGTCCGTCTGCTCCGCATCGAAGGGCGGGTGCAGGGCGTGGGGTACCGGGACTGGCTGCGCCGCCAGGCCCAGGCGGCCGGTCTTTCCGGCTGGGTGCGCAACCGCCCGGATGGCAGCGTGCAGGCGCTGCTGGCCGGGCCGGCCGCCGCCGTCGCCGCCACCGAGGCCGCCTGCCAGCGCGGCCCACTGCTGGCGCGCGTCACCGCCGTGCAGGGCGAGGCGGCCGAGGCGCCGGCCGGGGCCGGCTTCCACAAGCTGGCGGATGGTTGAGCCGGGGCGGATTGCTGCACCGCCGAAAAACCTTGTTCGGCCGGCGAATCCGGCCTATCTCTCCGCGCGTCGGCGGGTCAGTTTCCCGCCGCGCCCCGGCCGCGTGAGCGGGCCATGTGACGCAGCCCCGGATTGGTGGCGCGGCACGGGAAGGCCCGGACCGGGGCGCTGCCCCGCCAACCTCTCTACAGGTGATGGCGGGGATTTGCGGACAACATCGGACCGGCCCCGGCACGCGGGTTGGCCCACCGCCACCCACTGCCCGCGCCATCGCCGGGCGGCATGACCGGACTCGATCTTTATCATGAGCTTCAGTGAACTCGGCCTTTCCCCGCGCATCCTCCAGGCGCTGGTGGAGGAAGGCTACACCACCCCCACGCCGATCCAGCGCGACGCGATCCCGCATGCGCTGACCGGCCGCGACATCCTGGGCATCGCCCAGACCGGCACCGGCAAGACGGCCGCCTTCGGCCTGCCGCTGCTGCACCTGCTGGAAGAATCCAAGGGCCGCCCCCCGCGTGGCGGCTGCCGCGCCCTGATCCTGAGCCCGACGCGCGAACTGGCCAGCCAGATCGCCGACAGCCTGAAGGCCTATGGCCGCCATCTGGGCCTGACCGTCTCCGTGATCTTCGGCGGCGTGCCGCATGGCCCGCAGCGCCGGGCGCTGGCGAACGGCATCGACATCCTGGTGGCCACCCCGGGCCGGCTGCAGGACCACATGGATGAGGGCTCCGCACGGCTCGACATGGTGAACGCGCTGGTCCTCGATGAGGCCGACCAGATGCTGGACAAGGGCTTCTGGCCCGCCATCCGGCGCATCCTGCCGAAGCTGCCGGCCAAGCGGCACACCATGTTCTTCTCCGCCACCATGCCGGCCGAGGTGGCCAAGCTTTCCGCCGAGATCCTGCGCGACCCGGTGCGGATCGAGGTGGCGCCGGTGGCCACGACGGCGGAGCGCGTGACGCAGCGCCTGGTGGTCATCGAGCAGGGCCGCAAGCGCGGCAAGCTGGCGGAACTGCTGAACGGCGAGGGCGTCGGCCGCGCCCTGGTCTTCACCCGCACCAAGCACGGCGCCGACAAGGTGGTGAAGAACCTGGAGGCCGACGGCATCTACGCCAACGCCATCCATGGCAACAAATCCCAGGGGCAGCGGGAGCGTGCGCTGGCGGACTTCAAGTCCAACCGCGCCCCGGTTCTGGTGGCCACCGACATCGCCGCCCGCGGCATCGACGTGGATGGCGTGACGCATGTGATCCAGCACGACATGCCGGACACGCCCGAGGCCTATGTCCACCGCATCGGCCGCACCGCGCGCGCCGGCGCCTCCGGCATCGCGGTGGCGATGTGCGCGCCGGATGAGCGGGAGAAGCTGTGGGCGGTGGAGAAGCTGATCCGCATTTCCATCCCGGCGAGCGACGAGCGGCTGGATGTCTCCGTGCCGATGCACCGCACCAGCGGCCGGCCGGATGCGGTGAAGCCGGCCGGCGGCGCCGGTCGTGGCGGCCGCGGCCAGCCCGGGCGTCGCGGTGGCGGCGGCGGCGGTGGCGGGCAGGGCCGCGGCG
>NZ_JAAVNE010000006.1 GCF_012103215.1 Falsiroseomonas selenitidurans
AGCCCCCCCAGCAGCCAGGGGCGGGCCTGGGCCGGAGCCGGCCGAGCGGTGGCCGGGTGGGCGCTGGCGGGCGGCGATGCGAGGGCCGGCGCAGGTCGCGGCGCGCCGCGCTGCGGCTTCGGCAGCGTCAGCATGGCAGCCGCCGCCTGAACCTGCGCCGCCCCCACCCGCGCCGCGCCATCCAGCCCGGCGGTGAACAGCGCGCTGCCCAGCAGCATGTTCAGCAACCGCGGCACGCCGCCGGAGGCGGCCCCCAGCGCCGCCACGCCGTCCGGCGCCAGCCGCGCCGACGGCACGCCGAGTTGCGCCAGCCGGGCGGCGACATAGGCCGGAACCTCCCCGGCACGGACCGGGCGCAGGATCACGCGACGATGCGCCAGGCCCTGCAGCCGCTGCGCGAAACCGGGCAGCGCCGCCAGCACGGCCACGCCCGCCGTCTGCCGGGCCAGGGCTTCCAGCGCCGGCGCGCCGATCCGCTCCGCCTCGTCCACCAGCAGCACGCCGGGGGCGGGCGGCCCGGCCAGGTCGCCGAAATCGACGCGATGCACCCCCGGCCCCGCCTGGCGCAGGCGCCGTTCCAACTCGCCCAGCATCATGGTCTTGCCGACGCCGGGCGGGCCCAGCAGCGCCACCACCCCGGGGCCTTCCGCCAGCGCCGCCAGCAGCGCGCCCCATGCTTCCGACCACCCCGCATGGCGCAGCGCGGTGGCGGGGGCGGGGCGATCGGGCAGGTCGTTCAAATCGCGCGGATCCGGCTGTGGGCGGCAGGCGCGCCGCGCCATCCGGCCGCCCTGCCTGCCACCCTAGCCGGCGCCGCTGCCCCGCTCACCTGACAAAGCGATGAGCAGCCCGCCGCGGCGCGGCGATGAGCAGCCCGCCGCGCCGCGGCGACGAGCAGCCCGCCGCGCCGCGCGGCTCAGCCGCGCTTCACGTTCCAGAACAGCGGCAGGCCCTTCAGCACGCCGGACAGGTCGCGCCGGTAGCCGGTGGCCTGGAAGTACTGGCCGAGCGGCAGGTAGGGCACTTCCTGGAACGCCACTTCCTGGATCTGCCGGCCGACCGCCTGCTGCGCGGCGAGGTCCGGTGCCTCGAACCAGGCGACGCGCAGCTCCTCGATCTTCGGGATGGTCGGCCAGCCGAACCAGGCGGCCTGGCCATGGCCGCGCAGGCTCTGGTGGACGCCCGGGTTGAACATGTCGAGCCCGGACCAGAAGGTGAAGAACATGTTCCACCCGCCCTTGTCCGGCGCTTCCCGGCTCGCGCGGCGCTGCACCACGGTGCCCCAGTCGGTGGAGATGTAGTCCACATTCATGCCGGCACGGCGCATCATGTCGTTGCCGACCTGCGCCAGCGCATTCAGCGACGGGAAGTCCGAGGCCGCGATCAGCGTCACCTTCTCCCCGTTATAGCCGGCCGCGGCGAGGTCCGCCTTGACCTTTTCCATGTTGCGCGGGCTGGTGACGGCATCGAGCCCGGCGTCGGAGGCCAGCGGCGTGCCCGGCGGGAAATAGCCGATGCCCTCGCGCCACAGGCTGCGATCCGTGCCGATGACGGCGGTCATGAAATCCGCCTGGTTCACCGCGCCCAGCAGCGCGCGGCGCACCGCCGGCTTGTCGAAGGGCGGGTGCAGGTGGTTGAAGCGGGCGATCGCCATCAGCCCGGTCGGGTCCGGGATCTCCAGCACCACGTTGCGGTTGCGGCGCAGCAGCGGCTGCAGGTCGCCGGTCGGCTGCTCCCACCAATCCATCTCGCCGCTCTGCAGCGCCGCGGCCGCCGTGGCGGCATCCGGCGTCACATGCCATTCGACGCGGTCGAAATGCGCCACCTTCGGCCCGGCCGTCCAGCTGGCCTCGCCCCCGGTGCGCGGCACGTAGTCGGCGAAGCGCTCATAGACGATGCGCGCGCCCGGCACGCGTTCGCCGGCCACGAACTTGAAGGGGCCGCTGCCGATCAGGTCGCCGGTGATGGGCGTGTTCGGCGACTGGCTGGCCAGGCGCTCCGGCATCATGAAGGCGACCGGGGTGGAGGGCTTGCCCAGCGCCTCGAACAGCAGGGGGAAGGGCTTCTTGAGGCGGAACAGGATGGTCTTGTCGTCGGGTGCCGCCAGCTCGTCCGTCTGCGCCATCAGCACCTGGCCCAGCGCGTCGCGCGCCGCCCAGCGGCGGATCGAGGCGACGCAGTCCTTCGCCGTCACCGGCGCGCCGTCGTGCCACTTCAGCCCGTCGCGCAGCGTGATGGTGACGCGCTTGCCGTCATCCTCCACGGCATGGCCCTGGGCCATCTGCGGCTGCGCCTTGTAGTCGGCGTCGAAGCCGTACAGCGTGTCCCAGATCAGGTAGGCGTGGTTGCGGGTGACATAGGCCGTGGTCAGGATGGGATCGACCACCGCCAGGTCGGCCTGCGGGATGAACTTCAGCACCCGCGAGGTGCCGGAGGTCCCCTGGCCGAAGGAAGGTGCGCCGAGGGCCGACGCGCCGAGCGCCGCCCCGGCGCCCGTCAGAAGATGACGACGCAGCATGGTGTCCCGTTCTCCCAGATTGCGCGGCGGCAGGGCGCCGCGCCATTCCCTGTGCGCCCAGGGAACAGCCTTCACGCCCGCGATGCAAGGGTCGCAATGCTGCCGTGCCGTTACGGACGGTGTCCGAAGCCCAGCGCCGGGCTCGCCGCCGTTTCCACCCACACCGCCTTGCTCTGCGTGTAGGCGGCCAGCGCCTCCTGCCCCGAGGAACGGCCATGGCCGCTGGCGCCAAAGCCGCCGAAGGGGACGGAGACATGGATGGTGCCGTAGCCGTTCACCCAGAAGCTGCCCGCGCGGACGCCGGCCGCCACCCGGTGCGCCCGGCCCAGGTCGCGCGTCCACACGGCACCGGCCAGGCCAAAGGGCGTGGCATTGGCGAGCGCGATCGCCTCCGCCTCCTCCTCGAAGGGGATGGCGGCGACGACCGGGCCGAAGATCTCCGTCCGGGCCACCAGCGCCTGGTTGTCCAGGCCGGCCAGGATGCTGGGCATCACCCAGAAGCCGTCCTCGGGCAGGCAAGCCGGCCGTGGCGGCGCGAGAAGGGTGGCGCCTTCCGCCACGCCGGCCGCCACTAGCCCCGTCACATGGGCGAACTGCCGCGCCGTGGCGACCGGGCCGATCTCGGTCGCCGCATCCAGCGGATCACCGGCCCGGATCCGGGCGGAGGCGCTGGCCAGCAGTGCCACGAAGTGGTCATGGATGGCGCGGTGCACCAGCAGGCGGGAGCCGGCGACGCAGCTCTGTCCGGAACTGGCGAAGATCGCCTGCTGCGCGCCCTGCACGGCGGCCGGCAGGTCGGCGTCGTCGAAGACGATGTTGGCGGATTTCCCGCCCAGCTCCAGCACACAGGGGATCATCCGCGCGGCGCAGGCGGCGGCGATGTGGCTGGCGCTCGCCGCGCCACCGACGAAGGTCACCATCGCCACCTCCGCCGCCCCCAGCAGCGCCTGGCCGCTGGTGGCGCCCAGCCCCGCCACCACCTGCACCAGACCCGGCGGCAGCCCGGCCTCCACCGCCAGCAGCCCGAAGGCCAGCGAGGTCAGCGGCGTGTATTCGGAGGGCTTCAGCACCACGGCATTGCCGGCGGCGATCGCCGGCAGCACGTTCCAGCCGCAGGTGAACAGCGGCGCGTTCCAGGGCGTGATCGCCAGCACCACGCCCATCGGCTCCCGCCGCACGATCACCGTATGGCCCGAAGGCACGGGGACGGTGCGGCCCTCGATCTTGTCGCACCAGCCGGCCCAGTACTCCGCCATCTCCGCCACCCGCGCGACCTGGGCGCGGCAGTCGCGCAGCGGCTTGCCGGCATTGGCGGATTCCAGCCGCGCCAGCGATTCGGCATCGCGCCGCAGCAGCGCGCCGAGCGCCCAGATGCGTCGGCCGCGCTCCGCCGCGCTCAGCGCCATCCAGGCGCGCTGCGCCCGCGCCGCCCCGGCCGCGGCGGCGGTGGCCAGGGCCGGGCCGGCATCGGCATACCGGGCGATGGCCCGGCCGGTCGCCGGGTCCTGCAGGGTGAAGCCGGCCCCCTGCCCGTCCACCACCTGCCCGTCGATGACGCTGCCGATCCGCCCGCCGAGCAGCCGCGCGATCTCCGCTTCCAGCACCCGTTCCGCCTGGAACCCTGCCTGGAGCATGGCTCAGCCCTCCGCCAGGATGGCGGCGGGCAGGCGGTTGAAATCGGCCGCCGCGGGCAGCGAATCGCGCGCCCAGCGGGCAGCCGCCGCGCTGCAGGCCGGCAGTTCGGCGCCCACCGCCCGGGCGAGATCCAGCGCCAAGCCGACATCCTTGCGCATCAGCCCGGCCGAGAAGCCGGAATCGAAGGCCCCGGAGAGGATCCACCTCGGAAAATTCACCTCCGTGGCGGCGGAGCGGCCGGAGGCGGCGTTGACCACCGGCAGCAGGGCCTCCGGCGCCACGCCGGCCAGCGCGCCGAGGCGCAGCGCCTCCCCGGCCACGGCCAGGTGGGTCGCCACCAGCAGGTTGTTCACCAGCTTCGCCACCTGCCCGGCCCCCGGCCCGCCGACATGGATCAGCTTCGCCGCGACCAGCGCCAGGCCCGGCCGCGCGCGTTCGATCGCCGCGGCCTCGCCGCCCAGCATCATCGCCAGCGTGCCCGCCGCCGCGCCGGCCGGGCCGCCGGAGACGGGGGCGTCCAGATAGGCCGTGCCGGCGCCCGCCGCCTGGTCGGCGAATCGGCGGGCGGCGAGCGGGTCCAGCGTCGAGGTATCGGCCACCACGGCGCCCGCCGGCAGGGCCGGCAGCAGCGCCGCCAGCACCGCCGCCACCGCGCGGTCCTGCGGCAGGGAGAGCAGCACCAGCGGCGCGGCGACGCCTGCCGGGCCGGAGGCGACCACCACGCCGAGCGCCGCCGCCGCGGCGCAGCGGTCCGGATCCAGGTCGTGCCCCACCACGGCCGCGCCACATGCCGTCAGGCGGGTGGCCATCGCCAGCCCCATCTGCCCCAGACCCACCAGGCCGACCCGCATCCGCCGCCACTCCGAACCGTGATGCGGTGCAGGCTTGCAGCCGGCGGCGTGGCCGGCAACTGCCGCGCTTTGGTCACGCTGCCATGCTCTACCCCGCGGGCTTCACGAACTGCCTCCAGGCCCCACCTGACCCGCATGGATCCCCGATGCCCGATGCCCTGACCCGCCTGCTGACCCGCCTGCTCGGCGCCCGGCGGGCCGCGACGCTGCTGCAGTTCCTGCGTTTCGGCGTCGTCGGCACCGCCGGATTCCTGGTGGACACCGCCGTGCTCTATGCCGGGCTGGCGCTGGGCCTCGGGCTGTATTCAGGGCGCGCCGTCTCCTACCTCGCCGCGGCCAGCACCACCTGGGCGCTGAATCGGGCCTGGACCTTCCGGGGCGCCGCGCCGGCGCCGATGGCGCGGCAATGGGCGCTGTTCCTGGCGCTGAACCTCGTGGGCTTCGCCTTCAACTACGGCACCTATGCCGCGCTGGTGGCCTGGGTGCCGGCGGTGGCCGCCGCCCCGGTGCTCGGCGTCGCGGCCGGGGCTCTGGCCGGCATGGCGGGCAATTTCTGGCTGTCGCGCCGCTTCGTCTTCGCCGCGGCCGCGGCATGAGCGCCCCGCCCCGCATCGCCGTCCTCATCCCCTGCTACAACGAGGCGGTGGCGATCCCGGGCGTGGTGGCGGATTTCCGCGCCGCCCTGCCGGGTGCGACCATCCATGTCTATGACAACAACAGCGCCGACGGCACGGCGGAAGCCGCGCGCGCCGCCGGCGCGCTGGTGCGGCGGGAGACGCAGCAGGGCAAGGGCCATGTGGTGCGGCGGATGCTGGCCGACATCGAGGCCGACCTCTATGTGCTGGTGGATGGCGACGGCACCTACGATGCCGCCGCGGCGCCGGGCATGATCCGCCTGGCGCTGGAAGAGCAGCTCGACCTCGTCACCGGCACGCGGGTGACCCAGGGCGAGGCGGCCTATCGCCCCGGCCATGTACTGGGCAACCAGGTGCTGACCGGCCTGGTGCGGCACATCTTCGGCAACCGCATCACGGACATGCTCTCCGGCTACCGCGTCTTCTCCCGCCGCTTCGCGAAATCCTTCCCGGCCCTGGCGGAAGGCTTCGAGACGGAGACGGAATTCACCGTACACGCGCTGGCGTTGCATATGCCGGTGGGCGAGGTGCCGACCGCCTATCGCGCCCGGCCACCCGGCAGCACCTCCAAGCTCAATACCTGGCGGGATGGCTGGCGCATCCTGAGCGCCATCCTGCTGCTGGTGCGGCGGGAAAGGCCGCTGCCCTTCTTCGCCCTTGTGGCTCTGCTGCTGGCGGCAACAGGGGTGGTGCTGGCGGTGCCGGTGCTGCAGACCTTCGTCGCCACCGGCCTGGTGCCGCGGCTGCCCACCGCGGTGCTGTCCATGGGGCTGGTGCTGCTGGCCTGCCTGTCGCTGGCCTGCGGCCTGATCCTGGACACGGTGACGCGCGGCCGGGTGGAGGCGAAGCGGATGGCCTACCTCGCCATTCCCGCACCGGATTTCGCCGCGCGCCTCGACGGCGCCGGCGGGACCACCGGCGAACCGGATCACCAACGCAACTAATTACGCGAAACTTTACGCGAAGCGGTTCATCCATCACGCTTCTTTGTCCTTGCCGCATCGCGTGCTAGATGGCGTTCCGCAAGGTCCTGTTACCTCGGGAACGGCTATCGCAGGGACCATTGGGAAGCCTGGAACGATGACGGTCCTGCCGCATGCCGGGGCGCGCGCCCCTTCGCCCGCCGCCTCCATCGCCCCGCTGGGCGCCGGCGCGCCCGATGGCGCCCTGCCCTGCCTGGAGGATTTCCTGACCGGGGAGCCGGAGCAGGAGCTGCGCGACCTGCTGGCCTTCGCCATGGCCGTGCAGGCCGGCCAGCCCACCGTTCCCGCGGCGCTGCGCGGACGCGCCGATGCGGCGCTGGCGGCGCACGCGCTGCGCCACATGCACAACCAGATCGAGTCCATCCGGCTGGATGCGGCGCGGGAGCAAATGGCGCGGATGCGGCGCGGCCCCGGCTTCACCAGCCTGGTGATGGCCAACCTCCTGGCGCTGGCGCTGGCGGCGCTGCTGGGCGGCTTTCTGTGGCTGCGACCCGACCTCTGGTTGCACCTGATCCCACGCGGCCTGTTTCCCGAAGGGGGGATCTGACCCATGCGCCCACCGATGCCCCTGATGCCGGGCCAGGAACGCCTGCCGGAGACGGTGCTGTCGAAGGCGCTGGCGGCCGGGCGGTCGCAGCTGGTCGGCGTTGCCCTGTTCTCCGGCGTGGTGAACATGCTGCAGCTCACCGTGTCGCTCTACATGATGCAGGTCTTCGACCGGGTGCTCGGCAGCCGCAGCATCGACACGCTGTACTACCTGACGGCCATCGCGATCTTCGCCCTGCTGGTGATGGCGGTGCTGGACGGGCTGCGCGGCCAGGTGATGCAGCGGCTGGCGACCTGGATCGAGGGCAAGGTGGCGCCGGAGGCCTTCCTGCGCGCCGTGGAGAGCCAGCTGCGCGGCCGCCCCTACCGGATGGAGGCGCTGCGCGACCTCTCCGCCTGCCGCGCCTGGCTCGGCTCCCCGGCCTCGCTCACCGTCTTCGATGTGCCCTGGGTGCCGATCTACCTGGCGGTGATCTTCGCCCTGCACCCGATGCTGGGCTGGATCGCGCTGGCCGGCGCGGCGGTGCTGTTCTGCCTGACCCTGGCCAATGAATGGGCCACCGGCACGCTGGTGCGCCAGGCCAGCACCGCCTCCATCACCACCCAGCGCCGGGCCGAGAGCATGGTCCGCAATGCGGAGGTGATCGACAGCATGGGCATGGCGCCGGCGGTGCTGCAGCGCTGGCGCGAAGGCCTCGCCGCCGCCATGCCGCCGCAGGAACGCGCGGCGGACCGGGCGGCCATCCTGCTGTCCATCACCCGCTTTTCCCGCCTCACGGTCCAGGTCGGCGTGCTCGGCGTCGGTGCCTGGCTGGTGCTGGAACAGCAGCTGACGGCCGGCGCCTCCATCGCCGCCTCCATCATCATGGGCCGCGCCCTGGCGCCGGTGGAACAGATGATCGGCGGCTGGAAGCAGCTGGTGCAGGCGCGGCAATCCTATCGCCGCCTGCTGAGCTTCCTGGCGCAGCCGCGCATCCGCCCGCCCGGCATGCCGCTGCCGGCGCCTGAAGGCCGCGTGGCGGCGGAACGCGTGACCTTCGGCTTCCCCGGCCAGTCGGTGGCGATCATCAAGGGCGTCACCTTCAACCTGAGTGCCGGGGAAAGCCTGGCGATCATCGGGCCATCGGCCGCCGGCAAGACCACGCTGATCCGCCTGCTGATCGGCACGCTGCAGCCGGCCGCCGGCACGGTGCGGCTGGACGGCGCCGATGTCTTCACCTGGCAGCGGGAGGATTTCGGCCGCTATGTCGGCTACCTGCCGCAGGATGTGGAACTGTTCGACGGCACGGTGATGAAGAACATCAGCCGCATGCGCGACGAGCCACCGGAAGGCGTGTTCGAGGCGGCGCGGCTGGCCGGCTGCCACGAGATGATCCTGCGCCTGCCGCAGGGCTACGACACCGAGATCGGCGATGGCGGCCAGCACCTGTCCGGCGGCCAGCGCCAGCTGATCGGCCTGGCCCGCGCCATGTACGGCAACCCCCGCTTCGTGGTGCTGGACGAGCCCAATTCGAACCTGGACGGCGACGCCGAGCAGGCGCTGATCCGCGGGCTGGAGACGCTGAAGGCGCAGCGCACCACCGTGATCCTCGTCTCGCACCGGCCGACCCTGGTGCAGGGCGTGGACAAGGTGCTGCTGCTGCGCGACGGCGCGGCGGAGGCCTTCGGCCCGCGGGCCGAGGTGCTGAAGCGCCTGGCCCAGGGCAGCCGCCCGCAGGACATCACCCAGGCGCCCGGCCGGGCCGAGGGGGCCGCACGATGAGCTCAGCCATTCCCATGCCGGGCCCGGTGCCCGCGAACGGCCCGGCCGCGGGCCCGCAGCCGATCGGCCGCATCGTGCCGCAACCGGCCGGCAGCCTGCCGCCGGACGGGCCGCCGCCGGATGGCCCGCAGGGCGGCGCGCTGGCGCCGCGCCCCGCGGCGGCGCCCCCCGCGCTGTGGCAGCCGCCGGAGGACCAGCTGATCCTCGATGCGCCGCGGCCGCGCACCGGGCTGCCCATCACGCTGGGTTACCTGATCGTCGGCATCTTCGTCATCGGCCTCGGCCTCTGGGCCAGCCTGACGCCGCTGGCCGAGGCCGCCATCGCCCCCGGCATCCTGAAGGTGGAAGGCACCCGCCGCACCATCCAGCATTTTGAGGGCGGCATCGTGCGGGAGATCCTGGTCCGCGACGGCGACGCGGTGGCCGCCGGCCAGGTGCTGATGCGCCTCGACCAGCCACAGGCCCTGCAGCAGACGGAAACCCTGCGCAGCCAGCGCTGGGCCTTCCTGGCGCAGGATGCGCGGCTGGTGGCGGAACTCGCCGGCGCCCCCGCCATCACCTTCCCCGAGGATCTGCTGGCCTCCACCGAGCCGCGCGCCGCGGAGGTCATCAGCGGGCAGCGCGCCCTGTTCCAGGCGCGCAGCATCGCGCTGACCAGCCAGCTGGAGGTGCTGCGCACCCGCATCGACCAGCACCGCGCCACCATCGCCTCCGCCGAAGGGCAGATGGACGCGCAGCAGCGCATGCTGGTGCTATTGCGGGCCGAGGAATCCAACACCGCCCAGCTGCTGCGCCAGGGCCTGGCGCGGCTGCCGCAGCTGCTGGCCCTGCAGCGCCAGGTTGCCTCGGTGGACGGCAACATCACCGATATCCGCAACCAGATGGTGCGTTCCCGCGCCCAGATCGAGGAATCGGAACGCGAGATGGAGCGGGTGCAGAACCAGCGCACCCAGGACGTCTCCACCGAACTGCGCGAGGTGCGGCTGCGGCTTTCGGAAACCGAGGAGCGGCTGCGCGCGGCGGAGGATGTCTCCACCCGGCTCGAGATCACCGCGCCGGAGGCCGGCACGGTGCTGAACCTGCGCGTCTTCACCGTGGGCGCGGTGCTGCGCCCGGGCGACCCGGTGATGGACCTGGTGCCGCAGGAGGACCGCATCATCGCCGAGGTGAATGTGCAGCCGAACGACATCGACGTGCTGCATCCCGGCCTGCAGGCGGAGGTGCGGCTGCCCGCCTTCAAGCAGCGGCTGGTGCCCTACCTGCACGGCCACGTCACCTTCGTCGCCTCCGACATCACGCAGGATGAGCGGCGCGGGCTGAGCTACTACCGGGTGCACATCCAGCTGGACGAAGAACAGCTTCGCGCGCTGGAGGGCGTGCAGCTGCGCGCCGGCATGGCGGTGGAAGCGCAGATCCGCACCGGGGAGCGCAGCTTCGCCCGCTACATGCTGCAGCCGCTCTTCGACAGCTTCCACCGCGCCTTCCGCGAGCAATAGGAAACACGGCCATGTCCATCCCCACCGTCTTCGGCGACGGCGTCATCGACGTGCATGTGGTCAGCGGCGTCGCCCGCATCACGCTGGGCGCGCAGACCGCGGCCGGCGCGAAGGAAGGCAAGCCGGAACCCTCCGCCCTGCTGCTGGTGCCGGTGCTGCAGCTGGGCAACCTAGCCCGCGTGCTGGCCGAGGTGACGCGCCAGGTGGAAGCCAAGGCGCGGGAGGCGCAGGGCCAGGCGGCGACGCCGTCGCCGGCCCATGGCCAGGTGCTGCAGGCGCAGCAGCCGCAGCCGGAAGCGCCGGCCGACCAGGTCTCCGGCGCCTTCCGCTTCAACGGCTGACCGGGCACCCCGGCCCGGGGGTGCTGCTTCAGGCGGCCGCGCGGCGGTCGCCATAGCCTTCCGGATGCGCCACGCGCCAGTCCCACGCCGTGCGCACGATGGATTCCAGATCCGGGAAGCGCGGCGACCAGCCGGTATCCTGGCGCAGGCGGGCGGAGGAGGCGACCAGCACCGCCGGGTCGCCTTCCCGCCGCGGGCCCAGCGTGTGCGGCACCGGTCGGCCGCCCACCTTCTGCACCATGTCGATCACCTCGCGCACCGAATAGCCGGTGCCGTTGCCGAGGTTGTAGCGGACCGAGCGTTCCTCCAGCAGCGGCAGCACCCGCAGATGCGCATCCGCCAGATCCGTCACATGCACGTAGTCGCGCACGCCGGTGCCGTCCGGCGTCGGGTAGTCCGTGCCGAACACCATCAGCGGCGGGCGCTTGCCCAGCGCGGCGTCGATCGCCAGCGGCAGCAGGTGGGTCTCCGGCTCATGATCCTCCCCGGCCCGGCCCTCCGGGTCGGCGCCGGCGGCATTGAAGTAGCGCAGGCTGGCGAAGCGCAGGCCGTGGATCTTCTCCGCCCAGTCCAGCGCCCGCTCGCACATCAGCTTGCTCTCGCCATAGGGGGAGACGGGGCCGAGGCGCTGCTGCTCGTCGATCGGGATGCGTTCGGGAAAGCCGAACAGCGCGGCGGTCGAGGACATCACCAGCCGCAGGCAGCCATGCTTCACCGCGGCATCGGCGACGGCGGCCAGGGTGCCCAGATTCTCCGCCATGTAGCGCAGCGGGTCGCGCATGCTGTCGCCGACCAGGGACAGGGCGGCGAAGTGCAGCACCGCGTCGAAGCGGCCGCCGGCGAAGGCGCGCGCCAGCGCCTGGCGGTCCTCGCAGCGGCCTTCCACGAGCCGCACGCCGGCCGGGATGGCGGCATGGTGGCCCTTGGACATGTCATCCAGCACCACCACCTCGTCGCCCCGGTCGCGCAGGGCGAGGACGGTATGGCTGCCCACATAACCGGCCCCGCCGGTCACCAGATAACGACCCAATGCGCAAGCTCCCACTCGCCCGGCCCCCAGGCGGCCTGGCCAGGGGCGCATTCTACACCCGCGAATGTGTCAGAAAATGCGCCATCGCGGGCCCGGTTGAGGCATTCCCGCCGCGGCGCCATAAACCCTGCATGATCGTCCCGCGCGCACCGGCCCGAACCGGCTTCCTGCTGGCCCTGGCCCTCGCCGGCCCGCCCGGCCGGGCCGCCGCGGTGGAGGCACCGCCGGCGCGGGCCGCGGATTGGGCGGCGCTGCCGCTTCCTAGCCCCGGCCCGGCACGGGCCATTGGCGGCACCGCGCTGGGCTGCCTGGCCGGCGGCGTCGCGCTGCCGGCGGCAGGCCCCGGCTGGCAGGCCATCAACACCCACCGCAACCGCCAATGGGGCCACCCGGCGACCCTCGCCCTGCTGCGTCACCTGGCCGGCCAGGCGCGGTCGGCGGGGCTGCCGGACCTCTACATCGGCGACCTGTCGCAACCGCGCGGCGGGCCCATGCCCTCCGACCATGCCAGCCACCAGAACGGGCTCGATGCCGATATCTGGCTGGACCTGCGGCCGAAGCCCAGCCTGCCGGCCAGCCGGCGCAGCAACCTCGCCATCCCCTCCCTGGTGCGGCCGGACGGGCAGGCGGTGGACCCGGCGCGCTGGACCCCGCGGCATGCGGCGCTGATCCGCCTGGCAGCCGAAAGCCCGGGGCTCGACCGGCTGCTGGTGAACCCGGCGATCAAGCGGCGGCTCTGCGCCGAGCATCGCGGCGCGCCCTGGCTGCGCCGGGTGCGGCCCTGGCGCGGCCATGACAGCCACATGCACCTGCGCCTGCGCTGCCCGGCGGACAGCCCGGATTGCCGCGACATCGCCCCGCCGCCGCCCGGCGATGGCTGCGATGCGACGCTGGAATGGTGGTTCTCCGAGGAAGCCCGCCGCCCGGCGCCCCGCCCCGCCCGCCCCGGCCCACCGCCGCGCCTGCCGCTGGCCTGCGCCACGGTGCGCGCCGCGCCCTGACGGCAGGCGTCCTGCCCAATCCGCGGGCAGTTTCGGCGGCCGCGCGGCCTTCCCGGCGGCATCCGGCGTGGCCCGCGTCTTGCGTGGCCTGCCCCGCCTGTCGCACACAGGACCGTGCGCGCACCCCGCGCGCCAACCGGGGGATGAGATGGAGCGACCTTTCGTCGAGATCAGCGGCGTCGCCATGCGGTATGGCGGCGTGGAAGGGACGCTGGCCTTGCAGAACGCGACGCTGTCCGTCGGCAAGGGTGAGTTCATTGCCGTGGTCGGCCCCTCCGGCTGCGGCAAGTCCACGCTGATGAAGCTGGTCACCGGCCTGTGGCCCGCCACCGCCGGCACCCTGCTGGTCGCGGGGCAGGAGGTGGACGGGCCCCTTTCGATCGCCGGCATGGCGTTCCAGAACCCCACCCTGCTGCCATGGCGCAACATCCTGGACAATGTGATGCTGCCGCTGGAGGTGGTGGAGCCGCATCGCCGCCAGCTGCGCGCGCAGCGCGCCATGTACGAAGCCCGGGCGCAGGACCTGCTGAAGCTGGTCGGGCTCGGCGGCTTCGACAAGAAATTCCCGCATGAGCTCTCGGGCGGCATGCAGCAGCGCGCCAGCCTGTGCCGCGCGCTGATCCACGAACCCGCCCTGCTGATGCTGGACGAGCCCTTCGCCGCGCTCGACATCTTCACCCGGGAGGATCTCTGGGCGGTGCTGCAGGGCGTCTGGATGGCGCGCAAGCCCACCGTCATCCTGGTGACGCACGACCTGCGCGAGGCCGCCTACCTGGCCGACCGCGTGCTGGTCATGTCGTCCCGCCCCGGGCGGATCATCGCCGAGCGGGTGGTGGACCTGCCCCGGCCGCGCACGCTGGAGACCACCTACAAGCCCGAATTCGTCTCCCTCGTGCATGACCTGCGCGAGCACATCAGCGCCGCCCGCAAGGGCGAGGAGGTCGTCCATGGCCAGTGACGCCGTGCTGCCTGCCGCCGCGGCCCCCGCCGCGGCCTCGAACGATGCCACCATGTCGCCGGAGGCGATGCGCCGGCTGCAGGCCATGGCCGTGGCGCAGCGCCGCCGCCGCCGCCTGCAGGCCTGGCTGCCATGGCTGGTCATCGTCGGCATGTTCGTGGTGTGGGAGATCGGCGTCCACGCCTTCAACGTGCAGCAATTCGTGCTGCCGGCGCCGTCCGCCATCGCCGAGAGCATGGTGAAGTGGTGGGTGCCGCTGCTGGACAATTCCTGGCAGACGCTGATGACGACGCTGGTGGGCTTCTTCCTGGCCGTGGTCTTCGGGCTGCTGCTGGGGGTTGCCATCGGCAGCTCCACCCTGCTGTATCACGGGCTCTATCCGCTGCTGATCGGCTTCAACTCCGTGCCCAAGGTGGCGGTGGTGCCGATCCTGGTGATCTGGTTCGGCATCGGCACCGTGCCGGCCATCATCACCGCCTTCATGATCAGCTTCTTCCCCATCGTGGTGAATGTCGCCACCGGCATCGCGACGGTGGAGCCGGAGTTGCGCGACGTGCTGCGGGCGCTGGGCGCGCGGCCTTCGGACATCATCCGCAAGGTCGGCCTGCCGCGGGCGATGCCGTATTTCTTCGCCTCGCTGAAGATCGCCATCACGGTCGCCTTCGTCGGCTCCATCATCGCGGAGACGGTGGCGGCCAACAAAGGCATCGGCCACCTGATGATCCTGGCTTCCTCACGCTTCGACGTGCCGCTGGTCTTCGCCGGGCTGATCGTGACGGCGGTGATGGGCGTGGCCATGTATGTCGCCGCCGTGGCGATCGAGAACCGCACCACCGGCTGGGCCATGCGGGGCCAGAACGACCAGCAAGTGACCGTCCCCGGGGTGTAGGGCCCCGCCCCGCCCCCGGCCTTTCCGGCCGGGGCTTGCGCCCGGCCCCGGCTCGGCGCATCCCTGGCGCCGGGGATGAAACGACGGAACGGGGCATGATCGGCGTCGATTGGGGCACAACGAGTCTGCGCGCCTATCGCCTGGGCGCCGACGGCCGGGCCCGGGATCGCCTCGACCGCCCCGGCGGCATCCTCACCGTGGCGCCGGGCGGCTTTCCCGCCGCGCTGCAGGACGCCATCGGCCCCTGGCTTGCGGCCGGGGAGCGCCATGTGCTGCTCTGCGGCATGGTCGGCAGCCGCCAGGGCTGGGTGGAGGCGCCCTATCTGCGCTGCCCCGCCGGCCCGGCCGAGATCGCCGCCGCCACCATCGCCATCCCCTTCGACGGCGCCGAATGCCGCCTGGTGCCCGGCCTGACGACGGAGGATGCCGCCGGCATCCCCGACGTGATGCGCGGCGAGGAGACCAAGCTGGTGGCGCTGGCGGAAAGCCTCGGCACGGCGCTGGCGTGCCTGCCCGGCACGCACAGCAAATGGGCGCGGCTGGAAGACGGGCGCGTCACCGGCTTCACCACCCACATGACCGGCGAGACTTTTGCGGCGCTGTCCGAGCACACGATCCTGGCGCGCACCAGCACGGATGGCCCGGATGTGCCCGAGGCCTTCGCCCGCGGCGTGGACCGCGCCCGCCAGCCCGGCGGCCTGCTGCACCATCTGTTCGGCGCCCGCACCCTGCACCTGATGGACCGGCTGGCGCAGGCGGAAACCCGCAGCTTCCTGTCCGGCCTGCTGATCGGGCACGAGATCGCCGCCGCGGCCGCCGATGCCCGCCAGGTGCACCTGGCGAGCGCCGCGCATCTGGCCGCGCTCTATGCCGCGGCGCTGGCACGCAACGGCATCGCGGTGACGCAGCACGACCCCGACCTGGTCGCGCAGGGCCTCGCCCGCATCGGGAGGGATCTGGGATGGGTCTGAAGGACTGGCTCGCGGCCTGCCCGCTGGTCGCGATCCTGCGCGGCCTGAAGCCGGAGGAAGCGGTGAAGGTGGGCGAGGCGCTGGTTGAAGCCGGCATCGCCGTGCTGGAGGTGCCGCTGAACTCGCCCGAGCCGCTGGAGAGCATCCGCATCCTGGCGCATCGCTTCGGCGAGGATGCGCTGGTCGGCGCCGGCACGGTGACGGACCCCGCCGATTGCGCGCGCATCGCCGCCGTGGGCGGCCGGCTGGTGGTGACGCCGCATGCCGATCCCGCCGTGGTGCGGGCGGCCAAGGCGGAAGGCATGATCGCCATCCCCGGCTTCTTCACGCCCGGGGAGGCTTTCGCCCTGCTCAAGGCCGGCGCCGACGGGCTGAAGCTGTTCCCGGCGGAAGCCGGTTCGCCCGCCATGCTGAAGGCGCTGCTGGCGGTGCTGCCGAAGGGCACCCGGGTGCTGCCGGTGGGCGGCATCGATGCGCACAACATTCCCGCCTGGCGGGACGCCGGCGCCGCCGGTTTCGGCATCGGCAGCGCCATCTACCGCCCTGGCGACACCGCTGCCATGGTCGCCGCCAAGGCCGCCAAGCTTCGCCTTGCCTGAAACCGGCCCGGCGGGCATCAATACCCGCAATCTCCCGGCGCGGCGATCGCGCCAGGGATGAACGGGGGGCCTCGATCCATGACCATCCATCGCCGCCAGCTTGCGGCGCTCGGCGTCGCCGCGCTCGGCGCGCCCGCCCTGATCCGCAGCGCCAGCGCGCAGGAGCTGACGCTGCGCCTGCACCATTTCCTGCCGGCCGTGTCCAACGTGCACCGCCACTTCCTGGCGCCCTGGGCGCAGAAGGTGCAGGCCGAATCGCAGGGCCGCCTGCGCATCCAGATCTTCCCCTCCATGCAGCTCGGCGGCGCGCCGCCGCAGCTGTTCGACCAGGCGCGCGACGGCGTGGTGGACATCATCTGGACCCTGCCCGGCAACACGCCCGGCCGCTTCCCGAAGATCGAGGTGTTCGAGCTGCCCTTCGTGGCGGACCCGCGGGCGCGGCCGAATGCCCTGGCCTGCCAGGAATTCTTCCAGACCCATCTGCGCGACGAATTCGCGGATGTGCACACCATCGTCGCCTGGGCGCATGATGGCGGCGTGATCCATGCCAACAAGCCGGTGCAGCGGCTGGAGGATCTGCGCGGCCTGAAGCTGCGCTTCCCGACCCGCCAGGCCGGCGAGGCGCTGCGCGCCCTCGGCGCCGCGCCGATCGGCCTGCCCATCCCGCAGGTGCCGGAAGCGCTGTCCCAGCGCGTGATCGATGGCGCGGTGGTGCCGTGGGAGGTGGTTCCGGCGATCCGCCTGGCGGAGCTGGTGAACAACCACACGGAGATCCTCGGCAGCCCGACCTTCTATTCCGCCACCTTCGTCCTGGCGATGAACAAGGCGAAATACGCGGCGATGCCGGAGGATCTGCGCCGGGTGCTGGATGCCAATTCCGGCATGGTGGCGGCGGCGATGGCGGCCAAGCCCTGGGACGAGCAGGGCCCGGTGGTGCGCGCCCAGGTCGCCCGCCGGCGGCAGAACACCATCCTGCAGCTTTCGCCGGCGGAGAAGGAGCGCTGGATGCTGGCGACCCGCCCGGTGATCGATGCCTGGATCGCCGGATCCCGCGAGCGCGGCTTCGATGGCGCCGCGCTGCTGGCCGATGCCCGCGGGCTGATCGCCAAGCACGGCGCCGCCTGAACCCCACCCCGGCGCAGGGCATAGCAGGAGCGCCGGGATGGCGGAGAGCAAGGATGCCGGGGACCCGCCGCGGGGTCCCCTGGGCGGCATCGCCCGCGCCATGGCCTTCCTGGGCGGGGTTTCGCTGCTGGTGGCGGCCACGGTCACCACCATCAGCGTGGTGCTGCGCTGGACCACCAGCCAGCCGATCCGCGGCGATTTCGAGATGGTTTCCATCGCCAGCGGCGTCGCCGTCTTCGGCTTCCTCGGCTACGGTACGCTGATGCGCGCCAACATCCTGGTGGACACCTTCACCACCTGGCTGCCGCGCCGCGTCGCCGGCCTGTTCGATGCCTTCTGGATGCTGGTCTGGGCGGCGCTGACGCTGTGGCTGGCGGAACGCATGGCGCTCGGCGCGTGGGAGACCTGGGCCAACGGCATGCGCACCATCGGCCTGCTGGCCCTGCCCTATTGGTGGGCGGTCGCCATCGGCGCCCTGGCATTTGCCGTCACCGGGCTGGCGGCGCTGCTCTGGGCCGGGCGGTTCGCGCGGGGACGCTTCTAGATGGCGCCGGAATTCGTCCTCGCCGCCACCGGCTTCGCCGCGCTGCTGGTGCTGATCGCGCTGCGCGCGCCCGTCGGGCTTGCCATGCTGCTGGTCGGCATGGGCGGCTATGTCCACATCCTGGACTGGACGGCGCTGGGCAACTACCTGAAGACCACGCCCTACCACCTGTTCGCCAACTACACGCTGTCCGTCATCCCGCTGTTCATCCTGATGGGCGCGCTGGCGGAGCGCGGCGGCCTGGCGCGCGACCTCTTCGCGGCGGCGAATGCGCTGGTCGGGCGCAAGCCCGGCGGCATGGCGATGGGCGTCATCGGGGCCTGCGGCTGCTTCGGCGCGGTCTGCGGCAGTTCCGTCGCCACCACCGCCACCTTCGCCCGCGCGGCGCTGCCGGAACTGCGGCGCTACGGCTACGACCCGGGCTTTTCCACCGGCACCATCGCGGTGGGCGGCACGCTAGGCATCCTGATCCCGCCCAGCGTCATCCTGGTGATCTATGCCATCAGCACGGAACAGAACATCGCCAAGCTGTTCATGGCGGCGCTGATCCCCGGGCTGCTCGCCATCCTGTTCTACCTGGCCGCCATCGCGCTGATCGTCCGCGCCCGCCCCGAACTCGGCCCGCCGGGGGAGGCGCCGGCGCCGGGTGAGCGGCGGGAGGCCTTCCTCAACGTCATCCCCGTGCTGCTGATCGCGATGGTGGTGGTGGGCGGCATCTATGGCGGCGTCTTCACGCCGACCGAAAGTGCCGCCATCGGCTGCATCGGCACGCTGGCCGTGGGCCTGCTGCGCGGCACCCTGCCGCCGCTGGCGCTGCGCGACTGCCTGTTCGCCACCGCCGAGACCACAGCGATGATCTTCGCCATCCTGCTGGGCGCCGAGGTCTTCAACGCCTTCCTCGCCCTGTCCCAGGCACCGGACCTGCTGGCGCTGTGGATCACGGAGCAGGACTTCCCGCCCTATGGCGTGCTGGCCATCCTGCTGGTGTCCTACATCATCCTCGGCGCCGTGATGGATGAGCTGGCGATGATGCTGCTGACCCTGCCGGTGTTCTTCCCCGTTGTCACCGCGCTGGATTTCGGCCTGACGACGGAGGAGACCGCCATCTGGTTCGGCATCCTGGTGCTGGTGGTGGTGGGCATCGGGCTGACCGCGCCGCCCATCGGGCTGAACGTCTTCGTCGTCTCCGGCCTGGCGCGCGATGTGCCGATCTCCCGCATCTACCGCGGCGTGCTGCCCTTCCTGGGGATGGACCTGCTGCGGCTGGGCCTGCTGGTCGCCTTCCCGGCGCTCAGCCTGTGGCTGGTGCAGGCGCTGAGTTGACGCGCGCCGGCTTCGGCGGCACGAGAAGGCCAAACCGCGCCGCCAGGGCGGCGGGCCAATCCACCGGGGACCCAGCATCATGGCCGAAGCCTTCATCTGCGACGCAGCCCGCACCGCCATCGGCCGCTATGCCGGCGCGCTGAAGGATGTGCGGCCGGACGATCTCGGCGCCGTGCCGATCAAGGCGCTGATGGCGCGCCACCCCAACCTCGACTGGGCGGCGGTGGAGGATGTGATCTTCGGCTGCGCCAACCAGGCCGGCGAGGACAACCGCAATGTCGCGCGCATGTCCGCCCTGCTGGCCGGCCTGCCCGAGTCGATCCCCGGCGCCACGGTCAACCGGCTCTGCGGCTCCGGCATGGATGCGGTCGGCATCGCGGCGCGCGCCATCAAGGCGGGTGATGCCGAGTTCATGCTGGCCGGCGGCGTTGAGAGCATGACGCGCGCGCCCTTCGTCATGGGCAAGTCGGCCGAGGCCTTCGGCCGCAGCGCCGAGATCTACGACACCACCATCGGCTGGCGCTTCGTCAACCCGAAGATGAAGGCCGGCTTCGGCATCGATTCGATGCCGGAGACGGCGGAGAACGTCGCCCAGGATTTCCAGGTCTCCCGCGCCGACCAGGATGCCTTCGCGCTGCGCTCCCAGCAGCGGGCGGGCCGCGCGCAGGCCTCCGGCCGCTTCGCGCAGGAGATCGTCCCGGTCAGCATCGCGCGCCGCAAGGGCGACCCGATCATCGTCGACCAGGACGAGCATCCCCGCCCGGACACCACGCTGGAGGCACTGGCCAAGCTGGGCACGCCCTTCCGCAAGGAAGGCGGCAGCGTCACCGCGGGCAATGCCTCCGGCGTCAATGACGGCGCCTGCGCGCTGCTGGTGGCGAGCGAGGCCGCCGCCGGCCGGCACGGGCTGGTGCCGCGCGCCCGCGTCATCGCCGTGGCGACGGCCGGCGTCGCGCCGCGCATCATGGGCTTCGGCCCGGCCCCGGCGGTGAAGCGCGTGCTGGCCAAGGCCGGGCTGACGCTGGCCGAGATCGACGTGATCGAGCTGAACGAGGCCTTCGCCGCGCAGGCCCTGGCGGTGACGCGCGACCTCGGCCTGCCGGACGATGCGGCGCACGTGAACCCGAATGGCGGCGCCATCGCGCTCGGCCATCCGCTGGGCATGTCCGGCGCCCGCCTGGTGCAGACCGCGGTGCAGGAGTTGCACAACCGCCAGGGGCGCTATGCGCTGGTCACCATGTGCATCGGCGTCGGCCAGGGCATCGCGATGCTGCTGGAACGCGTCTGAGCGCGCGACGGCGGCGGGTTCCGGGCCTGGCCCGGGGCCGCGCTTCCGTCGCCCCGCGCTTCCGCTGCATGGAATGCCGATGCGCCCGGAGCCCGGCCTGCGGCTTCACGGGCGGCGGCATCAAGTGATAGAGAGCAGGCGGGTCTGGTGGGGAGCCGGGATGTTTTTGCACCTGGGCGACGTCGTTTTCCATGCCAAGGTGGAAGGGCCTGCCGCGGCCCCGCCGGTGCTGTTGCTGCATTCCATCGGCACGTCCCTGCATGTCTTCGACCCGCAGGTGGACATGCTGGCGCGCACGCATCGCGTCATCCGGATGGACATGCGCGGCCATGGCCTCTCGGGCGTCACGGATGGCGACTACTCCATGGATCTGCACGCGGCGGATGCGCTGGCGCTGCTGGATGCGCTGGGCGTGCGCCAGGCGCATGTGCTCGGCATGTCGATCGGCGGGCGCATCGCCATGGCGCTGGCGGTGATGGCGCCGGAGCGCGTGCTGTCGCTGATGCTGATGGACACGGCGCTGGAATTCCCGCCGCCCGAGGCCTGGCAGGAACGCATCGACGCGGTGTTGGAGATCGGCACCCAGGCACTGGTGGAGGTGGTGATGCCGCGCTGGGTGGTGGACCCCTCGCTGGCTTCCTCCCAGGGCCTTCGGCAGATGCTGCTGCGCACGGATCGCCGCGGCTATGCCGGTTCCGCCGCCGCGCTGCGCGATGCGCGCGCCAGCCAGGTGGAAGGGCGCATCACCTGCCCGACCACGGTGATGGTCGGCGACCGCGACATCGCCACCCCACCGGAGCTGGCCCGCGCCGTGCAGGCCGCCATCCCCGGCAGCCGCTATCTCGAGATCGCCGAGGCCGGCCACCTGCCGACGCTGGAATGCCCGACGGCGAGCAACGACGCCATCCGCGCGCATTTCGACGGCCTTGCCCCCGCCGCCGGGCATGAGGCCGGCATGGCCGTTCGCCGCGCCGTGCTGGGCGAGGCGCATGTCGCCCGCGCCGGCGCCGCCGTCACCCCGATGGACGCGGCCTTCCAGGACTGGATCACGGCGAATATCTGGGGCGGCATCTGGACCCGCCCGGGCCTGACGCGCCACACCCGCAGCCTGCTCTGCATCGCGATGATGGCGGCGCTCGCCCGGCATGAGGAGTTGGAGC
This sequence comes from Falsiroseomonas selenitidurans, assembly GCF_012103215.1. Taxonomy (GTDB): domain Bacteria; phylum Pseudomonadota; class Alphaproteobacteria; order Acetobacterales; family Acetobacteraceae; genus Falsiroseomonas; species Falsiroseomonas selenitidurans. The sequence continues at coordinate 21,656 of NZ_JAAVNE010000006.1, forward strand.
TGCATCTGCGCGCCACCCGCAACACCGGCGTGACGCCGGAGGAAGTGGGCGAGGTGCTGCTGCAGGTCGGCGCCTATGCCGGCGTGCCCACCGCCAATGCCGCGCTGAAGCTTGCCAAGGCCGTCCTCGAGGAAGACTGATCCGATGCCCGATCCCCTTCCCTACCGCCGTCCGGACCCGGCCACCCAGCCGCCCTACGACGCGCCGGCCTATGGCAGCACCCACAAGCGCCACCCGCAGCAGGCGCTGCTGCGCATCCCCACCACGCTGACGGAAGCCAGCGCACCGCGCTTCGACCCGGCGCATTACGCGCCGCAGGCGGACATGTCCCAGGTCGCCGGCCGCGCCGCGATGGGGGAACGCATCATCGTCGCCGGCCGCGTGACGGACGAGGATGGCCGGCCGCTGCGCGGCGCGATGGTGGAGGTGTGGCAGGCCAATGCCTCCGGCCGCTACCACCACCCGCGGGACCAGCACGACGCGCCGCTGGACCCGAATTTCGAGGGCCGCGCCCGCATCTTCACCGATGTCGAAGGCCGCTACAGCTTCGTCAGCATCAAGCCCGGCGCCTATCCCTGGCGCAACCACGCCAATGCCTGGCGGCCCATCCACATCCATTTCGGCCTGCACGGCACCGGCTTCGCGCAGCGCATGATCACCCAGATGTACTTCCCGGGCGACCCGCTGCTGCCGCTGGATCCGATCTTCAACACCACGGCGGACGAGGCGGCGCGCAACCGGCTGGTCTCGACCTTCGATCTCGACATCACGAAGCCCGAATGGGCGCTGGGCTACCGCTTCGACATCGTGCTGCGCGGCCAGATGGCCACCCCCTTCGAGAACGCCTGACATGACCCCCGCCACCGCAAGCCAGACTGCCGGTCCCTACTGGCACATGATCGATTTCCCCGAATGGGCGGACCTGCTCCGCCCCGGCGGGCCGAATGAGGGCGTGGAGGGGGAGCGCATCACCCTGGCCGGCCGCATCACCGATGGCGACGGCGCCGCGGTGGCCGATGGGCTGGTGGAAATCTGGCAGGCCGGGCCGGATGGCGCCTATGAGGCCGGCTTCCACGGCTTCGGCCGCTGCGCGACGGATGCCGAGGGCGGCTTCCGCTTCACCACGCTGAAGCCCGGCGCCACGCCCGGCCCGGGCAACAGCACCCAGGCGCCGCATATCCTGGTGACGGTCTTCGCTCGCGGCCTGATGAAGCATGTGGTCACCCGCGCCTATTTCGCCGGCGAGGCGCTGAACGCGGCCGATCCGGTGCTGAACCTGGTGGACCCGGCGCGGCGCGGCACGCTGGTGGCGCAGCCGGAGGGCGCCGGGGTCTGGCGGCTGGATATTCGCCTGCAGGGCGAAGGCGAGACGGTGTTCCTCGACGCGTGAGCCCCGGCCCGGCGGGCACCCAGGCTAGGGCATTTTCAAGCCTTGCGGCTTCGCAAGGCGAGTCGGAAAATGCGTCAAAACAATAAGCTGGAGCCATTTCACCGTCTTCGCTTGCGGTGAAACGGCTCAAGGAGCCTACTGCGTTCGCTTGAACGCAGCGTGCTCTGGAAGTCTTTGATTCTAGAACAAGAGGTGCGTTCAGATGATTCGATCCGACCGCCTATTTTTCTAGCGCAACAGGCTGCCGATGGTCTCCGCCGCGCGCGCCACGGTGAAGGGCTTGGCGAGGAAGGGCGCGCCGGGCAGGCCGCGCCCCGGCTCCGCCGCCCGCAGCCGGCCGGAGGCATAGACCACCGGCAGGAAGGGCCGCAGTTGCCGCGCCGCATGGGACAGGTCGAAGCCATCCGCGCCCGGCAGGTTGATGTCCGTCATCAGCACGTCGATCTCCGGCCGCCGCGCCAGAAGGTGCAGCGCCACCTCGGCGTCCTCCGCCTCCAGCACGGTGTAGCCGGCATCGGTCAGGCCCTCGACCAGGGTCATCCGAACCAGCGGGTCATCCTCGACCAGCAGCAGCGTCTGCGGGGCCGCCTGCATGCGCACATCCTCCACGCCCATCAGGGTAACCCCTTAGCGGGGCGGAGAGGTGACCCACCGGGCGGCACGTCTGCGTGAAGCCGCGCGAAACCGGCTGCTGTGCCCGGCCTGCATCACCAGCCGCGGGAACTCTGCGCGCGCCAAACGTTTCCCCGGGCAAATCACGCGGCAGCGCAGCATGCGCCCCTTGTCACTGCGGCCGGGCAGGCCATACAGGGCAGCATGCCTCCCAAAGACATCGCCATCGTGGGCGCCGGCCTCGCCGGGCTGGCCTGCGCCAAGACCCTCGCCGCCTATGACGTGCGGCTGCGCCTGTTCGACAAGGGCCGCAGCCCCGGCGGCCGCATGGCGACGCGCCGGGTGGAGGCGGAAGGCCAGGTGCTGAACTTCGACCATGGCGCGCAATACCTGACCGCCCATGGCGCCGCCTTCGCCGCGGCGCTGGATGCGGCGCATGCGCAGGAATGGCCGGATGCCGGGCGGCGCGTCGGCGTGCCGCGCATGTCCTCCGTGCCGCGGGCGCTGGCGGAAGGGATGGATATCGACCTGCAGCGGCAGGTGACGCAGATCACCGGCGGCCCCGGCGCCTGGTACCTGCACCACCTGGACGCCCGCCTGATCCGCCCCGGCCGCCCCTTCCCCACCCAGGCGCCGGAGCGCGAAGGCCCCTTCGATGCCGTGGTGCTGGCCATGCCGGCGCCGCAGGCCGGCGCGCTGCTGGCCGGCCCCGCGCCGCATCTGGCCGCGGTGCTGGAGGTGGTGCGGTTCGAACCCTGCTGGGCGCTGATGCTGGCCTTCCCGCAAAGGCTGGACCTGCCGGACGCCATCCGCCTCGAGTCCGGCCCCATCGGCTGGGCGGCGCGCGACAGTTCCAAGCCCGGCCGCGATGCGAACCAGGAGCTCTGGGTGGTGCAGGGTGGCCCGGCCTGGTCGCGCGAACATCTGGAGCTGGAGGCCGAGCAGGCCGGCACCCTGCTGCTGGAGGCCTTCGCCCGGCACGCCGGCGGCAGCCTGCCCGCGCCCTTCTACAAGGCCGCGCATCGCTGGCGCCATGCGCTGGTGGAGGTGCCGCTCGGCGCGCCCTGCCTGTGGGATGCCTCGCTTGGCCTGGGTGCCACGGGGGATTGGTGCATCGGCGCGCGGGCCGAAGCGGCGGTGGACAGCGCCGCCGCCCTCGTCGCCGCGATACGGAGCTCATGACCGGGCTGGCGGACAGCCTGGCGGAGGCCTTCCGCCTGCTCGCCCGCGGCGTCGCCGATCGTCGCCACCCCTTCCACACGCCGACGCTGGCGACGATCGCCGCCGATGGCGCGCCCAGCGCCCGCACCGTGGTCCTGCGCGGCTTCGCGGCGGAGGACCGCCTGCTGCGGATCCACAGCGATGTCCGCGCCGCCAAGGTGGCGGAGCTGACGGCGGACCCTCGCGCTTCGCTGCACTTCTACGACCAGGGCGCGGCGGTGCAGCTGCGGCTGTCGGGCAGCGTCACGCTGCACCGGGGGGATGCGGTGGCCGAGGCCGCCTGGCAGCAAAGCCGGCCGCTCAGCCGGCTGTGCTACGCCATCGACCCCGCCCCCGGCAGCGCCTGCCCGGCGCCACCGCCGATGCCGGAGGATGTTGAGGCCGGGCGCCCGCATTTCTGCGTGCTGCGCTTCCGCCTGGCCACGCTGGAGTGGCTGCACCTGGCGCGGCAGGGCCATCGCCGCGCGCGCTTCGCCTGGGGCGAGGGACAGGCTATGGAGGCGACATGGCTGGTGCCCTGACCGCCCGCCATCGCCCGCCACCAGCGAGCCTGCCATGATCGCCGCCGAAGCCATTGCCGCCGAGATCCTGCGGCAGACCACCGAACGCGGCCCCGGGCGCAGCATCTGCCCCAGCGAGGTCGCGCGCGCCCTGGCGCCGGAGGAAGACGCCTGGCGCCGGCTGATGGGGCCGGTCCGCGCCGCCGCCATCCGCCTGGCCCGCAGCGGCCAGGTGGAGGTGCTGCGCAAGGGCAGGCCGGTATCGCCGGACGCCGAGATCCGCGGCGTGATCCGCCTGCGCATCGCTGCCGGCCCCGGCGACTTGCCGCCGGATCAGTCGCCCCCCGATGGGGCGCAGGGAGAGACCGAGGCATGAGCACGCTGGATCTGCTGCGCGGCCGCGGCCCTGCCGGCCTGCCACCACCCGTGCCGGTGGATTTTGAACATCTGGTCCTGCCGCCCTCGCCCAACGCCCATCTGGCCGCGCCGCCCGGCGTGACCAATGAACGGCACGAGACGATCCCGCTGCTGCCGATCTCGCCCGAAGCCGCCTGGGCGGCGCTGCGCATGGCGGGGGAGGGCGTGCCGCGCTGCTGGAAACTGGCGGAATGGCCGGACCGGCGGCAGGTGCAGTGGGTGGTGCGCACCCGCTTCGCCAATTTCCCGGACATCCTGGCCGGGCAGGTGGTGCCGCTGCCCGGCGGGTCCGGCTTCTTCCTGTTCTCCCGCAGCCTGATCGGATGGTCCGATTTCGGCGTGAACCGCCGCCGCGTCGCCGCGTGGCGCGCCAGGCTGGACGAGGCGCTGCGCGCGGGCTGAACCTCGTACTCCCTCCCCGGATTCGCACCCAATGCGCCGCATCGGCAGCTTCCTCCGCGACGCCTGGTCGCTGACCCGTCCCTATTGGCGCAGCGCCGAGCGCGGCCGGGCGCTGGCGCTGCTGGCCGCCGTGGTCATCCTGAACCTGTCGCTGGTCGGCATGACGGTGGTGCTCACCTACTGGCAGCGCGCCTTCTACAATGCGCTGGAGGAAAAGGACGCGGCCACCTTCTGGTCGCTGATCTTCCTGGGCGGGGAAGCCGCGGGCACCTGGTTTCCCGGCTTCGCCGTGGTGGCGGCGGCCTATATCCTGATCGCGGTCTACCAGCTGTATCTGCGCCAGGCGCTGCAGATCCGCTGGCGCCGCTGGCTGACCCGCGAATACCTCGACAACTGGCTGGCCGACCGCGCCTATTACCGCATCGCCCTGACCGACCCGGCGACGGACAACCCCGACCAGCGCATCGCCGACGATCTGCGGCTGTTCGTGGACGATGTGCTGACGCTCGGGCTCGGCCTGATGAACAGCGTGGTGACGCTGTTCTCCTTCGTGCTGGTGCTGTGGTCGCTCTCCGGCCCGCTCGAGGTCTTCGGCATCTCCATCCCCGGCTACATGGTCTGGGTGGCGCTGGTCTATTCCGTGGTCGGCACCTGGCTGGCGCATCTGATCGGCCGACCGCTGATCCGGCTGAACTTCCTGCAGCAGCGGGTGGAGGCGGATTTCCGCTACGCCCTGGTGCGGGTGCGCGACAATGTGGAGGGCATCGCCCTGCATGGCGGGGAGGCTGATGAGAAGCGCGGGCTGCTTTCCCGCTTCCAGGCGCTGACCGAGAACTGGTGGGGCATCATGACCGCCACCAAGCGGCTGACCTTCTTCACCGCCGGCTACAGCCAGGTGGCCAGCATCTTCCCCATCGTCGTGGCCGCGCCGGCCTATTTCGCCGGCGCCATCCCGCTCGGCGGGCTGATCCAGACCAGCAGCGCCTTCGGCCAGGTGCAGGGGGCGATGTCCTGGTTCGTGGACTACTACGCGCGGCTGACGGAGCTGTTCGCGACGGTGGAACGGCTGACCGGCTTCCACCGCGCCATCGCCATCGCGCGCGCCACCAGCGCCGGCCCGCGCCCGGTGCCGGGCGAGGATCCGGCGGTGACGCTGGAAGGCGCCACGCTCAGCCTGCCGGATGGCCGGGTGCTGCTGCGCGACGCGGCGCTGCGGCTGGAGAAGGGCGAGGCGGTGCTGGTCTCCGGCGCTTCCGGCAGCGGCAAATCCACGCTGTTCCGCGCCCTGGCGGGGATCTGGCCCTTCGGCCAGGGCGCGGTGCATGTGCCGCAGGGCGCGCGGGCGCTGTTCCTGCCGCAGCGGCCCTACATCCCGCTCGGCACGCTGCGCCGCGCCGTCTGCTACCCGATGGACGCCGCGCTGGTGCCGGATGCCGATGTGCGTGCGGCGCTCGAGGATGTCGGGCTGGGCCATCTGATCCCCCGGCTGGAGGAGGAGGATGCCTGGGACCGGCGGCTGTCGGGCGGGGAGCAGCAGCGCCTGGCCTTCGCCCGCGTGCTGCTGGCGAAGCCCGACTATCTGTTCCTGGACGAGGCGACGGCCAGCCTGGACCCGGCGGCGGAAGCGGCGCTGTACCGGCTGGTGGCGGAAAGGCTGCCGGGCGCGGGCGTGCTTTCCATCGCCCATCGCCCGGCGGTCGCGGCCTTCCACGGCCGCGCGCTGCGCGTGGCGGAGGGGCGGCTGCAGGAAGTTTGAAGTTTTTCCACGTCAGGCGGAATCGCCTGACGGCCCGGAATATGTGTCGAAACAAGAAGCTGGCACCCTGTCCGCGCATCTCGCTGCGCGGATCGGGCTCCGCGCGGCGGCAGGTCCCGGCGGGACAAGCCCGCGCCGATCCGGTACTTGTTGCTGATTCGCAATTTGGTCCAGCGGGTGGCAATCCGACAATGCAGGTCCTGAGTTGGTTCGGCACGGCGCTGCATGGCGCGGCGAATGGGGCTCTGCGCCCCCTGCCCTCCCCATGGCCTGGCGCCGGCCCGGCGCGCGAGGCGGCCTCGCGCAGCTGGTTCCCGCGGATGCATGTGCATCCGGGGCAGCGCTGGGTGACATTGGAACAGGGCGGGCAGCGGCTGTGCGCCACCCCGGATGGCGGGCTCGTCGCCGCGGCACCCGAGGCGGAGGAGGTGCCACCGGAGGCCCGCTTCTTGCCTCTCTCCGATGCGCGGCTGGACCACCTGGCCCGGCTGCCGCTGGATGACTGGACCCTGTCCGACGGCACCCTGGTGGCGGGCGGGGACATCCGCTTGGCGGCGGGCTTCGTGCTGCGCTTCGGCCCGCTCGACATCGCGCTGGACCAGGGCCCCGATACCCTGGTCGTGGAGACGCTGGACGGCGTGCCGCACGGGCTGCGGCTGGTGCATGATGGCTGGCGGGCGGACCGCGCCCGGGTGCTGCGGCCACTCATCTACCTGTGCGTCTTCGGGGCGGAGACGCAGTTCCTCCAGCTCCGCCTGTTACTGGAGTCGCTGGGGCGCTTCGGCGCCTATCGCGGCCAGGTGCTGATCGTCTCGGACCGCCCGGAGGCGGCGCTGCTGCCGCTGGTGCCCGAGGCCCTGGCCGGACAGGTGATGTTCACCCGGCGGGAGATGCCGGACCTCAACGCCATGCTGCATGCCCGCTACGAGCTGGACGACCTGCCAATCGGCCAATTCCAGCCGGTGCTCTATCTCGATTGCGACATGCTCTGCGATGCGCCGCTGATGCCCTTGTTCGCCGGGATGAACACGGCCGACGCCATCTTCGGCACGCTGGAAGTACCGCGGCCGATCGACGGGCCCATGGCGCCCGTCTCGCCCTGGTTCGGCGGCGCGCTTTTTGCCAAGGACCCGCTGCGGGGGCGGCGCATTCATGCGCTGAACTCCGGCTCCATCGGCTTCAGCAACCGGGCGATCGCGGAGCCGGTGTTCCGGCAGCTGCTGGGCATCGCCCGCGGCTATGCGGCGCGGGAGCCCGACCATAACCCGCGCTTCGGCGACCAGCCCTTCCTCAACTACCTGTTCCAGAAGCTGGGGCCGGTGGATCTCGCCCTGTTGAACCGGCATATCCGGGTGCTGCGCGGCAGTGCCACGACGATGGATGGGGCACGGCTCGGCCTGCTGCACTTCAACCGCGGAGTCGGGCACGCCGGCAAGCACGAGACCATGCAGGCACACCTGGCGTCGCTGAAGGAACAGGCCTGACCCGGCGCAGTTCAGTCGGACATCGCCGCCTGCAGCCTGTCCAGGCCGGCCCCAGCCATCCCCCGCGTGCCGCCCTGCACGCCCTCCTGCGCCGGGCGCGGCCCCGGCCGGCCGCGCTCGACCAGCCTTCCCGGCCGTGATCGGGGGCCACGCAACTTGGCATCGCCGCAGGCCCTTCGCAGCGCAGCACGGGGGTGCCAGCATGGCATTGCCGATCGAACAAGGGACCGCGCGATGACCCTGCTCCCCCGCCGCTCCATGCTGGCGTTGCCCGGCCTTCTCCTGGCCCGGCCGGGCGCCGCGCAGACCGCGGATTGGCCCAGCCGCGCCATCCGCATCATCGTCCCCTTCCCGCCCGGCGCCGGCACGGACCTGCTGGCCCGCGCCTATGCGCAGCGTCTGACGGAGGTGCTGGGCCAGGCGGTGGTGATCGAGAACCGCGCCGGCGCCAGCGGCATGATCGGGACGGAGGCCGCGGCGCGCGCGCCGGCCGATGGCTACACCATCCTGATGGCGAATTCCTCCGTGCTCGCCATCAACCCCGCCATCCGCGCGACCCTGCCCTACGACCCGGTGGGCAGCTTCGACCCGGTGGCGCTGGTGGGCGCCAATGACAGCGCCCTGGTGGTGCGCACCGAATCGCCCTTCCGCACGGTGGCGGCATTGCTGGCGGCGGCGCGGGCGCGGCCCGGCGGGCTGTCCTATTCCTCCGCCGGCACCGGCACCTCCACCCACATGGCGGCGGAGTTTTTCAAGCAGACCGCGGGCGTGGACATCCTGCACGTGCCCTATCGCGGCAGCCCGCAGGCGCTGACGGACATGCTGGGCGGCCAGGTGGACATGAACTTCAACACGGTGAATGCCGTGGTCGCCGCGGTGCGCGACGGCAAGGCGCGCGCCCTGGCGACCACCGGCGCCAGCCGCGACCCGCTGCTGCCGGACGTGCCGACCTTCGCCGAGATCGGCTTCACCGGCTACCAGGCCAGCGGCTGGCTGGGCTTCGTGGTGCCGGCAGGCACGCCGCCTGCCATCGTCGACCGGCTTGCGGCCGCCATCGCCCAGGTGGCCGCCCTGCCCGGCTTCGCCCAGCGCATCGCCAGCATCGGCATGAAGCCCACCATCAGCACGCCGGCGGAATTCCGCGCCATCATCGGGCCGGAAATCGCCCGCTGGACGCGGGTGGCGCGGCAGGCGGGGGTGACGGTGGAGTGATGCTGACGCGGGAGACGGTCAGCGGCACCCGCCACGCCATCTCGGCCGGCCATTATCTGGCCAGCGCCGCCGGGTTTTCGGTGCTGGAAGCCGGCGGCAATGCGGTGGATGCGGGCTGCGCGGCCGGCCTCGCGCTCGGCGTGCTGCATCCGGACCTGGTGAGCATCGCCGGCGTCGCGCCCATCCTGCTGCGCACCGCCGCCGGCACGGTGGAGAGCATCGCCGGCGTCGGCCCCTGGCCGGCGGCGACCGATGCGGCGTTCTTCCAGCGCGCCCATGGCGGGAAGATGCCGGCGGGCGTGCTGCGCACGGTGGTGCCGGCCGCGCCCTGCGCCTTCATCACCGCGCTGCAGCGCCATGGCAGCATGGCGTTTTCCGAGATCGCCGCGCACGCCATCCGCTTCGCCGCCGAAGGCTTCGCGGTCTATCCGCTGCTGGCCGAGAACATCGCCAACCATGCGGCGGAGTATCGCCGCTGGCCGCAGAACGCCGCCATCTTCCTGCCCGGCGGCGCACCGCCGGCCGAGGGCGACCGCTTCCTGCAGGCCGACCTCGCCGCCACGCTGCGCTTCATGGCGGATGAGGAGCGCGCGGCGCTTTCCCGCGGCGCCGATCGCGTGGCAGGGCTGGAGGCCGCGCGGGATGCCTTCTACCGCGGCGACATCGCCGCCCGCATGGTGGATTTCATCCAGGCGGAGGGTGGCTGGCTTTCGCGCGAGGATCTGGCCCGCTTCCGCTGCCCGGTGGCCCCGCCCGTCTCCATCGCCTGGCGCGGCCAGCGCGTCTTCACCGGCGGGCCGTGGTGCCAGGGGCCCACCCTGCTGCAGGCGCTGCTGATGGCGGAACGCGCCGGGCTGGCCGCGCTGCCGCACAACGCGCCGGACTACCTGCACCTGATGGCGGAGCTGCTGAAGATCGCCTTCGCCGACCGCGAACACCATGTCGGCGACCCGGATTTCGTCGCGGTGCCGCTGTCGGCGATGCTGTCAGATGCGCACATCGCCGCGCGCGTGGCGCAGATCGACCCGGGGCGGGCGCATCCCGGCATGATGCCGGCCCTGCTCGGCACCGGGCGCGGCCAGCCCGCGGCATCCCTGGCAGCGGACCCGCCGGTGGAGGCCGGGACCTCCTATGTCGCGGTGGTGGATCGCTGGGGGGGTGCCTTCTCCTGCGCGCCCTCCGATGCTTCCTGGTCCAGCCCGGTCATCCCCGGGCTCGGTTTCGTGCCGTCCAACCGCGGCTCGCAGAACCGCACGGATCCGGCGCATCCGGCGGGGCTGGCGCCGGGCAAGCGGCCTCGGCTGACGCCGATGCCGGCGCTGGCGCTGGGGGCGGATGGCAGTGTGATGCCCTTCGGCTCCCCGGGCAATGACGTGCAGCCGCAGGCGCTGCTGCAGGTGCTGATGAACCTGTTCGTGCATGGCATGACGCCGCAGGCGGCGGTGGAGGCGCCGCGAATCGCCAGCTACGCCTTCCCCGGCACCAGCGCCCCGCATGACCATTTCCCGGCCCGGCTGGCGGTGGAATCCCGCATCCCGGAGGCGGTGCGGGACGCGCTGGCGGCGCGCGGCCACGCCATCCGCCTGTGGCCGGAGCGCACCTGGCTGGCCGGCTGCGTCGAGCTGGTGCGGAAGGACCCGGCGCGCGGGCTGATCGCCGCTGCCGCGGACCCGCGCCGCCCCGCCGCCGCCATCGCCCTGTGATCCGCGCGCGGCTCGGCCGGATCGGCGCGCTGGCGGCGCCGACGGCGCTGGTGGCGATCCTGCAGGTGACGGGCCAGCTGGCGGAAACCTGGCTGGCGGCGCGGCAGGGCACGGAAGCGCTGGCCGGCTGGGCCACCGCCCTGCCCTTCGTGCTGCTGATGCAGATGATGTCCACCGGCGCCATGGGCGGCGGCGTGGTCTCCGCCATCGCCCGCGCGCTGGGCGGCGGGAGGCGGGAGGAGGCGTCGGCCATGGTCCTGCATGCGGCGCTGATCGCGCTGGCCGCCGGGCTGGTCTTCGCCCTGCCGCTCGGCCTGTTCCCGCGCGCGATCCTCGGCGCCATCGGCGGGCCGGCGACGGCGGAGGCGGCAGCGCCCTATGCCGCCTGGCTGTTCGGGCTGGGGGCGGTGCCGGTGTGGATGACCAACACCCTGGCCTCCGTGCTGCGCGGCGGCGGGCGGCATGCGCTGGCGGCGCGGGTGCTGGTGCTGGCCTGGGCTGCCCTGCCGCCCACCGGCTGGGCGCTGGCGGAACCCCTCGGCATGGGCCTGGCCGGGCTGGGGGCGTCAATGGCGCTGGTGTTCTGGGTGGCGACGCTGGCCATGGGGCTGGTGGTGCTGCGTGGTGGCGCCGGCTTCGTCCCGACGCTGCGGATGCGGCCCCAGGCGAGGGTCTTCGGAAAAATCCTGTCGGTGGGGCTGGTGGCCAGCGGGCTGGCGGTGATCGCCAACCTCGCCACCATCCTGGTCACCGCCCAGATGGCGGCGCATGGCGCGGTGGCCGTGGCTGCCTATGGCATCTCCGCCCGGCTTGAATTCCTGATGATCCCGCTCGCGTTTGGCATCGGCTCGGCGCTGACGGCGCTGGTCGGCCGCGCCGCCGGGGCCGGGGATTGGGCGGAGGCGCGTGCCCTGGCCTGGACGGGCGCGGCCCTGGCCCTGGCGCTGACCGGCGCGGCGGGGCTGGTGGTGGCGCTGGCGCCGGCGCAGGTGGCCGGGCTGTTCACGGCGGACCCCGCCGTGCTCGCCATCGCGGCGCGCGGCCTGGCCTATGTCGGCTTCGCCTTCGGTGGCTTCGGCCTGGGCATGGCGCTGTATTTCGCCAGCCAGGGCGCCGGGCGCATGGGCTACCCGGTGGCCGGCGCGCTCACCCGGCTGACGCTGGCCGTGGGTGGCGGCTGGCTGCTGGCCGGGCCGCTAGGCATGGGGATCGAGGGGCATTTCCTCGGCGTCGCGCTCGGCATCACCGCCTATGGGCTGGTGACGGCCGCCGGCGTGCGTCCGGCGGTCTGGCCGGGGCGCGGCTGACGCGGCAGGATGCCCCCCAACGAGAGGGGGAAACCGTGGCCGATCCGGAGATGCTGGATGCCCTGCGCGCCACCGCGCGCCGCTTCGCGGAGGCGGAGGTCGCGCCGCGCGCCGCCGAGCTGGACGAGACGGAGCGCTTCCCCGCCGACCTCTACCGCGCGCTGGGCAGCCTCGGCCTGCTCGGCATCACCGTGCCGGAGGCGCTCGGCGGCGCCGCGGCGGGGGTCGAGGCCTATGCCCTGGTCATGGAGGAACTGTCCCGCGGCTATGCCAGCGTGGCGGACCAGGTGGGGCTGGTGGAGTTGCTGGGGACCCTGCTCTCGGAGCACGGCACGCCGGCCCAGCAGGCGCAGTATCTGACACCCCTGCTGCGCTACGAGACCAGCTGCGCCTATGCGCTGACCGAGGCGGAGGCGGGATCGGACCTCGCCAACCTGAAGACCACCGCGCGGCGCGACGGCCCGGACTGGGTGCTGGATGGCGAGAAGATGTGGATCCACATGGCGCCGCGCGCGGATTTCGCCGCCGTGCTGGCGCGCACGGACCCCGCCGCCGGGCATCGCGGCATGTCCATCTTCCTCGCGGATCTGAATGCGCCGGGCGTGGAACGGCTGCGGGCGGAACACAAGATGGGCCAGCGCGCCTCCCCGGTCGGCGGGCTGCGATTCACCGATGTCAGGCTGCCGGGGGCGGCGCTGCTGGGGCCGGAAGGCCGCGGCTTCCACATGATGATGTCGGTGCTGGACAAGGGCCGCATCGGCATCGCGGCCCTGGCGCTGGGTATCCTGCAATCGGCGCTGGAGGAAAGCATCGGCCACGCGAAGCAGCGCGTGCAATTCGGCAAGCCCATCGCGGAGCAGCAGGCGATCCGCTTCCTGATCGCCGACATGGCGAAGGACACGCACGCCGCCCGGCTGCTGGTGCGCGACGCCGCGCAGGGCATGGATGCCGGCCGCCGCGTGACGCTGGAAGCCAGCATGGCCAAGTGCTTCGCGAGCGACGCCGCGGTGGCGCGCACGGCGGATGCCGTGCAGATCCATGGCGGCACCGGCTACATCCGCGGCGTGACGGTGGAGCGGCTGTACCGCGACGCGAAGATCACGCAGATCTACGAAGGCACCAACCAGATCCAGAGGATCATCATGGCACGCGAGATCCTGTCGTGACCCGCCCCGTCGCGCTCGTCACCGGCGGCAGGCGGGGGATCGGCCGCGCCGCCTGCGTGGCGCTGGCCGCCAAGGGCTACGACATCCTGGCCTGCGACATCGCCGAGGAGGGTTTCGCCGAAACCGCGGCCGCGGTGGAAGCCGAGGGCGGCTATTTCGCCTGGCGGCTCTGCAACGTCGCCGATCTCGGGGAGATCGAGGCGCTCATCGACTGGGCCTGGGCGGTGCGCGGCGGGGTGGAGGCGCTGGTGAACAACGCCGGCGTCGGCGCCCTGCAGCGCGGCGACCTGCTGGCGGTGACGCCGGACTCCTGGGACCGCTGCCTCGACATCAACACCCGCGCGCCCTTCTTCGTCTCCCAGCACCTGGCGCGGCGCATGGTGGCGGCAGGCGCCCCGGCGCGCGGGCACCGCGCGCTGGTGTTCATCTCCTCGGCCAATGCGGCGCTGGTCAGTTCGGACCGTGCCGAGTACAGCGCCAGCAAGATCGCCGTCTCCATGGTCGCGCGCTGCTTCGCGGACCGGCTGGCTGAGGAAGGCATTCCGGTCTTCGATATCCGCCCCGGCGTGATCCGCACGGACATGACCGCCGGCGTCGCCGCGCGCTACGCGGCGCGGATCGCCGCCGGGCTCTCGCCGATCCGGCGGTGGGGGGAGCCGGAGGATGTCGGCCGCGCCATCGCCGCCCTGGTCACCGGCGCCATCCCCTTCTCCACCGGCGATGCCTTCCACATCGACGGCGGCCTGCACCTGCACCGGCTATGAAGATCGATCAGGCGCTGCTGCGCTATGAACAGGTGGAGCCCGGCCTCGTCATCGAGACCGGCGGCATCACGGTGACGGAGGCGCATATCGTCGCCTTCGCCGGCCTGACCGGCGACTTCTTCGACATCCACATGGATGACGACTACGCCCGCGGCCTGGGCTATCCCGGCCGCGTCGCCCATGGGCTGCTGGGCCTGGCGCTCTGCGACGGCCTGAAGAACCGCGCGCCCACCCGGTTCGCGGCCATCGTGTCGCTGTCCTGGCGCTGGTCCTTCAGCGGCCCGATCCTGGTTGGCGACCGCATCGCCGCGCGCATCACCGTGCTGTCGAAGCGGCTGACGAAGAACCCGGCGCGCGGCATCCTCACCATGGATTTCGCCCTGGCGAACCAGCGTGGCGAGGTGGTGCAGAAGGGGGAGAACGACCTGATGGTGCACACGCTGGCGGTGGACGCGCCGCCCGCCTGAGGTCAGCCGGCGACATCCACGAAGGCACCCAGCGCGGCGCTGCGCAGCATCGCCTCGATGGCGTGCAGCACCGGCAGGCCCGTCGCGCCGTCATGCGCCGGGGCGCGCCCCTCGGCGATGGCGGCGCAGCTTTCGGCCAGCATGGCGCGGTGCGGGCCGTGGTCGAAGGCCATGGGGTCGGCGCCGCCGCCGCCGGCCATGGCACCCTCCACCACCTCCACCGGCCGGCCCTTGATGTGCAGTTCCAGGCGCTCCGCCACCAGGGACGCGCTGCCGCCGGTGCCGGCGATCTCGACGCGCTCCGGGTAGCCGGGCTCGGCCACCGTCGTCGCATCCAGCGCGCCGATGGCACCGCTGGCGAAATGCAGCGCGGCCGCCGCCATGTCCTCCGTGTCGATGGCGCGCAGGCCGCTGGTGCGCGCCAGGGCGCCGATTCGGGCCAGCGGGCCGGCCAGGTGCAGCAGCAGGTCCAGCGTGTGGATCGCCTGGGTCAGCAGCACGCCGCCGCCATCCCGCGCCTTCATGCCCCGCCCCGGCTGCGCGAAATAGGCGGCATCGCGCCACCAGCGGATGGAAGCGGAGCAGGACAGCAGCTCCCCCAGCTCCCCCGCCGCCACCGCCTGCTTCAGCCGCCGCGCGGCCGGCCGCCAGCGGTGCTGGAACACCACGCCCAGCGTCACCCCGGCGTCGCGCGCCGCCTGCACCAGCGCCGCCGCCTCCGCCGCGCTGCGCTCCAGCGGCTTCTCCACCAGCAGGTGCTTGCCCGCCGCGGCGGCGGCGCGGGCCACCGGCAGATGGTGGCCGGGCGGCGTCAGCACCAGCACCAGGTCGAGCCCCGGCACGGCCAGCAGCGCCGCCTGGCTCTCGAACACCGGCGCGCCCCAGCGCAGCGCGAAACCGTCCCGCCGCGCCGCGCTGGGGGAGAAGCCGCCGACCAGCCGCGCCGTGCCCGCGGCCTCCAGGTCGCGGATCGCCAGCATGTGCGGCTGCGTCGCCATGCCGAGCCCGATGATGCCGATGCCGATCACGCCCTGCCCCCTTCGCGCAGCGCCGCCAGGCACAGCACGTTCATCTCGTTCTCATAGGCCAGGCCGGCGCTCAGCGGCATCTCGAGCGCGTGCCGCACGCAGGCCTTCACCGCCTGGACCGCCACCGGGCTGAAGGCTGCCAGGCGCTCGCATAGCGCCAGGGCGGTGGCCGGCACATCCGCATCCGCCACCACCTGTTCCACCAGGCGCAGCCGCAGCGCCTCCGCCGCATCCACCTGCTCGCCGGTCAGCAGCAGGCGCATCGCCTGGCCCACTCCGACCAGCCGCGGCAGCATCTGCGAGGCGCCGCCGCCGCCCACCCAGCCGCGCGTCACCTCGGGGAAGCCGATGCGGGTGGACTGGCCGGCGACGCGGATATCGGCGGCCAGCGCCAGTTCGAACCCGCCTCCCAGCGCCCAGCCCTTCAGCGCCGCGACCACCGGCTTGCGGATGCCGCGCACGGCGCCGGGATAGTCGGGGCGGTGGCGGAAATCCCAGGCGCTGGGGAAGGCCTCGATGGCGCGCAGATCCATGCCGGCGCAGAAGGCACGCTCCCCGGCGCCCTGCAGCAGCACGGCGCGCACCGAATCGTCCAGGTTGATCGCCCGGGCGTGCTGCGCCAGCTGCTCCGCCATCGCATTGGTGATGGCGTTGTGCTTGGCGGGCCGGTCCAGCGTCAGCCGCGCCACGCCATCCGCCACCGCCAGTGTCACCTGACCGTCGTCCATCCCGTTTCCTCCCGCCCCTGGCGCCGGTAGAGTAGCCGGAAGGACGGTTGGGGAAACGGGCGGGATGCGCAAGGTCACGGCGCAGCAGGCGGCATCGCTGCTGCGGGATGGCGACACGCTGCTGATCGGCGGCTCCGGCGGCGGGCATGCGGTGCCGGACGCGCTGCTGGCCGCCCTCGGCGAACGCTTCCGGGAAAGCGGCTCGCCGCGCGGCATCACGGCGCTGCATCCGGTGGGCGTCGGCGATGGTGGCTCGCGCGGGCTGGGCCACCTGGCGCAGAAGGGCCTGCTGAGGCGCAACATCGCCGGCAGCTACGTCAACAGCCCGCCGATCGGCGCCATGGCGCTGGCCGACGAGATCGAGGCCTGGTCCCTGCCCCAGGGCGTGCTGTCCCAGCTGATGCGGGAGATGGCCGCCGGCCGCATGGGCCTGTTCACGAAGACGGGCCTGCACAGCTTCGTCGACCCCCGGCTGGAAGGTGGCCGCCAGAGCCCCTCCGCCACCGAGCCGCTGGTGGAGCTGGTGACGCTGCGCGGCGAGGAGATGCTGTTCTACAAACCCTACCATGTGGACATCGCCTTCCTGCGCGGCACCACGGCGGATGAGGATGGCAACGTCTCCATGGAGCAGGAGGCGGTGACGCTGGAAATGCTCTCCGAGGCGCAGGCGACGAAGCGCTGCGGCGGCATCGTCGTGGTGCAGGTGAAGCGCATGGCGCGCCGCGGCAGCCTGCACCCGAAGATGGTGAAGATCCCCGGCATCCTGGTGGACCTGGTGGTGGTGGCGCCGGAGCAGGAGCAGACTTTTCTCACCCCCTACTCTCCATCCTACGCCGGCGAGTTCCGCGTCCCGCTGGATGACATTCCCCGGCTGAAGCTGGATGCCCGCAAGATCGTCGCACGGCGCGGCACGCTGGAACTGTTCCCCGGCGCCATCTGCAACCTCGGCAGCGGCATCTTCACCGGCATCGCCAATGTGGCGGCGGAGGAAGGCTGCCTGGACGCCATCTGCCTGACCAACGAACAGGGCAATATCGGCGGCGCGCCGGCCTCGGGCGGGGAGGCCGGGGCGGCGATGAACCCGGACGCGCAGGTGGACCAGCCCTACCAGTTCGATTTCTACGATGGCGGCGGGCTCGACCTCGCCTTCCTGTCCTTCGCGGAGTTCGACGCGGCGGGCAATGTCAACGTCTCCCGCTTCGGCGGGCGCATCATCGGGCCGGGCGGCTTCATCAACATCAGCCAGAACGCGCAACGGGTGATCTTCGGCGGCACGCTGACCGCGGGCGGCAAGCCCAAGGCGGTGGCGCAGGTGGAACAGATCACCTTCTCCGGCCGCTTCGCGCGGGAACGCGGCCAGCCGGTGCTGTATGTGACGGAATCCGCCGTGTTCCGCCTGGGTGAGTCGGGGCCGGAGATGATCGAGATCGCGCCGGGGCTGACGGTGCAGCAGGTTGCCGCCCGCATGGGCTTCCAGCCCGCCATCGCCGCCGACCTCCGGCCCATGGACGCCGCACTGTTCGAGGAGGCGCATATCGGCCTGGCCGCAAGGCTGGCGGGCCGCCCGCCCCGCCCCGCCTCCCCGCGCCTCGCGGCCCTCGCATGAGGCTGGGGCTGGAGCCGGGGGCGGAGGCGCGCTTCAGCAAGACGCTGACGGAACGCGACCTGCTGCTGACGGCGGAGATCACCGGCGACCACGACCCGCTGCATGTCGATGCCGAGTATGCCGCGCGCACGCCCTTCGGCCAGCGCATCGCGCATGGCGCGCTGGTGCTGGGGCTGCTGTCTGCCACCGCGTCCGCAATCGCGCACCGCGCCATCGCCGCCGGGGCGGAAGGCGTGCCGGTTTCGGTGGGCTACGACCGCGTGCGATTCCTGCGCCCGGCCTGCATCGGCGACACGCTGACGGCGACCTATCGGGTGGAGGTGCTGGATGCAGACCGTGGCCGGTCGGAAGCCGCCTGCACGGTGGTGAACCAGCATGGCGAGGCCTGCCTGGCGGCCCGCCACATCCTGAAATGGGTGAAGGCTGCCGGGTAACTGCGCGGTTCCCAAGGCCTGGCGGCCGGTGTAGGACTCGGCGGCGAACCGGGCGTGCGACCCGGCCACCACAAAGGGAGAATAGCATCCATGGAACGTCGCGTTCTGCTGGGCGGCATTGCCGCAGCCTCGGGCCTGCTGGCTGCGCCGCATGTCGCGCGCGCCCAGGCCCCGATCACGCTGAACGGCGCCAGCCAGTTCAACGAGGAACACGTCTTCACGCGGGCGATGAAGCACTTCGCCACGAAGCTCGTGGAATATTCCGGCCGCCCGATCAATTTCGTCTGGCACCTGAACAGCTCGCTGGGCCTCGAGAAGCAGTATTTCGAGTACATGTCGGCCGGCCGCGCCGTGGATTTCGGCATCGTCAGCCCGGCGCACATGTCCACCTTCAGCCGCGCCGCGCCGTTCATCGACGCGCCCTTCCTGTTCCGCGACCTGGCGCATTGGAACAAGGTGCTGGACGGCGACATGCTGAAGCCGGTGGCCGATGAGGTGGAACGCCGCGCCCGCGTCGCGCTGATCGGCTACGCCGGCGGCGGCACGCGCAACATCTTCGCCAACCGCCCGGCGACCAACATGGCGGAACTGCGCGGCCTGCGCGTGCGCGTGCAGGGCGCGCCGATCTGGTCGCGCACCTTCCAGGCGATCGGCATGGCGCCACAGGTGATCGCCTACAACGAGGTCTACAACGCCATCCAGAACAACGTCATCGAGGCCGGCGAAAACGAGGCCGCGGGCGTCGAGCAGATGCGCTTCTACGAGGTCGGCCCGAACCTGATCATGACGCAGCACGCGATCACGGTGCGGCCGCTGTGCTTCTCCGCCCAGACCATGTCGCGCCTGCCGCGCGAGGTGCAGGAAGCGGTGCGCCGCGCAGGGCGCGAGGCCGGCGTGTTCGGCCGCAATGCCGAAAGCTCCGAGGACGCGCAGAAGATCACGGCGCTGGAATCGGCCGGCCGGCTGAAGAAGATCGCCTTCACCGAGCGGGACAAGATGAACGCCGCGGTGAACCCGGTGATGGAAGCCTACGCCAAGGAAATCGACGCGGCCGGCATCTACGCCGCGATCAACGCGCTGACCTGAAGACGGCGCGGGCGGGGCGCGCAGGCGCCCCGCCCCCATCCTTCCTGCCATGTCCAGACCGTAAGGATACCAGCCCGCATGCCGCCACAGGGCGCGCGCGGCGTGTTCCGCCGCATCACTGCCTTCTACGCCAGGCTGCTCGAGATCCTGCTGGTGGCAACCGTCGCGATCATCATCGTCCCGGTGACGATGCAGGTCGTGGCCCGCTTCGCGGACTGGCTGCCCCGCTACATCTGGACCGAGGAGCTGGCGCGCTTCCTGCTGGTCTGGATGATCATGATCGGGTCAATGATCGGCGTGCGGGAAGCAACCCATTTCAACGTCGACCTGTTCTTCAACCTGCGCGGCCGCACCCGGGCGGCGATGGACATCCTGGCCGCCCTCTTCGTGCTGGGCTTCGCCTATGTCTTCATCGTCTATGGCTGGGAATTCACCGACACCGCCTGGTTCCGCATCAGCGAGCTGGCGGAGCTGCCGCTCTGGACCATCCACATCGCCTGGCCCATCGCCGGCGTCACCTGGGTGATCTTCGCCGGCGAACGAATCTGGGATGACCTGCAGATCCTGCTGCATGGCGAGAAGGCGGACCACTGATGGCCGGCAATGTCCTGTCCACCGCCGAAGCCGCGTGGATCATGTTCGGCATCTTCTTCACCCTGCTGGCGCTGCGCGTGCCGGTGGCGGTGAGCCTGGGTCTCGCCTGCCTGCCCGCCTTCATCATCGAGGACCGGCTGTGGCCGATGGTCCTGGTGCAGGAGACGTTCAACTCCTACAATTCCTTCATCCTGCTGGCCGTGCCCTTCTTCCTGCTGGCGGCCAACCTGATGACCGCCGGCGGCATCACGGACCGGCTGGTGCGCCTGTCGCGCGCCATGGTGGGCCATCTGCCGGGCAGCCTGGCGCAGATCAACGTGGTGCTGTCCGTGTTCTTCGCCGGCATCTCCGGCAGTTCCACCGCGGATGCGGCCAGCCAGGGCAAGATCTTCATCGAGGCGCAGATCAAGGAAGGCTATTCGCCCTCCTTCTCCGTCGCCATCACCGCGGTGTCCTCCGTGCTGGCGGTGGTCATCCCGCCCTCCATCCTGATGATCGTCTGGGGCGGCGTTCTCACCACCTCGATCGGCGCGCTGTTCCTGGCCGGCATCCTGCCGGGCCTGCTGCTGGCCACCGTGCAGATGGGCACCGTCTACGCCTATGCGAAGTCGCGTGGCTACCCGACCTATGAGCGGGCCAGCTGGGGCGAGCTCGGCTATGCGCTGTTCATCTCCATCCCGGCGCTGATGACCCCCTTCATCATCATCGGCGGCAAGGTGTTCGGCTGGTTCACGCCGACGGAAGCCGCCTGCATCGCCGTGCTCTATGCGCTGGTGCTGTCGATGGTGGTCTATCGCAAGCTCAATCTGCGCGGGCTCTACCGGGCCTTCAGCGAAACCGGCCGCTTCGCCGCCATCACGCTGTTCTGCGTCGGCACCGCCAGCGCCTTCGGCTGGCTGATGGCCTTCTACCAGATCCCGCAGGCGCTGCTGGCCAATGTCTCAGCCTGGGAGATGGGGCCGATCGCGGCCGGGCTGTTCATCGCCGCCACCTTCCTGGTGGTGGGCTGCTTCCTGGATGCGATCCCGGCCATCATCATCGTCGGCACCATCCTCCAGCCGATCGCGGCGGCGGCGGGGCTCCACCCGGTGCACTTCGCCATGATCAGCATCGTCGCCCTCGCTTTCGGGCTGGTGACGCCGCCCTATGGGCTGTGCCTGCTGATCTGCTGTTCCATCGCCAAGCTGCGGCTGGTGGATGTGCTGAAGGATGTCTGCATCATGCTGCTGCCCATGCTGGGCGTGCTGCTGCTGCTGATCGCCTGGCCGGAACTGGCGCTGATGATCCCGCGCCTGCTCGAACCCGGCTTCATGGAATAGCGACGCGGTTGCGGAACGACGGGGTGCGGCGCATCTAGCAGGGGTGACCGCCGCCCCATCCTCCCCCGCGACGCGCGCGCCCGTCGCCTCGCTGCGCCTGCTGCTGCCGCATCTGCGGCCCTATCTGCCGCGCGCGCTTGGCGCCGGCTTCGCGCTGCTGGCGGCCTCCGGCCTCACCCTGGCACTGGGCCAGGGGCTGCGGCACCTCATCGATGACGGTTTCGAGCAGGGCGCCGCGGCGCTGGATTCCGCCGCGCTGTTCATGGGCGGCGTGGTCGGGCTGCTCGCGCTGGCCACCGCGGCCCGCTACTATCTGGTTTCCTGGCTGGGGGAGCGGGTGGCGGCGGATCTGCGCCGACGGGTCTTCGACCATGTGCTGTCGCTCTCCCCCAGCTTCTTCGAAACGGCGCGCACCGGCGACATCCTCTCCCGCATGACGGCGGATGTGGGGCTGCTGCAATCGCTGATCGGCTCCGCCATCTCCATGGGGCTGCGCAATGCCATCACCGGGCTTGGCGCCTTCGCCATGCTGCTGGCCACCAGCGCCAAGCTGGCCGGGATCGTGCTCGCGGTGCTGCCGCTGGTGATCGTGCCCCTGGTGGTGTTCGGCCGGCGCGAACGCCGCCTGTCCAAGCTGGCGCAGGAACGCGTGGCGGACCTGGCCGCGACGGCGGAGGAGGCGCTGAACGGCCTGCGCATCGTCCAGGCCTTCACGCATGAGCCGGAGGACCGCCGCCGCTTCGGGCGGGAGGTTGAGAGCTCCGTCGCCGCCGCGCTGCGCCGCATCGCCTCCCGCGGCCTGCTGATCCTGGCCGTCATCCTGCTGGGCTTCGGCGCCATCACCTTCAGCCTGTGGGTCGGCGGGCATGACGTGGTGGCGGGGCGGATGACCGGGGGCGAGCTTTCGGCCTTCGTCTTCTACGCCGTGCTGCTGGCCTCCTCCGGCGCCTCGATGAGCGAGTTGTGGGGCGAGATCCAGCGCGCGGCAGCGGCGGCCGACCGGCTGCTGGACCTGCTCTCCGCCCGCCCGGACATCGCCGTGCCGGCGCAGCCGGCCCGGCTGCCGGAGCCGCCGCGCGGCCGCGTGGCCTTCGAGGCGGTGCGCTTCGCCTATCCCAGCCGGCCGGACCAGCCGGCGCTGGCGGATTTCTCCCTGGTGGTGGAACCCGGGGAGACGGTGGCGCTGGTCGGGCCCTCGGGTGCCGGCAAGACCACCGTGTTCCAGCTCCTGCTGCGCTTCTACGACCCGCAATCCGGCCGGGTGACGGTGGATGGGGTGGATGCGGCGGCGCTGGACCCGGCCGATCTGCGCGGCCGCCTGGGCCTGGTGCCGCAGGACCCGGCGATCTTCTCCACCAGCGTGGCGGAGAACATCCGCTACGGCCGCCTCGGCGCCACGGATGCGGAGGTGGAGGCGGCGGCGGCGGCCGCGGCGGCGGATGGCTTCATCCGCAAGCTGCCGCAGGGCTACGCCACGCATCTCGGCGCCCGTGGCGTGACGCTCTCCGGCGGCCAGCGGCAGCGCATCGCCATCGCGCGGGCCATCCTGCGCGACCCGCCCATCCTGCTGCTGGACGAGGCGACGAGCGCGCTGGATGCGGAATCCGAGCAATCCGTGCAGCGGGCGCTGGAGGCACTCTCCCAGGGTCGCACCACGCTGGTGGTGGCGCATCGCCTGGCCACGGTGCGCAAGGCGGACCGGATCGTGGTGATGGAAGGCGGGCGGATCGTCGCCACCGGCACCCATGACGCGCTGGTGCGGGAGGGCGGGCTCTATGCCCGCCTCGCCGCGCTGCAATTCGCCGAGATGGCCTGAGGCAGCCCGCCACGCCCGCCTGCACGGCAGGCATCCATGAACAAAACCCTTCCCGCCCTGCCGGTGCCTGCTATGCTGGAAGGCACATCGTGGCGGCCAGAATGCCGCGCGCCGAGAGGGATGATCCCTGCCCGAAGCTGGAGGGAAAGCCTGCGTCATGGCGGGGGTCATTTTGCATCTGGGCGGCGGCGCCGCGGGCCTGCGCCAGGCGCTTTCCATTGAGCCGGCGACACGGCCCTCCGTGACGGTGACGAATCAGGGGCCGGACATGGTGGTGATCAGCGGCACCGGGCACGTCAATGTCAGCGCCCGGGGCACGGCCCTGATCGGCACCGGCGCGGCCGGCCTCTATGCGGAAGCCAAGGGTGACGAGGGCGCCGTGCTGCGGGTCGATCTGAGCCTCTGAACGGCGGCCGGGTGCCGACCGGCGCCGCGGCCCGCCCTTCGGTCGCCGCACAGGGTAGCCGGGTTACAGGGCCGCCGGGTTCAGAGTCCTTCGAAAAGGCGGGTGGACAGGTAGCGCTCGGCGGAGGAGGCGGCGATGCCGACCACCAGCCTGCCCGCCATCCCCGGCTCCGCCGCGATGGCCAGCGCCGCATGCAGCACGGCGCCGGACGAAATGCCGATGGCCAGGCCCTCCTCCCGCGCGCAGCGGCGCGCCGCCGCCAGGGCCTCGCGTTCCGAGACCCGGCGCACGCCGTCCAACGCCTCCAGCTCCAGCACCTTCGGCCGGAAGCCGGCGCCGAGTCCCTGGATGTCGTGCGGCCCGGCCTCCTCGCCGGACAGCACCGCGCTCTCCGCCGGCTCCACCGCCACCACCCGCAGGCCGGGCCGGCGCGGCTTCAGGGCGCGGGCGATGCCGGTCAGCGTGCCGCCGGTGCCGACGCCGCCCACCACCACATCCACCATGCCGGCGCTGTCGGCCCAGATTTCCTCGGCCGTCGTCGCCGCGTGGATGGCGGGGTTGGCCGGGTTGTCGAATTGCCGCGGCATCCAGGCGCCGGGCGTGGTGGCGGCGATGCGTTCCGCCCGCGCGATGGCGCCGGCCATGCCGAGCTTGGCCGGCGTTAAATCCAGCGCCGCCCCCATCAGCCGCATCATCTTGCGCCGCTCCAGGCTGGCACCGTCCGGCATCACCACCACCAGGCGGTAGCCCTTGGCGGCGGCGACGAAGGCCAGCGCGATGCCGGTATTGCCGGAGGTGGGCTCCACCAGCGTGGAACGGCCGGGGGCGATCAGCCCCGCCGCCTCCGCCGCCTGCACCATGGCCAGGCCGATGCGGTCCTTCACCGAGCCGGCGGGGTTGAGGAATTCCAGCTTCAAGGCCAGCGCGGCCTTGAGGCCCCCTGCCGCTTCCAGCCGCGGCAGGCGCACCAGCGGCGTGCCGCCCACCGCCTCCAGCACGCTGGCATGGAGGCGGCCGCGCGGCGGGCGGGTTGCGCTGGGGCCATCGGCCATCGGGCGATCATTCCATCCTGTCGGCGCCGGGCCGCAGGAAGCGGTGCGGGGCCGGCTGGTGAACCACAAGCGTGTTTTGTACATTTCCCGCCAAAGCGAGGGAACGCAGCATGATGATTCGCCGGGATCGCGCCATGACGGCCGTGGCCGTGATGCTGGACATCGCCTTCCACGCTGGCCGGGGCGAGGAGGTGACGGGCGGGGCGGAGGTGGCAGGCCGGCTGGGTGCGGCGCGGCGGGGGATCGAGCCGGTGTTCCAGGCGCTGTCGCGCGCCGGGCTGCTGGACAGCCTGCGCGGCCCGAATGGCGGCTACCGGCTTGGCCGCCGCCCGCGCGACATCAGCCTGTCCGAGGTGGTGGCGGCGGTGACGGAGAACGAGGCCGAGCCGGGCGACCCGGCCGGGCGGCTGCAGGCCGCCGTGGTGGCGCCGCTGTGGCAGGAGATGTCGGACCTGCTGCGGGAGAGGCTGGCCGGGCTGACGCTGGAGGATCTGCTGCGCCGCGCGCAGGCCGCCGGCCTGAAGCGCCCGGCCAGCGAGCCCCTGAACTTCGCCATCTGATCCCAAATCCCGGTGATCCGGACCGATCACCGCCTCCACCGCCGGCCTGGCGGCGCGCCACTTGGCGCGGCGGCCGTTCGGCCACTCACCCGCCTTCGGGGGGCGCAGCTTCCGATCGATGGGATTCGGTATCAGCCACCCGGTGCGGCGAAGGGCACGCCGACCGTCCGCACCAGCCAGGCCAGGCGGTGGCGCTGCGCCGCCTGGGCATGGGCGCGGCTGGCGGCTTCCGCCGCCTGCCCGTCCCGGGCCTGCAGCGCGGCCAGGATGGCGCGGTGCTCGGCATGGGCTGCCTCCGCCCGGCCGCCCAGAGTCAGCAGGCTGGGCAGCAGCGCCATGGTGGCGGCGATCTGCTCCAGGCTGCGCAGCAGGTAGCGATTATGCGCGGCCAGGTACATCAGCCCGTGCAGGCGCTGGTTGGTCTCGGCCAGCGCCCTCGCATCCCCGAACAGCGCCGGCTCCCCCGCCACCAGCTCCGCCATCGCGCCGATCTCGGTCGGGCTGGCGTGCTGCGCGGCCAGCCGCGCGGCCGCGCCTTCCAGCACCTCCCGCATCACATACAGCTCGACCACCTGCTGGTGGTCCGGCTGCGTCACCGTCAGGCCGCGGCGGGGCTCATGCGTCAGCAGCCCCTCCGATTCCAGCCGGGCGATGGCCTGCCGCACCGGGGTGCGGGAGACGCCGAAGCGGGCCGCCAGGTCGGTTTCCGTCAGCCGCAGCCCGGGCGGCAGCGTGCCGTCGCGGATCGCGGTGCGAATGCGGCCATAGGCTTCCTGGCCGAGGTCGCGGGATGGCGCGGGCATCTCCATGGAAATCTACCCTAGCATCTGGACATCACTGGATACCAGTGGATACAAGACAATCCCATGAAGCGCGGAGGCCCCTGCTGATGCCGGATTTCGCCCGGATCTATGACGTGCTGGTGGTGGGCGGCGGCAATGCCGCGCTCTGCGCCGCCATCACGGCGCGCCGCGCCGGCGCCTCCGTCATCCTGTGCGAGGCCTCCCCGCCGCCGCTGCGGGGCGGCAATTCGCGCCACACCCGCAACCTGCGCGCCCTGCATCCCGGCCCCACCCAGGTGCTGACCGACAGCTACCTGGAGGAGGAGTACTGGGACGACCTGAACCGGGTCACCGGCGGCAAGACGAACGAGGATCTGGCCCGGATGTGCATCCGCGCCAGCCAGCACGCGCCGGATTTCCTGGCCAGCTGCGGCGTGGTGTTCCAGCCCTCACTCTCCGGCACCCTGTCCCTGTCCCGCACCAACGCCTTCTTCCTGGGCGGCGGCAAGGCGCTGGTGAACGCCCTGTACCGGGAGGCCGCGAAGCTCGGCATCGTCGCGCTGACCGATACCGAGGTGCAGCACATCCAGGTGGAGGACGGCCATGCGACGGAGGCCATCATCTCCCATTGCGGCTTCCCGCAGCGCATCCGCTTCAAGGCGCTGGTCGCGGCCTGCGGCGGCTTCCAGGCCAACCGCAACTGGCTGCGCGAATACTGGGGCGATGCGGCGGATAATTTCCAGATCCGCGGCACGCCCTACGCCCAGGGCGTGGTGCTGAAGGATCTGCTGGCGCAGGGCGTGCAGGAGGTCGGCGACCCGACCCAGTTCCACGCGGTCGCCAACGACGCCCGCGCGCCGATGGAGGATGGCGGGCTGGCCATGCGGCTGGACTGCGTGCCCTTCTCGCTCGTCGTGAACCGCAACGTCGAACGCTTCTACGACGAGGGCGAGGATGTCTGGCCGAAGCGCTACGCCATCTGGGGCCGCCTGATCGCGCAGCAGCCCGACCAGATCGCGCTGGCCGTCACCGACAGCAAGGCGGTGATGAACTTTCTTCCGTCCGTCTATCCCCCCTACAAGGCGAACAGCATTGCCGAAATTGCCGCGATGGCGGGATTCGACACCGGCAAGCTGGAACAGGTGGTGGCCGCGTTCAACGCCGCCGTCCGCCCCGGCACCTTCAAGCCGATGGTGCCGGACGACTGCACGACGGAGGGGCTGGTGCCGCCGAAAAGCCACTGGGCGCGGCGCATCGACACGCCTCCCTACTATGCCTATCCGCTGCGCCCCGGCATCACCTTCACCTTCCTCGGCCTCAAGGTGAACGAGAAGGCCCGCGTGCTGATGGCGGATGGCAAGCCCTCCGCCAACATGTTCGCCAGCGGCGAGATCATGTCCGGCAACATTCTCGGCCAGGGCTACCTGGCCGGCTTCGGTATGACGCTCGGCACCGTCTTCGGGCGGCTGGCCGGCGAGGAGGCGGCGCGCCATGTCCGCAACTGAAATGAGCAAGCTGGACCTGCTGCTGCAGGAAGCGACGCAGATCGAATCCGACGCCTACCAGGATGCCCGCCGCCAGATGGCGGTCTGCAATGCCTGCCGCTACTGCGAGGGCTATTGCGCCGTCTTCCCGGCCATGGCCGCGCGGCGGGAGTTCGAGAAGGCGGACCTGACGCACCTCGCCAACCTCTGCCACAACTGCAAGGGCTGCTTCCACGCCTGCCAGTATGCGCCGCCGCATGCCTTCGGCATCAACATCCCGGCGACCTTCGCCGAGATCCGGCAGGAGAGCTATGCCGAATACGCTTGGCCGGCGGGCGCCGGGACGCTGTTCGCGCGCAACGGCACGCTGGTGGCCGGCCTTGCCACGCTGTTCGTGATGCTGGCACTGGTGCTGAGTGTCGCGATCAAGGACCCCGCGGTGCTGTTCAGTGCCCAGACCGGCACCGGCGCCTTCTTCCGCATCATCCCGCTCTGGCTGATCAACCTGCTGGCCGGCGGCAGCTTCCTGTTCGCGATCCTGGCCATGACCATGGGCGCCATCCGCTACATCCGCGGCACTGGCGGGCTGGGCGGCAGCTTCCAGCCGGCGCCGGCGGCGGAGGCGGCGGTCGATGTGCTGACGCTGCGCAACCTCGGCGGCGGCGGGCATGGCTGCAACGACCTGGACGACAGCTTCGCGCAGCATCGCCGCTGGCTGCACCAGGCGATGTTCTACGGCTTCCTGCTGTGCTTCGCGGCGACGACGACGGGCGCGATCTACCACCATGTCTTCGGCTGGTATTCGCCGCATGCCTTCCTGTCCCTGCCCGTGCAGTTGGGCACCTGGGGCGGCGTGCTGCTGTGCATCGGCACGGCGGGGCTGGTCTGGGTGAAGACGGTGACCGACCCGGCGCCCGTCGCGCGCCGCCTGATGGGCGGGGAATACGCGCTGCTGTTCCTGCTGTTCCTGATCGGCGCCACCGGGCTGCTGCTGCTGGCGGTGCGCCACACCGGCGCCATGGGCCTGATGCTGGCGCTGCATTTCGGCCTGGTGCTCGCGCTGTTCGTCACCCTGCCCTATTCAAAGATGGTGCATGGCATCTACCGCAGCTTGGCCCTGCTGCGGAATGCGCGGGAGAAGCGGGCGGCCTGATCGCCCCTCCCCCCGCCCTTCAGGGCCGCACGCCCAGATGCGTGGCGAAGGCCCGCGCCGGCGCCGGCAGGCTTTCCGGCCGCCAGGCGGCCCAGACCTGCGACCGCGTGGCGACGCCCTGCAAGGGGCGGTAGACCACGCCGGCGAAGTGCAGCTTGCGCACGGAATCCGGCACGATCGCCACGCCCACCCCGGCGCCGACCAGGCCGATCAGCGCATGCATCGGTGAAACCTCCTGCGCCACGCGCGGCACGAAGCCGGCGGCAGCGCAGACCAGCCCGACCTGGCGATGGAAATCCGTGCCATTGTCGCGCGGGAACATCACGAAGGCGCTCTCCGCCAGCATCGCCGGGGCGATGCGGCCACGGCCGGCCAGCGGATGCGCGCGCGGCAGGGCGGCGACCAAGCTTTCCTCGAACACCAGCGCGCCGGCCAGGCCGCCGGGCACGCCCAGCCGGCGCATCAGCGCCAGGTCGATCCGCCCCTCGCGCAGCGCCTCCACCAGCCGGTCGGCAGACATCTCCAGCAGCGTGAGCTGCACGCCGGGATGGGCACGGCGGAAGCCCTCCACCGCCACCGGCAGGAAGGCGTAGGCGCAGGAGCCGGAAAAGCCCAGCGTCAGCATCCCGCTTTCGCCCTGGGCCGCGCGGCGGGCCGCGGCCGGGGCGGCCTCGGCGATGGCCAGCATCCGCCGCGCATCCGCCAGCAGCGACTGCCCGGCCTCGGTCAGCGTCACCTCCCGGCTGGTGCGGGCCAGCAGCCGCGCGCCGATGCGCGCCTCCAGCGCCTGCAGGGCGCGGGAGAGCTGCGGCTGACCGATGCCGAGCCGCCCGGCGGCACGGCCGAAATGCCGTTCCTCCGCCAGCGCCACGAAGCGGCGCATGTCCCGCACCTCCAACATCGATGCCTCCGGCAGCATGGATCGGCATCCTACTATGCATTGGACGTGCTGGTAGCCCCGACGCAATCTGCAACGACAGGCCGGAACGGCCACATCCTGGGAGGGACGAGCATGTCGGCATCCGCCACGCGGCGCGACCTGTTGCGGGGCGTCGCCCTGGGCTCGGGCGGCCTGGTCCTTGGCGCGCGCGGCGCCGCCGCGCAGGCGCCCTACCCGTCGCGCGCCGTACGCCTGCTGGTCGGCTCCGCCCCCGGCGGCGCCACCGACATCACCGCCCGAATCCTGGCCGAGGCGATGACGGAAGCCTTCCCGCGCGGCATCGCGGTGGAAAGCCGCACCGGCGCCGGCGGCAACATCGCCGCCGAGACCTGCGCCCGCGCGGCGCCGGACGGCTACACGCTGCTGATCAACGACGCCGCGATGATGGCAATCAACCCCGTGCTTTATGCCAATGTGCCCTTCGACCCGGCGCAGGACTTCGCCCCCATCGCGCATCTGGCGGAGTTCCCCTTCGTCTTCGTCGTCACGCCCGATGTTCCGGCGCGCAACATGACGGAGTTCGCCGCCTGGGCGCGGGCGCAGCCGGACCCGGTGCTGTTCGCCAGCCCCAATCCCGGCAGCCAGCACCATCTTGGCATGGAGATCGTCGCCCAGCGCATGGGCTTCCGCGTGACGCATGTCGGCTTCCGAGGCGGCGGGCCTGCCACCGCGGCGCTGCTGGGCCGGCAGATGCAGGTGGGCTCGATCGGCCTGCCGCCGCTGGTGCCGCATCTGCGCGCCGGCACGCTGCGCGCCCTGGCCGTCTCCACCGCCACGCGCTCCCCCTTGGCGCCGGATGTGCCGACGCTGGGCCAGGCCGGGCTGGAGGGGCAGGAACTGGCGGTGTGGTACGGGCTGGTCGGCCCGCGCGGCCTGCCCGCCGAGGTGGTGCGCCATGTCAGCCAGGCGGCGCAGGGCGCACTGGCCCGGCCGGAGGCGTTGCAGAAGCTGGCCAGCCAGGGCCTGACCGCCCGCTACATGCCGCCCGAAGCCTTCGACCGTTTCATGGCCTCGGAACGCGCGAGTTGGGGCACCGCCGCGCGCGCCGCCAACGTCACCATCCGCTAGGGCACGGTCCGCGCCGAAGCAGGCGCGGTCCCCGCCCTGGCTCCCTTTTTCAACGTATCCTCCGGGTCGGCGGGCGCTTCCGCCTGACCGGGAGAGGCTCCAGGAGCACGCCGCGTTGCGCGACAAACGCCCGAATATCCTGTTCATCACCACCGACCAGCAGCGCGGCGACTGCCTGGGCGTCATGGGCCGAAAGGTGCGGACGCCGCACCTGGACCTGCTGGCGCAGGACGGCGTGCTGTTCCGCGGCTGCATCACGCCGAACCTGGTCTGCCAGCCGACCCGCGCCTCCATCCTGACCGGCCTGCTGCCGCGCACCCATGGCGTCTGCGACAATGGCATCGACCTGCCGGAGGAACCGGCGAGCCGCGGCTTCGCCGCCGAACTCACCCGCGCCGGCTACGACACCGCGCTGATCGGCAAGGCGCATTTCGCCACCGCCCATACCTTTGCGCCCACCGGCAGCCCGGAATGCCGCAGCTCCATGCAGCTGTACGGCCCGAACTGGACCGGCCCCTACAAGGGCTTCCAGCGGGTGGAGCTGATGGTGGAAGGCCACAACACCTTCCCCCCCATGGTCCCGCCCTCCGGCCAATCCTACGAGGCCTGGTACCACGCCGATGGCCGCGGCGGCTGGAAGGACGCGCTGCATGGGCGGAATGGCGGGCCGGATGTGAAGGGCGCGCCACAGACCTGGCATTCCGCCCTGCCACCCGCCTGGCACAATTCCACCTGGGTCGGTGACCGCAGCGTGGCCTTCCTGAATGAGCGCCGCGACCGGCCCTTCTGCCTCTGGGCCTCGATCCCGGACCCGCACCACCCCTTCGACTGCCCGATGCCGTGGAGCCTGCTGCACCGGCCGGAGGAGGTGGATCTGCCGCGCCACCGCAGCCTGGACCTGGACCGCCGCCCCTGGTGGCACCGCGCCAGCCTGGAGGGGGTGCCGAACCTGGCCGACAAGACGCTGCGCGATTTCCGCGCCAAGCACAGCCGCACCCCGGTGCTGAGCGATGAGCAGCTGGCGGAGGTGATCGCCAACTATTACGGCATGATCTCCCTGGCCGACCACAATATCGGTCGAATCCTGATCGAGCTGCACCGGCTGGGGCTGGAGGAGAACACGCTGGTCGTCGTCTCCTCGGACCATGGCGACTGGTTGGGCGACCATGGGCTGCTGCTGAAGGGGCCGATGGCCTATGAGGGGCTGCTGCGCGTCGTCTGCCTGATGCGCGGGCCGGGCCTGCCGAAGGGCCGGGTCTGCGACGAGCCGGTCTCCTCGCTCGATTTCGGCGCCACCTTCCTGGAGATGGCCGGCGTGGCACGGCCCGACCACTGGCACGGACGCAGCCTGCTGGATGTGGCGCGCGGCGAGGCGCAGCGCGACTTCGCCTATTCGGAATGGGATCTGTCGGACAGCCGCTGCGGCGTCCCGCTTGAACTCCGTACCGTGCGCACGGCGCGCGACAAGCTGACGCTGGAGGCCATCACCGGGGCGGCAGAGATGTACGACCTGGTCGCCGATCCGGAGGAGATGGTGAACCTGGCGGAGGACCCCGCTCATGCCGCACGGCGCCGCGCCTTGGAGGCGATGATTGCCGCCCGTCCGGACGATGCCCGCGCCGAACGCCTGCCGGCGGTCGGCATGGCGTGACTTGCCGGCCCACCGCCGGGCTGGCAGCCACGCCCGAAGCGAGGACCGGCTCATGCGGCATTTCCACGGATGGGCGACGCCCACTTCCCAGCGCGTCTCCATCATGCTGGAGGAATGCGGCCTGGACCATGCCGTGACTGGGTCAACATCCGGGCGCGGCAGCAATTCGCGCCCGAAATCCTGGCGCTGAACCCCTACGGCAGGATCCCCATCCTGGTGGAGGAGGGGCGCGTGAGCCTGGCCCTGCTGCGGCATGCGCGGGAGAAGCGGGCGGCCTGACGCAGCGGGCCCGCAACACGCGAAACAATCGCCCGGCCGCCACGCAATCGGGAGGCAATATTGCGGGACTAGCAAGCGCGCCCATCGCAGGGGCGTCTCCGAGGGTAAGGACGGCGGCCCGCTGTCCATCCACCCAAAGAGGTTTCCATGAGTGCGTCCAGAATGGCGCCTTTCGCCGCGTCGCCCCATCTCATCGAGGGCACCGACGGCACCGACTACCTGTTCGGCGAGACCGGCATCGACCTGATCATCGGCTATGGCGGCGATGACCATGTCTTCTATGACAACCAGGCCGAGATGCAGGGCGACACCGTCGCCGGCGGCGCCGGCTTCGACACGCTTTCCATCAGCTTCGCCTCCACCAAGACCGGCATCACCTTCCAGGTGGTCGATTCCGCCAACCTTGTCACGCTGCTGGGGGCGAAGGTCATCGGCGTGGAAACCTACGCCATCACCGCCGGCGCCTACGCCGACCGCTTCACCGGCGGCACCTGGGACGACCGCTTCGTCGGCGGCGCCGGCAATGACACGGCGCTCGGTGGCCTGGGCAACGACACCCTCTTCGGCGAGACCGGCCATGACCGCCTGGAGGGCGGCAATGGCGACGACGCACTGCTGGGGGATACCGGCAATGACCTGCTCACCGGCGGCAATGGACGCGACCAGCTCTACGGCGGCAGCGGCAATGACCGCCTCTATGGCCAGGCGGGCGAGGACCAGATGTATGGCGAGGTCGGCAACGACCTGATGGACGGCGGCACCGGCAACGACACGATGCGCGGCGGCGACGGCAACGACACGATGTTCGGCCAGGCCGGCGACGACAGCCTGTCCGGCGGCGCCGGCGCCGATTCCATGAATGGCGGCAGCGGCAATGACGTGATCGAGCGCTGGCATGGCGAAGGCGCCGATTCCATCGATGGCGGCACGGGCCTGGACCGGCTGGTGATGCACGGCCTGTCCGGCAATTTCGTCGCCAAGGCCGCCACCGTCGTGAACCTGCTGGCCGACGGCACCCGTATCATCGGCATCGAGGCCTACAGCATCGACGGCACCGAGCAGGCCAATCTCTTCGCCGGCGAATCCGGGGACGACGTGCTGAACGGCTTCCATGGGGCCGATACGCTGCGCGGCGGCGGCGGCCAGGACCTGCTGATGGGCGGCGAGGGCCGCGACCTGCTGGAGGGCGGCGACGGCGACGATATCCTGATCGTCGGCGCCGGGGGCATCGACACGATCCGCGGCGGTGCCGGCACCGACACGGCACGGATCGACCGCTTCACCTATTCGGATGCGATCGACTACCGCTTCACCGGCGCCGCGACCGCCACCCTGTCCGATGGCACCACGCTGACCGACATCGAGATCGTCGAGATCAACACCGCCTATGGCGACGACGTGCTGGCCGCCGGCACGGCGCAGCGCGTGGTCTTCAACGCCGCCGGTGGCAACAACTCCCTGACCGGCAGCGCCGGCGACGACGTGCTGGCCAGCGGCTATGGCAACGACACCATCAATGCGGGCAACGGCATCGACCGCATCATCGATGGCGGCGGCAACAACTTCATCGATTCCGGCGCCGGCGACGACGAGGTCAGCGTGGACGGCGCGACCGGCTGGAGCCGCATCAAGCTCGGCACCGGGAATGATGTGGTCTACATCAACAATGGCGGCGGCAGTGCCGGCGGCGCCTATACCGTGGATGGCGGCAGCGGCATCGACTATGCCTGGATCAACCGCTCCGGCAGCAGCCGCGACCTCACCTTCACTCTGTCCGCCCAGGCGCCGCTGTCGAATGGCTCCGTCACGCTGACGAACATCGAGCGCGTGCACATCCGCTCCGGCTCCGGCCGCGACAGCCTGGTGGGCGGCGCGCTGGACGACTGGTTCAACGGCATGTCAGGCGATGACACGCTGCTGGGCCTGGGCGGGAATGACGAGCTGACGGGCTGGTATGGCGCCGACCGGCTGGAGGGCGGCGATGGCGCCGACATCCTCTGGGCCACCGGCGGCATCAAGGATGGCGAGGCCGATACGCTGCTGGGCGGCGCCGGGGCGGATGAGCTGCATATGAACCGCGGCGACTTTGCCGATGGCGGCGCGGATGCGGATCGCCTCTTCCTCGACCTCACCGAGGAATACGTGAACTTCGCCTTCGTCTTCTCCACCGGCCTGACGCAGGTGGATGCCACCACCCGCTTCACCGGCATGGAGCAGCTGCATTTCGACGGCGGCCGCGGCCACGACAGCGTCACGGGCGGGTCGCTGGCCGACCTGCTGGAGGGCAATGCCGGCAATGACCGCCTGCGCGGCGGCAGCGGCAATGACGAGCTGACCGATGGCGACGGCAATGACAGCCTTTATGGCGATGCCGGCAACGACGTCTTCGTGCGCACCGACTTCGACGCCAATGGCACCGACTACTTCGACGGCAGCACCGGCGTGGACACGCTGCGCTTCAACATCGTCTCGGGCGCGCCGGTCTGGCTGGACATGGTGGCGCAGCAGTACAATGGCGGCCTGGCCCAGGGCCTGACCCTGCGCGTGATCGAGAACGTGGTCGGCAGCGATGCCGGCGACGATATCCGCGGCTCCGCCTCCGCCAATACCTTCTGGGGCGGCAAGGGCACCGACTACCTGGAGGGCCGCGAGGGCGACGACCTGCTGATCGGCGGCGAGGGGTCCGACCTGCTGTCCGGCGGCGCGGGACGCGACATTTTCCGCTTCGGCCTGGGCGCCACCGGCTCCGGCGACTTCATCCTCGACTTCGTCCGGGGCGAGGACCGCATCGCGATCGAGCGCGAGGCTTTCGGCCTTGGCAATCTGGCGACGCCCTCGCTCGTCGTCGGAGCCAGCCCGGTGGTCAATGCCGCGACAGCGCAATTCCTGTTCGAGACCGGCACCGGCCGCCTGTGGTTCGATGCCGATGGCACGGGGGATCAGGCCGATGTCAGCTGGGTCGCGACCCTGGACGGCGTCACCACCCTCTCGACGGCCGACCTGATCCTGGTCTGAATGCTCCAGGAACGGGAAGGACCAGGCGGTGCGGCATTTCTACGGATGGGCGACGCCCAATTCCCAGCGCGTCTCCATCATGCTGGAGGAATGCGGCCTGGACTATGCCGTGACTGGGGTGAACATCCGGGCGCGGCAGCAATTCGCGCCCGAAATCCTGACGCTGAACCCCTACGGCAAGATTCCCATCCTGGTGGAGGAGGGGCGCCCGATCTTCGAGAGCGGCGCCATCCTGCTGCACCTGGCGGAGCGCCACGGCCTGCTGATGGG
Organism: Falsiroseomonas selenitidurans; assembly: GCF_012103215.1. Lineage (GTDB taxonomy): Bacteria > Pseudomonadota > Alphaproteobacteria > Acetobacterales > Acetobacteraceae > Falsiroseomonas > Falsiroseomonas selenitidurans. Next base: position 57,328 of record NZ_JAAVNE010000006.1, read on the forward strand.
GGAGGACCGGGCGACCACCCTGTCCTGGCTGATGGTCGCCCTGACCTCGCTCGGCCCCTTCACGGGCCAGGCACATCACTGGACGGAGCTGGCGCCGGAGAAGCCGGAGGCGGCGCGGGCCCATACCACCGCCCTGGTCGACCGCGTCTACCGGCTGCTGGACGGAAGGCTGGCCGAGGTGCCCTACCTGGCCGGCGCCAGCTGCTCCATCGCCGATATCGCGGCCTATCCCTGGGTGGCGAAGCACGGCTGGGCCGACCGGACGCTGGCGCCGACCCCGCACCTGGCCGCCTGGTTCGCCCGTATGGGCGAACGCCCGGCGGTGCGGCGCGGCATGGCGGTGCCGGCGGGGGCGCGGCTGGAATAGCGGCCGCGGCCGTTCAGGGCAGCCGGATGGTGCTGACGCCGCTGAAGGTGAGGACCTCGTCGCCGAAGCGCAGCGTGCCGCTCACCTCCTGCACGCGCTCGCCCTGCGCATTGACGAAGAAGAAGGTCCGGTCGTCCGTGCTGGTCATCCACACGCCTTCCTGCAACCAGAAGTTTTCGAACAGCTGATTGGGGCCGACGCCGCCGATCACCAGGGTGTCGCTGCCGGCGCCGCCATGGAACCGGTCGTTGCCGTCGCCGGTGCGCCAGATGTAGGTGTCGTCGCCGCCGCCGCCATGGGCGATATCCGCCGCGCCATCGCCGATGCCCCCATCCATCGTGTCCGCGCCGCCGCCCGGCCGGTCCTCGGCCCAATCGCCGTAGAGCAGGTCCGCGCCGGCGCCGCCGCCGATGCGGTCGCGGCCGTCGCCGCCCAGCAGCGTGTCGTCGCCCGCATTGCCCCGCAGCGTGTCGTTCGTGTTGTCCGCGCCGGAAAGCTGATCCTGCCCCTCGCCGCCCACCTGGCCGATCCGGTCGATGAGCTGCTGCTGCAGCGTGGAGATATGGTGCCGCCAATCGGGGTCCTGCAGCAGGTCCTGATGGTTCGAGGAGGCGAAGAATCGGTCCAGCGCCTCCTGCAGCCCGTTCACCTCCCGCAGTGTCTGCGCGCTGAGGTTCAGCTGGTTCAGGTCCATCCCCTGCATGCGTTCCGCCTGGCCCGAAAGGAAGGACTGGTCCTGGTGCTCCGTGGACAGGCCACCGGCGAAGGTGCCGACGCCTTCCGGCAGGGGCGGCGCCGTGGGCGTCGCTGGCGCCGGCTGCGAACCCGGGGGCGTGTAGTTCGGGAACAGAAACTGCAGGAAGGCCGGGGGAAGCCCCAGCAGATGCAACGGCTCGATCATCTCCGGCGGAAGGTCGATCTGGAAACTGGGCAGGGTGATATTGGGCCCCTCGATGTTGGGGACGGTGATCTCGGGCAGCTCGAAGATCTCGGGTGGAATCTCGAAGTCGGGCAGCGGAATGCCGATATCGTCGGGGGTGATCATGTCCGGCGTGTTGAAGAAGCCGCCGCTGACTGAATCGAGCGCTGGCTGGTCCAAATTCTCCGGCTTCGACGTCATGTTGCCCGCGTGATTGGCCATGGCCGATGATCTCTTGCTTTGAGACACCGCGGGCTGTGACTGGGCCGACCCGGCCCGAACCCCGCTTGCCCGGACCATGCCTGTTACGACCGACCGCAGAAAGAAACGAGTTCCGTTCGTTGCGATAGGCCCGTCCTATAGCTTCCGGCGCAGCATCCCGGAACCTCTCGCCCATCGGGACATCGGCGCGGCCGCCGCAGGCGGAACTTTACTGGCGTGCCCCGTCCCCAAATCCCAGCTATGCTGCATTGCCGTCGTGGCTTCCCAGGATGGCGATCCAAGGATGGACCGGATGAACGCGCAGACCCCTCCCCCCGGGCGCGAGCTGATGGCCAGGGGTGCCGAAACCCTCAGCCGCTTCATGGAACAGGCCCAGGCCATGGGCGATGTCGCCCGCCGGCAGATGGCAGCCCTCACCCCTGCCGCGGCGCCGCGCATCATGGATGGCGCGCTGCCGACCGGCGCCGCCTTCCTCGGCCGCTCCCCCTTCGCCCTGGCGCAGGACGCCATGGCCTATGCGGTGGATGCCAGCCAGCGCTCCATCCTGTTCTGGGACACCATGCGCCAGGCCGGCAACGCCTTCCTGGAGCATGAGAAGGCCGGCTGCCCGCCGGTGCTGGTCTTCGACTGGGACATGGTGGTGGATGGCCGCACCCTGCCGCGGCGCTGCAACTACGCGCTGGTCCGCATCAAGCCCCCCGCCGGCTTTCCCGCGGTGGACCCGGCGATGCGCCCCTTCGTCATCATCGACCCGCGCGCCGGCCACGGCGCCGGCATCGGCGGCTTCAAGTCGGACAGCCAGGTGGGCGTCGCGCTGCGCCGCGGCCATCCCGTCTACTTCGTCATCTTCTTCCGTGAGCCGGAGCCCGGCCAGACCATCCTCGACATCACCGAGGCCGAGGCGATCTTCCTGCGCCGCATCCACGAACTGCACCCGGAGGCGCAGCGCCCCGTCGTGATCGGCAATTGCCAGGGCGGCTGGGCGGTGATGATGCTCGGCGCCTCCGAGCCGGAGCTGACCGGCCCGCTGGTGCTGAACGGCGCCCCCCTGTCCTACTGGGCCGGCGAGAAGGGCCGCAACCCGATGCGCTACACCGGCGGCCTCGCCGGCGGGTCCTGGCCGGCGGCGATGCTGGCCGACCTCGGCAACGGCACCTTCGACGGCGCCAACCTGGTCTCCAACTTCGAGAGCCTGTCGCCGGGCAACACCAAGTTCCGCAAGTATTTCAACCTGTACGAGAAGGTGGACACGGAGGCGGAGCGCTTCCTGGAGTTCGAGCGCTGGTGGGGCGGCTACTTCCTGATGACGCGGGACGAGATCCGCTGGATCGTCGAGAACCTGTTCATCGGCGACAAATTCGCCCGCGGCGAGATCTCCGCCGGCAAGGGCGCGTCCTTCAACATGCGCGCGGTGAAGTCGCCGATCGTGGTCTTCGCCTCCGTCGGCGACAACATCACCCCGCCCGGCCAGGCGCTGCGCTGGATCGCCGACGTCTATCGCGACGAGGCGGAGATCAAGACGCTCGGCCAGACCATCATCTACCTGGTGCATGACGAGATCGGCCATCTCGGCATCTTCGTCTCCGGCAAGGTGGCCAACAAGGAACACACGGAAATCGCCAACACGCTCGAACTCATCGAGAGCGTGGCGCCCGGCCTGTATGAGCTCCGCATCACCGGCACCGCCGGCAGCGGGCTGAACACCGGCTACCAGGTGGAGCTGGTGGAGAAGACCATCGCCGACATCCGCGCGATCTCCGGCGAGGCGGAGAACGAGGCGTTTCCGGCCGTGGCCCGCATCTCCGCCATGAACCAGATGCTCTACGACCTGTTCGCCAGCCCGGTGATCCGCCAGTTCACCACGGCGGAAAGCGCCGAGCTGCGGCGGCAGATGAATCCGATGCGCGCGCGCCGCTACCTGGTCAGCGACGCGAACCCGATGATGAAGCCGCTCGGCCCTCTCGCCGCCGCGGTGAAGGCGAATCGCGCGCCGGTCGCCTCCGACAACCCCTTCACCGCCATGGAGCGCGCCTGGGCGGACAGTGTGGAGCGCAGCATCGACGCCTGGCGCGACTGGCGCGACGCAGCCCAGGAGACCGCCTTCCATGCCGTCTATGGCACGCTCTCGGCGCTGGGCGTCGCCTCCGCCGCGGCCGTTGAAGGCACGGCGGAGGCGGTGGCGGACGCGCAGGATGACAGCCCGGAGGTGCGCGCGGCGCTGGCCCGAATCGGGGAGGGCGGCTACGCCGAAGCGGTCGTGCGGATGATGATCCTGCTGGCCAAGGCGCGCGGCGGCGTGCGGCGCAACCGACTCGCGCGGTCAAACCTGCTGCTGACCACGGAGGAGCCCTTCGCGCAGCTCACCAGCTCCGCCCGCCAGGCGCTGATCCGGGAACAGACCGTGGTGGTGGAGATGGCGCCGGAGGAGGCGCTGGCGACCCTGGCGGCCCTGCTGCCGGAGGCCGAGGGCCGCCGGCGGGCACTGGCGACGGTGGAGGATGTGGCCGGGCCGGAGGACGAGCTGGGCGCCCCGGCGCTGGCCATGCTGGACCGCCTGCGCGGTCTGTTGCTGCCCGCCGCCTCGGATTAGAGCATTTTTCCGGCCTTGCGGCTTCGCAAGGCGACCCGGAAATGCGTCGGAACTATACGCTGGAGCCGTTTCACCGTCCTCGCTTTCGGTGAAATGGCTCCAGGGCATGCGCCGCGCCGGGAAGGCGCGGCGCGTGCTCGGGTTTCCTGCCTGGGCGCTTCGGCCCGGTCGTCGGACGGTGCCCCCCGGCCTAGACCATCGCAAGGCTGGCGCTTGGCGTTCCTGGTGCCTCAGCGCGATGCGGTCTGGGAGGGCTGCAAGGCTTCCTGGAGCAGGCGCGAGACGTTCAGCAGGATGAGCGCGGCGCGGATGTCGCCACGCGCCTCAGCCTGATGGGCAAGGCGCACCAGGATGGCGGCGGCATCGGTTCCATTTGTTCCGTTACGAGGTGACATGAGCATCCCCTGGGTTGGACAAAAAAGAAGCTGTCACTGCCTTGGTCGGTAGCAGATGGCCTGATGCCACGCTTTGCAAGCAAATTATTGCGAGCGGGTGACACGCCCCGTCAATACGCCGCGCGACTCGGCTATCCTGCGCCTCAGCTGCGGAATGAATTGAAGTTAAGATCATTTTTTAGAAGATTGCACCGCTTCCGGTCATCTGGCTCGGACTGATTTTATCCTTGGCAGAATCGGAGGGTCTTGCATCATGCGCCATTCCGAAAGGCCGAACGCGTGCCGCCTGTCCAGCGCATCCTCTTCCAGGACCTGCACCAGACGCTGGAATCCGCGTTGCGTCATGCTGCCGAACAGGCGGCGGACCGCCCGGCCTTTCTGCGCGAGGCCGCCAGCGAAATCAGCGAGGCGGTGCTCTCGACCTTCCAGGACGAGCATGGCGGCGTTACGGAACTCGGCCTTCGATCCTGCATTGCCGCGGCCCTGGCCGATGTCCTGCCCCGTCTCCTCGAGGAATACGAATAGGGCTGGGGCTGGTGCGGCACCGAGGGCGCTTGGCGCCCGCTGCCGGATTCATCTCTGGGCAATCGCGCGGTGGGATCATGCCCCGGCATCCGGTGCCACGCGCCGGATTCCCAGGCCGCAAGAATTGCGGCGCCGAGGCAAGAGGGCCAACGCATGACGCCGCAGACTGCCGGCCGCAACAGGCCACCCCGCGCGCCCGATCTCGTGGCCGCATCCCTGCTCACCTCCGATGACGGGGCCGAGATCCACCTCATCGCCCGCAACGGGCAGCTGCTCCGATTGCCGACCGACGAGGCCACGGCGCGGCAGCTCGTCATCGGGCTGTGGAGGGCGCTCGACCGGCAGCGCTGAGCATCGACCGCCAGGGACAGGATTGCGCGGCGCCGCATCGGGCCTATCGTGCCCCCTGCCGGGGGGGAAACAGCCATGGCGGAAACGCGAAAGATTGCCATCATCGGCGCCGGCCTGATCGGCCGCGCCTGGGCGATGATCTTCGCCCGCGCCGGCTGGCGCGTGGCGCTGCACGATCCCTCCGCCGCGGCGCTGGCCGCCGCGCCGGGGCTCTGCGCGGCAGGGTTGGCGGAATTGGCACGGCACGGGCTCTGTGCCGATCCGGAGGCCGCGCTCCGCGCCATCCAGGCCGCCGCCAGCCTGACGGAGGCGCTGGCGGATGCCGAATTCGTGCAGGAGAGCGGGCCGGAGGATGCCGCCACCAAGCGCGCCATCTTTGCCGAGCTGGACTTCCTGGCCCGCCCGGACTGCATCCTGGCCTCCTCCACCTCCGCCATCCCCTGTTCCAGCTTTACCGAGGGCTTGGCGGGCCGGGCGCGCTGCCTGGTGGCGCATCCGGTGAACCCGCCGCACCTGGTGCCGGTGGTGGAGTTGTCCGGCGCCCCCTGGACGGCGCCGGAAACCCTGGCCCGGGCGCGGGAGATCTTCGCGGGAATCGGCCAGGCACCGGTCACGCTGAAGCGGGAGATCGAGGGCTTTGTCCTCAACCGCCTGCAGGGCGCGCTGCTGGCGGAGGCGTTCCGGCTGGTGCAGGAAGGCTATGTCTCGCCGCAGGACCTCGACACCACGGTGAGCCAGGGGCTGGGCCTGCGCTGGTCCTTCCTCGGCCCCTTCGCAACCATCGAGCTGAACGCGCCGGGCGGCATCCCCGATTATTGCGCGCGCTACGGCCCCTTCTACGGCCGCATCGCCGCGGCGCCGCCCTCACCCGAGGTGTTCGGCGCGGCGGGGCTCGCCCGGATCATGGAACAATGGGGCGGAACGCCGGACCGGGCGGCGATCGCCGCCCGCAGCGTCGCGCGCGATGGAAGGCTGGCGGCACTCGCCGCCCACAAGAAGCAGCAGGAGTCGGGCGAGGCATGAGCCGGAAAGTCATCATCACCTGTGCGGTCACGGGTGCGATCCACACGCCCAGCATGTCCCCGCACCTGCCGATCACGGCGGAGCAGATCGCCGATGCGGCGATCGGCGCGGCGGAGGCGGGTGCGGCCATCGTCCACCTGCACGCGCGCAACCCGGCCGATGGCCGGCCGGACCAGTCGCCGGAGGCCTTCGCGCCCTTCCTGCGCGTCATCAAGCAGCGCAGCGACTGCGTGGTGAACATCACCACCGGCGGCGCACCGACCATGACCATCGAGCAGCGGGTGAAGCCGGCCGCGCGTTTCGCGCCGGAAGTGGCCTCGCTCAACATGGGCTCGATGAATTTCGGCCTGTTCGGGATGCTGAACCGGTTCAAGGAGTTTCAGCACGATTGGGAACAGCCTTATCTCGCCAACAAGGACATCCTGTTCCGCAACACCTTCGGGGATATCGAATACATCCTGAAGACCTGTTCCGAGAACGACACGCGTTTCGAGTTCGAGTGCTACGACACCTCCCACCTCTACAACCTGAAGTATTTCCTGGACCAGGGGCTGGTGCGCGCGCCGCTGTTCATCCAGACGGTGTTCGGCCTGCAGGGCGGCATCGGCGCGCATCCGGAGGATGTGCTGCACATGAAGCGCACGGCGGACCGGCTGTTCGGCGACAGCTACAAGTGGAGCGTGCTGGGCGCCGGGCGGAACCAATTGCCGATCGCCGCCATGGCCGCCGCCATGGGCGGCAACATCCGCGTCGGGCTGGAGGACAGCCTGTGGGGCGGCCCGGGGCGGCTGGCGGCGAGCAATGCGGAACAGGTGCGCAGCGCCAGGCAGATCATCGAGGGGCTGGGGCTGTCCGTCGCCACGCCGGATGAGGCCCGTGACATCCTGTCGCTGAAGGGCGGGGACCGGGTGAACTTCTGACCCCGATGCGCCCGCGCTTCCAGGGCCGTGCCGCCATCGTCACCGGCGCCGCGCGCGGCATCGGTGCCGCCTGCGCGGCGCGGCTGGCGGCCGAGGGCGCGGCGGTGCTGCTGGTGGATTGCGATCCCTCGGTCGCCGCCACCGCCGCCGGCCTGGGCGGCACCGCGCTGCTGGCCGATGTCGCGGCGGCGGGGGCCGGCGCGGCCATCGTCGCCGCGGCGCTGGCCGCCTTCGGGCGGCTGGATGTGCTGGTGAACAATGCCGGCATCGGCGGGTCCCGTGCCCTGGCGGCGACCGAGGATGCCGCGCTCGCCCGGATCCTGGAGGTCAACCTGGCGGCCGCGCTGCGCCTGACGCGGGAGGCGCTGCCGCATCTGGCGCGGCCGGGCGGTGCGGTGGTGAACATGGCCTCCGTCTTCGGCCAGGAAGGCATGCCCGGCAGCATCGCCTATGCGGTGGCCAAGGCCGGACTCGCGCAGTTCACCCGCAGCGCCGCAGCTGAGCTGGGCGCCGAGGGCATCCGCGTGAATGCCGTCGCCGCCGGCGCCATCGAGACGGCGATGACCGAGGCCTTCCGTGCCGATCCCTGGTACCGGCGCGCCATGATCGAGGCCGCGCCGCTGCGCCGCGCCGGCCAGCCGGAGGAAGTGGCTTCCGCCGTGGCCTTCCTCGCCTCCGACGATGCCAGCTTCATCACCGGGCAGGTGCTGGCGGTGGATGGCGGCTGGGCGGTTGCGCGGCACCCGCCACGCGAGGGTTGACACCCGGCGCAGCCAGTCCGCCCTGTTTTCCGCAGCGCTGGAGCATTTTCAAGCCTTGCGGCTTCGCAAGGCAACTCGGAAAATGCGTCGGAACAATAAGCTAGAGCCGTTTCACCGTCCTCGGTTTCGGTGAAATGGCTCTAGGTCATGCGCCCAGTCTCACCCTACCCGTGGATGTTCCCGTTGCGGGTCGTCCAGCGATAGGTGATCTCGCCATATTGCCGGCCGACGATGCGCAGCGGCAGGACGGGCGCGTAGATCTCCATCGCATGGGCCGGGCGGTAGTCGCAGACCAGCTTGCCCGTGGCGTCCGTGATGTAGACCCAGGTCGCCGGCCCGACGCGCCAGGTGACGCCGCCATGGTTGGCGATGGTCATCGCCACGATCCCCCGCCCGGAGGCCCCGTAGTTGCGGACCGACCGGATGAAGGGCCGGTAGCGCTCCGGCTCATTCGCCACCGCGGTGGCGATGATGCCGTCCTCGTGGTCCTCCACCAGCGCCTTCACCAGCCCCGTCACCATGGTGGCGCCGGAGCCGATGGCGCCGCCGGCCAGCGACACCACGGTGCCGAGGCCCCACAGCTCGATATCCCCCGGCTGCGGCGCCCGGCCGGACAGCACCCAGACCGCCGGCTGCACCAGCGCCCCGGCCAGCCCGCCGGCCGCGCCGCGCAGCCCGCCGGCGCCGCGCGCAATGGCGCGCGACAGGGTCTCGGAGGCCAGGGTCTGCGCCACCTCCCGCCCGGTGTTGGAGGAGTTGTTGATCAGGTCGGTGATGCCGTTGGATTCGGCCGGCGTCGAGAAGTCGCCGGCGGCGGGTTGCGTCGATCCACTCATGATCCGGTCCCTCTCTGCCCTCGGGGCAGTCTAGGTACCCGCATGGCGCGATGCGTTTCACCCTGCTTCGCGCGTTGCGTGCCGCGTTTCAGCGCCGCCGCCACCACCAGATGCCGAGGCCGATCACGCCCAGCACCGCCAGCACAATCAGCAACCCCTGCCAGCCGATCGTTGTCAGCAGCCGAAGCAGGCGGAGCGGCAACAGCAGCAGGTGGAGGAGACCCTCCACGCCCTCCAGTCCACGGGCCAGCCAGCCAGCAGCGCTCACGCGTGGTGGCAGGCGACCAGCGCGCCATCCTCCCGCGGTGTCAGCAGCGGCCGTTCGGCGCGGCAGATCTCGGTCGCCTTCGGGCAGCGCGGGTGGAAGGCGCAGCCGGGCGGCGGTGACAGGGGGGAAGGCAGTTCGCCGGCGATGGGCTTGAAGGTCGCCAGGTCGTCCGCCTCCAGCCGCAGCTTCGGCACGCTGTCCAGCAGCCCCTGGGTGTAGGGGTGGCGCGGCGCGGTGTAGATGCGCGCCGCCGCGCCGCTCTCCACGATGCGGCCGAGATACATGATGGCGACGCGGTCGCTCACATGCCGCACCACGGACAGGTCGTGCGAGATGAACACGCAGGTCAGGCCCAGGTCGCGCCGCAAATCGAGAAACAGGTTCAGGATCTGCGCCTGGATCGACACGTCGAGCGAGGCCACCGGCTCGTCGCAGACCAGCATCACCGGCTGCATCGCCAGCGCCCGCGCGATCGCCACCCGCTGCCGCTGGCCGCCGGAGAACTGGTGCGGGAAGCGGCTGGCAAAGGCAGGGTCCAGCCCGACGCGTGCCAGCCAATCCGCCACCATCGCCGGCGCCTGTGCACGGGCCACCAGCCCATGCGCGACGGGGCCTTCCGCGATGGTGGCCCCGATGCGCATGCGCGGGTTGAGCGAGGCGAAGGGGTCCTGGAACACCGTCTGGATGCGCGTGGTGGCCTTGTGCCGCCCCTGCATCGGCGCCACGCCATCCACCAGCACGCGGCCCGCGCTCGGTGCCATGATCCCGGCCAGCATCTTGCCGAGCGTCGATTTGCCGCAGCCGCTTTCGCCCACCAGGCCCAGCGTCTCGCCCTGGCGCACCGCCAGCGACACGTCGGAGACCGCCTGCACCGCCCGCCGCTCCACCGCCGCGCCCAGCGCGCCGGCGATGCGGTCGCCCAGCGACAGGCGCGGGTCGAAGCGCTTGGTCACGCCCTCCGCCACCAGGATCCGATCCGGAATCGGCCGATCCACGGCGCCACTTCCTTCGCCGCCCTGCCGATCGGGCGCGCTCATGCCGCCACCGCCAGCGGGTGGTGGCAGCGCACCAGCCTGCCGCCGGTGACGACATCCGGCGGGTCGGTCGCGCAGGCGGCATCGGCGCGCGGGCAGCGTGGCGCGAAGGGGCAGCCGGGCGGCAGCGCCAGCAGGCTCGGCGTGCTGCCCGGGATCTGGTTCAGCTTCTCGCCGGGCCGCGCCGTGGCGGGCAGGCTGTCCAGCAGGCCGCGCGTGTAGGGGTGGCGCGGCGCGCGCAGCGTCTCGCTCACCCCGCCGCTCTCGACGATGCGGCCGGCATACATGACCAGCACGCGGTCGGCGAGCGACGACACCGTGGCCAGGTCGTGGCTGATCCAGACCAGCGCGGTGCCGCTTTCCTTCGCCAGCTTCTTCATCTCCGCCAGGATCTGCGCCTGGATCGAGACATCCAGCGCCGTCGTCGGCTCATCCGCCACGATCAGTTCCGGCCCGTGCAGCAGGGCAGTGGCGATGGCCACGCGCTGGCGCATGCCGCCGGAGAATTCATGCGGATAGGCATCCAGCCGCGCCGCCGCATCCGGGATGCCGACGCGCGTCAGCGTGCGTGCCGCCAGGTCCCGCGCCGCCGCCTCGCTGGCCCTGCCATGCGCGCGCACGGCGAGCGCCATCTGCTGGCCGATGGTCAGCACGGGATTGAGCGTCGCCGCCGGGTCCTGGAAGACCATGGCGATGCGCGCCCCCCGCAGCCGGCGCATCGCCGCCTGCGGCAGCCCCACCAGTTCCTGCCCATCGAAGCGGATGGAGCCGGAGACGATGCGGCCCGGCGGATCGACCAGCCCGATCAGCGAGAATCCGGTGACGGATTTGCCGGAGCCGCTTTCGCCGACCAGGCCCAGGATCTCGCCGCGCGCCAGGCTGAAGGAGACGCCCTCCACCGCCCGCACCACCCCGGCGCGGGTGAAGAAATGCGTGTGCAGGTCTCGGACTTCGAGCAGCGCGCTCATCGCGTCAGCCGCGGGTTGAACTGGTCGCGGATCTGGTCGCCGACGATGTTGATGGCGACGATCAGCACGATCAGCGCGATGCCGGGATAGACGGAAATCCAGCTGCGCCCGCTCATCATGTAGGGGAAGCCGTTGGCGATCAGCATGCCGAGCGAAGGCTCCGTCGGCGGCAGGCCGAGGCCGAGGAAGGACAGCGTGGCCTCCAGCGCGATGGCATTCGCCACCTGCACCGTGCCGACGACGATCAGCGGCGGCAGGCAGTTCGGGAGGATGTGGCGCAGCACCACGCGCCAGCCCGGCAGCGGCGTGGCGGAGGCCGCCTCCACATAATCCTTCTGCCGCTCCGCCGTGGCGGCGCCGTAGGCGGTGCGGGCGAAATAGGCGTATTGCGCGGCCACCAGCGCGATGATCAGCTGCGTCTTCCCCTGCCCCAGCATCGCCACCAGCACCAGCGCCAGCAGGATCGCGGGGAAGGAAAGCTGCAGGTCCACCACCCGCATCACCACCGCTTCCACCCAGCCGCCGAGATGGGCCGAGAGGATGCCCAGCGCGGCGCCCAGCGTCATCGCCACCGCCCCGGCGGCGAGCCCCATCTGCAGCGAGATGCGCAGCCCGTAGAGAATGGCCGACAGCAGGTCCCGCCCCTGCGCATCCGTGCCCAGCCAGTGCACGAAGCCGCCGGAGCCCTCATAGCCTGGCGGCCGGCGCGCATCCATCAGGTCGAGGCCCGCCAGATCATAGGGGTCCTGCGGCGCGAACAGCGGCGCCGTCACCGCCGCCAGCACCACCAGCACCACGACGGCGAGTGCCACCACCGCCACCCAGTTCTCGCGGTAGATGCGCCAGAAATTGGTCATGCGCGCATCCGATTCAGCTCTCCGGTGCTCGCCGGCCCTGCCGGCTGCGCCCTGCGACCATCGGATGCGGTCACGCCCGCCCGCCCCGCCGCAGCCGCGGATCCAGCAGCGCGTAGGACAGATCGACCACCAGGTTGATGGTGACGAACAGGAAGGCGACCAGCACCAGATAGGCCACCATCACCGGCCGATCGAGCGAGGTGATCGAATCGATGATCAGCTTGCCGACCCCGGGCCAGGAGAAGATCGTCTCCGTCACCACGGCGAAGGCGAGGGTGGAGGCGAATTCCAGGCCGAACACCGTCACCAGCGGGATGGAGATCAGCCGCAGCACATGCCGGCGCAGGATGGTGAACTCGGCAAGCCCCGCGGCGCGGGCGAACTTCACCGTATCCGTCAGCATGATCTCCCGCGTCCCGGCGCGCGCCAGGCGGATCATCATCGCCAGCTTGAACAGCGACAGGTTCAGCGCCGGCAGGATGAGGAAGGTCAGCCCCTCCGCCGTCAGGAAGGACCAGCCGACGCCGAACACCTCCACCACCGGCCCGCGGTCGCCGGCCGGCAGCCAATCGAGATTGACCGCGAAGGTCAGGATCAGCAGCAGCCCCACCCAGAAGGTCGGCACGGAAAACCCCAGCACGGAGACCGCCATGATGGCGCGGGAGGAGGCGGCCTCCGGCCGATAGCCGGCATAGATGCCCAGCGGAATGCCGATGAAGGCGCCGATCAGCACGGAGGCCAGCGCCAGTTCCAGCGTCGCCGGCAGCCGGGCCAGCACCAGCTCCAGCACCGGGATGTCGAAGACGAAGGACCGTCCGAAATCCCCCGCCAGCAGCCGGCCGAGGAAGGCCAGGTATTGCCGCCACAGCGGCAGGTCCAGCCCGTAGTGCCGGATCGCATCCTCCCGGATCTGCTGCGTCGCATCCGGGGAGATCAGCACGTCGATCGGGTTGCCGATGGCGTATACGCCAGCGAAGACCAGCGCCGACATGGCGAGCATGACGAGCAGGGATTGCAGCAGGCGCTGGATGATGAAGCCGAGCATTGCGACGCAGTATCGGGGCATGGACAGCGGACGCAAGCCGTTCCTACCATCGGCGGAACAGGACGCTTCACCCCCGGGGGATACCGCCATGACCATGAGCTTCCGCAGCCTGATTCTCGCCGGCGCCGCCAGCATGGTTCTTGCCGGCACCGCCGGCGCACAGACCCTCAACCTCGGCGTCCGCGCCGGGCCGGAGGGGGTGGACCCGCACTACACCGCGACCGGCACCCATGCAGAGGCGCTGAAGCATGTCTTCGACACGCTGGTGACCTCCGGCGACAACCTCCAGCTGCTGCCCGGCATCGCGACGAGCTGGCGCCCGGTGGATGCCACCACCTGGGAGTTCAAGCTGCGCCAGGGCGTGACCTTCCATGACGGCACGCCGCTGACGGCGGAGGATGTGGTCGCCTCCATCCGCCGGATGCAGGTGCTGTCCGGCCCGAACCCGACGCGCATCTATGTCCGCAACGTGCAGGACATGCGCATCGTCGATCCGCACACGCTGCACATCATCACCGCCGGCCCCGCGCCGACGCTGCCGAACGATTTCATCCGTGTCTTCATCACCAGCGCGCGGGCCACCGCCGGGCTGACGCCGGAGACGGCGAACGAGGCCTTCAACGCCGGCCGCGCCGCCATCGGCACCGGCCCCTACCGCTTCGTCTCCTGGACCCCGCGCGAGCAATTCGTCGTGGAACGCAACGACGCCTATTGGGGCGGCCGCCAGCCCTGGGCGCGGCATGTGCGGCGGGAGATCCCGAACGACGCGCAGCGGGTGGCGCAGCTGCGCACCGGCCAGGTGGACATGATCGTGCGCGTGCCGGCGGCCGATGTGGCGACGCTGGAACGCGACCGCGCGCTGCGCGTGGTGAAGGCGGAGACCGTCTATGTCTTCAACCTGCAGCTCGATTACCGGGAGAACACGCCGCAGGTGACGGCGAAGGACGGCTCCCGCCTGGCCGCCAACCCCTACCGCGACATCCGGGTGCGGGAGGCGATGGACCTCGCCATCGATCGCCGCGCCCTGGCCGAGATCGCCATGGAGGGCCTGGGCAGCCCGCAGGGCCAGATGGTGACGCCGGGCATCTTCGGCTTCAACCCGGCCATCCCGATCCCGACGCCGAACCTGCCGCGCGCCCGCGCGCTGTTGGCCGAGGCTGGCTATCCGAACGGCTTCCGCATGGTGCTGAACTACACCAACAACCGCCTGCCCGGCGACAATGGCGTGGGCACGGCGCTGGCGCAGATGTTTGCCCGCATCGGCATCGAGGTTCAAGCGGCGGGCCAGCCGGCGGCGGTGATCTTCCCAGCGCGGGCCCGCGGCGAATTGTCCAACATCATGGCCGGCTGGGGCACGCTGACCGGCGAGGCGAACTACTATTATTCCGCCAACGCCCACAGCAACAACCGCGAGCTGCGGCTCGGCGCCTTCAACTGGCACGGCTATTCCAACCCGGAGATGGACCGGCTGATCCAGGCGGCCGCCGTGGAGCTGGATGAGAAGAAGCGCGAGCAGCTGCTTCAGGAAGTCGGTGCGCTCTTCGCCCGCGACCGCGTCGGCATCCCGCTCACCGCCGTCGGCTCCGCCTGGGCGATGCGGCGGGACCGGGTGAACCTGGTGCGGGCGCGGACGGATGAGGACACGCTGGCGATGGACATCGTGCCGACGACGCCCCGATGACCGGAGCGCCGCATGGCGCGCAGGTCTGAAGTCGGTGCGCCGCTGATGAACATCGCCGAGCATAACTGGCAGGATATCGAGGCGCGGCTGCGCCTCGACGACCGTTGCGTGCTGCCGCTGGGTTCCACCGAACAGCATGCGCAATTGTCGCTGGCCACCGACGCGATCCTGGCGGAACGCGTGGCGCGGGAAGCGGCGGCGCCGCTCGGCGTGCCGGTGTTTCCGGTGATGCCTTTCGGCCTGGCACCCTATTTTTCCCAGTTCCCCGGCAGCATCTCCCTGCGCGTCGAGACGCTGCTGGCGGTGATGCGGGACCTGCTTACCAGCGTCACGCGCGTGGGCTTCCGGCGCGTGATGGTGGTGAACGGGCATGGCGGCAACGCCCCGGTTGCGGCGCTGCTGCAGGAGATGATGGCGGAAACCCCCGGCCTGAGCCTGAAATTCCACAATTGGTACAACGCGCCCCGCACCTGGGAAGCGGCGATGGCGGCGGATGCTTCCGCCAGCCATGGCAATTGGTTCGAGAACTACCCCTGGACCCGCCTGCCCCATGCGCCCGCGCCGGAGGGTCGCAAGCCCATGCCGGACCTGGCGCGGATGAAGGCCAGCGGCCCGGCGGAGGTGCGAAAAATTCTGGGCGACGGCGCCTTCGGCGGCCCCTGGCAGATCGACGACGCAACCATGCAGGCCATCTGGGACACCGGCGTGGCCGAAACCCGCGAGGCCTTGGAGGGACCATGGCAGAGCCGATAGTCATCTGGGGGGCCGGCGCCATCGGCGGCACGCTCGGCGCCCATTGGGCCCGGGCGGGGCATGCGGTGCTGCTGGTCGATACCGTCGCCGCGCATGTCGAGGCCTGCCGCACCACCGGCCTGCGCATCACCGGCCCGGTCTCCGACTTCACGCAGGTGATCCCGGCGGTCACGCCGGCGGAGCTGACCGGCACCTATGCCCGCATCGTCCTCGCCGTGAAGGCGCAGGCCACCGCGGCGGCGATCCCCATGCTGGCGCCGCACCTGGCCCCCGACGGCTTCGTCTTCTCCGCCCAGAACGGGCTGAACGAGATCGCCCTGTCGCGCGCCTTCGGCGCCGACCGTGTGATGGGCTGCTTCGTCAATTTCGGCGCCGACTGGCACGGCCCGGGCGAGATCCTGTTCGGCAACCGCAGCGCGCTCGTGATCGGCGAGCTGGACGGCGTGACGCGGCCGCGGACGGAAGCGATGTTCGCGCTCTGCCGGGATTTCGAGCCGGATGCGATCCTCACCGACGACATCTGGTCCTACCTCTGGG
The DNA here is from genome assembly GCF_012103215.1 of Falsiroseomonas selenitidurans. Taxonomy (GTDB): domain Bacteria; phylum Pseudomonadota; class Alphaproteobacteria; order Acetobacterales; family Acetobacteraceae; genus Falsiroseomonas; species Falsiroseomonas selenitidurans. Next base: position 73,380 of record NZ_JAAVNE010000006.1, read on the forward strand.
GCAAGATGGCCTATGGCGCCATGCTGTTCGCCACCGCGCTGAACAATGACAGCATGAGCGCCAACTTTGGCGATCCCGCGCGCCTGCCGGTCTGGCTGGCGCTGGGGCGGGAGGTGGTCGCCACCGCGCTGGCGCATGGGGTGACGCCGCGCGGCTTCGGCGATTTTCATCCGATGGCCTTCGCCCCGGGCGTGCCGGACGCGGAAGGCAAGGCCGTTGTCGACTGGCTGCGGGACTTCAACGCCATCGGCGCCAAGACCCATTCCGGCATCTGGCGCGACCTCGCCGTGCGCCGCCGCAAGACGGAAGCGGAGGCGCAGATCGGCCTGGTGCCCGGGCTGGCGGCGGAGAAGGGCATCCCCGTGCCGGTCACCACCCGGGTCTGCGCCCTGATCGCGGAGATCGAGGCCGGCAGCCGAGCGCAATCGGCGGAGACCTTCATGGCGATCGGCGCATGAGCGACCCGGTCCTGGCGCATCTTCTGGCCGATCGCACGGCCTTCGTCGCGCGGCTGGCGGCGCTGGTCGCCTGCCCCTCCGTCTCCACCGACCCCGCCTATGCCCCCGGCATGGCGGAGGCGCGGGGCTGGTGGTGCGCCCGCCTCGCCGCGCTCGGGTTCCGCGGGGTGCGGGAAGTGGCAGCGGGCGGCCACCCGGCCGTCACCGCCCATTGGCACGGCGCGGGCTCAGCGGCGCCGACGCTGCTGGTCTATGGCCATTACGACGTGCAGCCGGCGGACCCGGTGGCGGCCTGGACCTCCCCGCCCTTCGCCCTCACCCCGCGCCATGGCCGCCTGCACGGCCGCGGCGTGTCCGACGACAAGGGCCCTTCCCTGCTGGCGATCGAGACGCTGGGCGCCTTCCTGGCGGTGGAAGGCCGCCTGCCCTGCAACGTGACCATCCTGCTGGAGGGGGAGGAGGAGGTCGGCTCCGCCACGCTGGGCAGGATCCTGGAGGCCAACCGGGCGCTGTTCGCCGCCGATGCCGTGCTCTCCGCCGATGGCGCGCGCTGGCGGGCCGACCTGCCGACGATGACCATTGCGACGCGCGGCGTGGCGGCGCTGGAGCTTTCGGTGCGCAGCGCGGGGAAGGATCTGCATTCCGGCCGCTATGGCGGCGTGGTGGCGAATGCGGCGCAGGCCCTGGCGCAGCTCCTGGCCTCGCTGCGGGATTCGAGCGGCGAGATCGCCGTGGCCGGCTTCGCCGATGGCGCAGCCCTGCCCGATGCGGCGACGCGCGCGGACCTGGCCCGGATTCCGTTCGATGTGGCGGCGCATGACGCCGCCATCGGCGCGCCGCCCAGCGGCCTGACCACGGCGCAATTCCTGGAACGGCTCTGGCTGCGGCCGACGCTGGAGGTGAACGGGCTGTGGGGCGGCTATACCGGCCCCGGCGGCAAGACCGTCATCCCGAACCTGGCGCAGGCGAAGCTGTCCATGCGCCTGGTCCCCGGCCAGGACCCGGCCCGCGTGGTCGCCGCCGTCGCCGCGCATCTGCGCCGGCACTGCCCGCCCGGCGTGGCGCTGGAGATCACCACGCATCGCGATGGCAGCCGCGCGACGGAGGTGCCAGGCCGCCACCCGCTGCTGCTGGCGGCGGAAGCGGCGCTGGAAGCCACCACCGGCCGCGCGCCGCTGCGCGTCCGCATGGGGGCGACGCTGCCGCTGTCCGATATCGTGCAGCGCGTGCTCGGGCTGCACACCGTCATGTTCTCCTTCGCCACGGCGGATGAGGATTTCCACGCGCCGGACGAGAACTGGCGCGAATCCGCGATCCCGGAGGGGTTCGCGGCCTGGGTGGCGCTGCTGCGGCGCGTTGGCGGGCCCAGGCGCGCGGATTTCGCCGGCTGATCAGGCGGCCTCGGCACCCAGCCGGCGCAGCCGCTCCAGCCATCCCGCGCGCTTCGCCGCATCGGCGCCCGCCACATTGCCGAGCAGCGTCCAGCGCACCGGCTTCAGCCCGACGAAGCGCAGCAGGTTGCGCTCCAGGCTGCGCAGGCTGTGGGCGCGGAAGAACAGGCGGTAGAGCAGCGCAGGCATCCCCATCGTCACCACCACCCGGGCGGAGCGCCCACGCAGCAGCCCGGCATCCAGCCCGCGGGCGCCGCGAGGAATGGCGAAGCCCGGCCGCATCACCTGCTCGAACAACGCCTTCAGCGCCGCCGGGATGTCCCCGAGCCAGAGCGGGTAGAGGATGACGACATGCTGCGCCGCGGTGAAGGCGGCCTGCACCGCGGCCACCGCCGCGGCGGGCTCTGCCTCCCAGGCCGCGGCGCTGCGCAGCGGCGGCAGGTCGAGCCGTGCCACATCCAGCCGCGCCACCTCATGCCCGGCCGCGGTGGCGCCGGCCGCATAGGCATCGGCCAGGGCATGGACCAGCCGCGCCGGGTCGGGGTCCGGATGGCCGTCAAGGATCAGGATGCGCATGGCGCGCCCTCCGCCGGGAAGCGCGCAGCCTCGGGCGGCCCTGGGGCCGCCGTCAAATACCCAATGTGGCAATCGCCCCCGCCGCCAGCGCCTGCGGGCTGGCCGCGACGTCGAGCACGATGGCGCCTTCCTCCGGCGCCGGCGGTTCCAGCGTGGCGAACTGGCTGGCCACCAGGCTGGCCGGCATGAAATGCCCCTGCCGGGCGGCCTGCCGCGCCGCCACCAGCGCCTGGTCGCCCTGCAGGAACACCAGCCGCAGGTCCGGCGCCGCCGCGCGCAGCCGGTCCCGGTAGGCACGCTTCAAGGCAGAGCAGGTGACGACGCAGCCGATGCCGCGATGCGCGGCCAGATGCGCGCCGATGGCATCCAGCCAGGGCGCGCGGTCGGCATCGTCCAGCGGCTCGCCCCGGCTCATCTTCGCGACATTGGCCGGCGGGTGGAAGGCATCGGCATCGTCGAAGCGCAGGCCGAGTCCCTCCGCGATCAGCGGCCCGACGGTGGATTTGCCGGCCCCCGAGACGCCCATCAGCAGGACCAGGTGGCTCATTTCGGCTCCAGATGCCCGCCGAAGGCGTTGCGCATGGCGGACAGCGAGCGATCCGCGAAGGGGGAGTCCTGCCGCGAGCGGAAGCGGGAATAGAGCGCGGCGGAGAGCACGGGCGCCGGCACCGCCGCCTCGATCGCCGCCTGCACCGCCCAGCGCCCCTCCCCGCTGTCGCCGACCCGGCCGGAATAGCCGGAAAGCTCCCCATCCGCCGCCAGCGCCTGCGCAGTGAGGTCGAGCAGCCAGGAGGCGACGACGGAGCCGCGGCGCCAGGCCTCCGTGATGTCCGGCACATCAAGGTCGAGGCGCAATTCCGGCGCCACCGCCTCGCTGCCCTGCTGGCGCAGCAGCTCCAGCCCCTCCGCCATCGCCTGCATCATCCCGTATTCCACGGCGTTGTGGACCATTTTCGTGAAATGTCCGGCGCCATTGGCCCCGCAATGGATGTAGCCCTGCGGCGGGCGCGGGTCGGCTTCCGCGCTGCGGCCGGGGGTTGGGGCGGCGGCGGCCTCGCCCGGGGCCAGCGCCTTGAACACCGAATCCAGCCGCGCCACCGGCTCCGCCGGCCCGCCGATCATCAGGCAATAGCCGCGCGCCAGCCCCCAGACGCCGCCGGAGGTGCCGATATCCAGCATGTCGATGCCGACCTCGCGCAGCGCCGCCGCCCGGCGGATGGCGTCCTTCCACATCCCGTTGCCGCCATCGATGGCGACGTCGCCCGGCGCCAGAAGCTGGCTGAGCTGGCCGATCGCCTCCTCCGTCGCCTCGCCCGCCGGCAGCATCACCCAGACGGCGCGGGGCTCGGCCAGCTGGGCGACCAGGTCTTCCAGGTCCTTGGCCGGCGTGGCGCCTTCCGCCGCCAGGGCCTGTACCACCGCGGGGTCCCGGTCCCAGACGACGCAGCCGATGCCGGCCTGCATCAGCCGCCGCACCAGGTTGCCGCCCATGCGGCCAAGCCCGACCATGCCGAGTTGCATTGCCCCAATCCCCTCCCCCGATCCCGGCCAGGATGCGGGGCGGGCGCGGTCAGGACAAGCCGGCGGCGGCCTCGGCGGATTTCGGCTTCACCGGGATCTTCAGGTAGCGCACGCCATTGGCCTCCGCCGCCGGGAAGCGGCCGGCGCGGATGTTCACCTGGATGGAGGGCAGCAGCAGCGCCGGCGCGGCCAGTTGCGCGTCGCGGGCGGTGCGGAAGGCGACGAAATCCTCCTCCCCCTGGCCGTCCTTCACATGCGGGTTGTGGGCGCGCTGCTCGGCGACGGTGGATTGCCAGGCGAAGCGATCCCGCCCCGGCGCCTTGTAGTCGTGGCACATCCACAGGCGCGTGGCCGGCGGCAGGTCCAGCAGGCGCCGGATGGAACGGTACAGGGTGCGCGCATCGCCGCCGGGGAAATCCGCGCGCGCCGTGCCGTAGTCGTGCATGAACAGCGTGTCGCCGACGAAGACATCGTCCGCAATCCTGTAGGCGGCGCAGGCCGGCGTGTGGCCGGGCACGTGCAGCACCTCCACCGCCAGCGTGCCGAGGCGGAAGCGTTCCCCATCCTCGAACAGGTGGTCGAAGTCGCCGCCCTCGGGGGCCATGTCGTCCAGCCCGAAGACCGGGCGGAAGATGGTCTGCACCCGCTTCACCCCGGCACCGATACCGATCCGCGCGCCGCTGTGCTGCTTGATCCAGGGCGCGGCGGTCAGGTGGTCGGCATGCACATGGGTTTCCAGTACCCAGTCCAGCGTCACCCCCTCCGCCTTCGCCGCGTCCAGCAGCGCCTGGGCGGAGGCGGTATCGGCGTCCCCGCTGCGGTTGTCCCAATCCAGCACCGGGTCCACCACGGCGCCGCGCTTCGTGGCGGGGTCCCAGACCAGGTAGGAAACGGTGTTGGTCGGCTCGTCAAAAAAGGCGCGGATGGTGGCGCTGGCCATGATCGTCTCCCCCGGCTTTGCGCCATGATAGGGGAAGATCCGGCTGTGGATCACCTCAATCCTGGGCGATTTTTCCCCCATCGCCGCGTAGCGCCATCAGCACCCGCTCCGGCGTCGCCGGCAGGTCCAGCGCCGGGACCCCGATGGCGTCCTTCAGCGCATTGGCCACGCTGATCGCCAGCAGCAGCGGCGGCTCCCCCACCGCCTTGGAGCGGAAGATGGTCTCGGACCGCGCCGGCGCGCCTTCCAGCAGGCGCACCTTGAAGTGCGGCGGCACGTCGCGGGAGCCGGGGATCTTGTAGGTGGAAGGCCCCACCGTGCGCAGCCGCCCCTGCGCGTCCCACCACAATTCCTCGCAGGTCAACCAGCCCAGGCCCTGGACGAAGGCGCCCTCGATCTGGCCGCGATCCACCGCCGGGTTCAGGCTGTTGCCGCAATCCTGCACGATGTCGGTGGCCAGGCACCGGTGCTCGCCGGTCAGCGTGTCGACGATCACCTCGGACACCGCGGCGCCGTAGGAGAAGTAGAAGAAGGGATTGCCGCGCATGGTCGCGCGGTCCCAGTGGATGTCCGGCGTGCGGTAGAAGCCGGTGGCGGAAAGGCTGACGCGCTCCAGGAAGCACAGTTTTGCCAGTTCGCCGAAATCGAGGAACAGGTTGCCGCCGACGGCCCCGGCCCAGGCGCGGTCCTCGGCGAACACCACCTGCTCGGGCGCGATGCCGAAGCGCCGCGCGGCCACCGCCGCCATGCGGTCCCGGATCGTGGTCGCGGCGTTGTGCGCGGCCCAGCCATTCAGGTCGCTGCCGGTGCTGGCCGCGGTGGGGGCGGTGTTCGGCACCTCCGCCGTGCTGGTCGCGGTGATGGCCACGCGGCCGAGCGCCACGCCGAAGACGGCGGAGACCAGCTGCGCCACCTTCACGAACAGCCCCTGCCCCATCTCCGTCCCGCCATGGTTCAGCCGGATGGAGCCGTCCGCATACACATGCACCAGCGCGCCGGCCTGGTTCAGGTGCATGACGCCGAAGGAGATGCCGAAGGCCAGCACCATGGAGCCGAGGCCGCGCCGCAGCGTCGGGTGGCTGGCGTTGAAGGCGGCGATCTCGCCGCGCCGCCGGTCCCAGTCGCTGTCGCGCCGCGCTTCCGCCCAGACGCGGGCGATCAGGTCGCCTTCCACCTTCTGGCCGTAGGGCGTTTCATCGCCCTTGCCCGGCGCGCCGAGGAAATTGCGCGCCCGCACCTCCTCCGGCGGCAGGCCGCAGGCGGCGGCGATGCGGTGCACCACATCCTCCATCAGCAGCGCCCCCTGCGGCCCGCCGAAGCCGCGGAAGGCGGTGTGGGAGACGGTGTTGGTGCGCACGGCGCAGCCGGTGATCGCCACATCGGCCACGTCGCAGCAATTCAGCGCATGGGTGATGCTGCGGAACACGACGCCGCCGGACATGTCGAGCGACCAGCCGCCATCGGCGGCGAGCAAGGCGCGCAGCCCCAGCACCCTTCCCTGGTCGTCGAACCCCGCCGTCCAGCGATACAGGAAGGGGTGGCGCTTGCCGGTGGCGATCATGTCCGCCCGCCGCGACAGCCGCAGCTTCACGGGCCTGCCCGTGGCCTGCGCCGCCAGGGCGGCGGCCGCGGCGACCCAGCTCGCATTGCTCTCCTTGCCACCGAAGCCGCCGCCCATGCGGCGGCAGGTGACCGTCACGCGGTGGCAGGCATGGCCGAGCACGCGGGCGACCACATGCTGCGCCTCCGACGGGTGCTGGGTGGAGCAGATGATGGTCATCTCCCCATCCTCGCCCGGGGTTGCCAGCGCCACCTGGCCTTCCAGGTAGAAATGCTCCTGCCCGCCGGCGCGGAATTCCGCCTCCATCCGGTGCGGCGCGGCGGCAATGGCGGCCTCCGCATCGCCCCGCGCCAGGGTCTGCGGCGCCACCACATGCTGGCCGAGTTCCAGCGCCCGCTCGATGCTCAGCACCGGCTCCAGCGGTGCGATCTCCGCGGTGATGGCGGCGGCGGCGCGGATCGCCTGGTCGCGCGTCGCGGCCACCACCAGGGCCAGCGGCTGGCCGGCGAACTGCACCAGCCCGTCCGCGAAGAGCGGCTCCACCTCCCCCGCCGGGCCGACATCATTGGCGCCGGGGATGTCGGCCGGGCCGAGCACGGCAACGACGCCCGGCATGGCCCGCGCCGCCGTCAGATCCAGGGCACGCAGCGTGCCATGCGGGATGGCGGACAGCGCCAGCGCCGCATGCAGCGTGCCGGCGGCCTCCGCCAGGTCGTCGGCGAAGCGTGCCTCCCCGGTGGTGTGCTTCAGGGCGCTGTCATGGCGCAGCGCGGCGCCGGGGCCGGAGCGGGGCAGGCCGTCCATCATCGGGACTCCGCATAGGCGGCGATATCGGCCGGCAGGTCCGGGCACGTGGCGCGCAGCAGCAGGCGCCGCAGCAGGCCCTGCGCCACCAGCAGCCGGTATTCCGCGCTGCCCCGCCAATCCGACAGCGGCGCGATGTCCTCGGCCAGCGCCGCCCCCGCCGCTTCCACGCTCTCCGGATCCAGCGCCCGGCCGAGCAGCGCGGCCTCCGCCCGACCGGCCCGCAACACCGTGGCGCCAACGCCGCCGAAGGCCAGCCGCGCCGCCGCCACCCGCCCGCCTTCCGGCCGCAGCCACAAGGCGGCGCCGACCGTCGCGATATCCTGGTCGTGCCGCTTGGAGATCTTCTCGCAGGCCAGGGTATCGCCCGGCGCCGGGCGCGGCAGGGTGATCGAGACCACCACCTCATCCGCCGCCAGGGCGTTGCGGCGATAGCCGGTGAGGAAATCCGCCACCTCCAACCGCCGCCGCCCGTGAAGCGAGGCCAGCTCCACCGAGGCCCCCAGCGCCAGCAGCGGCGGCAGCGCATCGCCGATCGGCGACGCGGTGCCGAGATTGCCGCCCAGCGTCCCCAGCCCGCGGATCTGCCGCGAGCCGAGCCGCGCCAGCAGCGAGGCCAGCGGCCCGAAGCCCGCTTCCACCCGGCAGGCCTCCAGCAGCCGCGCATAGGGGGTGGCGGCACCGACCACCAGCGCCTCCGGCGTCGCCCGCAGCCCGTGCAGTTCCGGCACACCGAGCAGGCAGATGATCGCCGCCGGCACCTCCCGATGGTCGGAGACGCGCAGGCCGAGATCGGTGCCGCCGGCCAGCAGCCAGGCCCCGGGATGCGCCGCGCGCAACGCCAGCAGGTCCGCCAGCGTGGCCGGGCGGTGGAACACCTGGCCCGGCGCCTCGAACCGCGCGGGGCCGGGTTCGGGCAGCGCGGGCGGCGGCGCGGCGTCGTCCGCCAGGGTGGCGAAGACGTCGAGGATGGGGCGGTAGCCGGTGCAGCGGCATAGATTGCCCGCGAGCGCCTCATGCACCTCGCCGCCCTGGCGGGCCTGCGCCCAGGCGGCCATCACGATGCCGGGCGTGCAGAAGCCGCATTGCGTGCCGTCGCTTTCCGCCATGGCGCGCTGGATCGGGTGCGGCGTGCCATCCGCCCCGCGCAGCCCCTCCACGGTGCGGATCGCCGCGCCATGCACCTGGCCGAGCAGCGTCAGGCAGGCATTCACCGGGATGCGCCCACCATCGGCGGCTTCCAGCACCACGGTGCAGGCGCCGCAATCGCCCTCCGCGCAGCCCTCCTTGGTGCCGGTCAGCCCGGCCGGGCCGCGCAGCCAGTCCAGCAGCGGGGTGGTGGGGGAGGTGCCGGGCGGCAGCGAAACAGGCCGCCCGTTGAGGAGGAAGGCGATGGCGTTGGCGATCATGCCCCAAGACTAAGCAAAAGCCGGGCCTGCCGCCAAAGCCCCTTTCAGACCCCGAATTTCCGCGATTTCGGGAAACGCTCCGGCGGCATGCGGCCGGCGCCGGCGCGCTGGCCGCTCCAGGTCCGCAGGTCGGTCTCCACCTTCACCCCGCCGCCATAGCGCCAGGCCAGGCCCTCCCTGGCCGAAAATACCTTGGCGTCGTTCAGCGTCGCGCCGTCCTTCAACTGCATCAGCTGCACGCCGCGGCCGCGCGCCATTTCCGGCACCTGGGACAGCGGGAAGACCAGCAGGCGGTTGTTGCTGCCGATGGTCGCCACGCTGTCGCCCTCCCCCTTCTCGCCCTGGGTCGGGATGCACAGCAGGGCCTCCACCGCCGCCTCCACCACCAGCACCTGCTTGCCGGTGCGCTTTTCCGCCAGCAGGTCCTCGCCCTTCACCACGAAGCCCTTGCCGTCGGTGGCGGCCAGCAGGAAGCGGCGGCCTTCGCGGTGGACGAAGAAGGTCACCACATCGTCGCCATTGCCGAGGTCCAGCAGCAACCGCACCGGCTGGCCGTCGCCGCGGCCACGCGGGATGGCCTCCGCCCGCACGGTGAAGGCCTTGCCATTGGTCGCCACCAGCACGATGCGGTCCGTGGTCTCGGCGTGCAGCGCCTGCTTCAGGCTGTCGCCTTCCTTGAAGCGCAGTTCCGCGGTTTCGGCCAAATGGCCCTTCTGGGCGCGGATCCAGCCCTTCTCCGACAGGATGATGGTGATCGGCTCGCGCTCGATGAAGGCGGTCTCGTCCACCGCCGCCACCGCTTCCACCGTGCCGAGGGTGGTGCGGCGGTTGCCGAGGGGCCCGCTGCCGAATTTCTCCCGCGTCGCGGCGATCTCCTCGGCGATCGCGGCCCAGCGCTTCGCCTCGCTGCCCAGCAGGCCCTGCAGCTTCTTCTGTTCCGCGCTGAGCTTCTTGTGCTCCTTGCGGATCTCCATCTCCTCCAGCCGGCGCAGCGCGCGCAGCCGCATGTCGAGGATGGCGTTGGCCTGCACATCGGTCAGGCCGAAGGCCGCCATCAGCGCTTCCTTGGGCTTGTCTTCCTCCCGCACGATGCGGATCACCTCGTCCAGGTTCAGGTAGACGATCAGGTAGCCGTCGAGGATTTCCAGCCGCCGCGCGATGGTCGCCAGCCGGTGTTCCGACCGCCGCACCAGCACCACCTGGCGGTGGTCCAGCCAGCAGCGCAGCACATGCTTCAGCCCCATCACGCGCGGCGTGCGGTCGGCGTCCAGCACGTTCAGGTTCAGCGGGAAGCGGGTTTCCAGCTGGGTGTTGCGGAACAGCGTCTCCATCAGCGTCTTCGCATCCACCGCGCGCGTCTTCGGCTCCAGCACCAGGCGCACGATGTCGGTGGATTCGTCCCGCACATCGCCCAGCAGCGGCAGCTTCTTCTCCTCCATCAGCTGCGCGATCTGCTCGATCAGCCGGGATTTCTGCACCTGGTAGGGAATCTCGGAGACGACGACCTGCCAGGTGCCGTTCTTCAGCGGCTCCACGCTCCAGCGCGCGCGCAGGCGGAAGCCGCCGCGGCCGGTGGCGTAGGCTTCCCGCATGGATTCGGGGCTTTCCACCAGCAGCCCGCCGGTCGGGAAATCCGGGCCCTGCACATGCGCCAGCAATTCGTCGATGCCGGCCCCAGGGTTGGCGATCAGCGCCAGCGCCGCGCCGCACAATTCCCCGGCATTGTGCGGCGGGATGGAGGTGGCCATGCCCACCGCGATCCCAGCCGCGCCATTGGCCAGCAGGTTCGGGAAGGCGGCCGGCAGCACCAGCGGTTCCTTTTCCTCGCCGTCATAGGTGGCGCGGAAATCGACCGCATTCTCCTCGATGCCTTCCAGCAGCGCCTGGGCGACCTCGGTGAGGCGGGCCTCCGTGTAGCGCATGGCCGCGGCGTTATCGCCGTCGATATTGCCGAAATTGCCCTGGCCCTCAACCAGCGGGTAGCGCGCGGCGAAATCCTGCGCCTGGCGGACCAGCGCCTCGTAGATGCTGCTGTCGCCATGCGGATGGTACTTGCCCATCACGTCGCCGACGATGCGGGCGCATTTCTTGAAGCCAGCGGCGGGGTCCAGCTTCAGCTGGTGCATGGCATACAGAAGCCGCCGGTGCACCGGCTTCAGCCCATCCCGCACATCCGGCAGGGATCGGCTGACGATGGTGGACAGGGCATAGGCCAGGTAGCGCTCGGACAGCGCCGCCGCCAGCCCGGTCTCCCGCATGTTGCCGCCATCGTCGGGGTGGCCCGGGGGCGGCGGCTTGATGTCGTCCGGCATGGGGATTGATTCGTGCTTCGTTCTGGTCCGAAGCCCTTTACCCCAGCCGGCGGCGCCTGTTGAGGGGCTTCATGCGGCGTGGCGGGCGGAGGCCAGGGCCTCCATCGCCGCGTCGATGCGGCGCCGCGCGGCCTCGTCCTGCCGGAAGGTCACGGCCAGCAGGCCGTCGGCGGCGCGCACCACGCGGGCCGCCATGCCCTGCCCGGCATGGAGGGTTCCAATCCCGGGCAGCACCACCTCCAGCGGCGCGCCGGCCGGCAGGTCCAGGCTGCAGGCCAGGGCGGCGCCGCTGCGCGACAGGTCGCGCAATTCCGCCACCACCTCCGGCCGGCCGGGCTGGCGCAGGATGACGCGCGCGCCGTTGCCGGATTGGCGTTCATACTGGCGGCGGTCACCGCTATCGTTGTTCAGCGCGGCCAGGAAGCCGTCCACCTCCGCCCGCAGGTCACCGGCGACGCGCGAGACCTCCGTCGCCGCGACCAGCACCTTCTGCGCGGTGCCATCCGCGCCCTGCACGGTGGCGCTGACGCCATGCATCGCCCGGCCAGCACTTTCGGTCTGCTGCGCCACCTTGTGGACGCTGGTTGCGATCTCCCGTGTCGTGGCGCCCTGCTGTTCGACCGCGGCGGCGATCGCGGTGGTCACCTCGCTGACCCGGGCGATCGCCTCGCCGACCGCGCTGACGGCGCCGACGGCCTCGCCGGTTGCCGCCTGCATCCCGGCGATCTGCGCGCCGATCTGCTCGGTCGCCTGCGCGGTCTGCGCCGCCAGTTGCTTCACCTCGCCGGCCACCACCGCGAAGCCCTTGCCGGCCTCCCCCGCGCGCGCGGCCTCGATGGTGGCGTTCAGCGCCAGCAGGTTGGTCTGCTGGGCGATCCCGTTGATCAGCCGCACCACCTCGCCGATCTCGCCCGCCGCCTGGGTCAGGCTGCGCACCGTGGCATCCGTGGCGCGGGCGCGGCTGTCGGCTTCACTGGCCATGGCAGCGGCGCGTGCCACCTGGCCGGCGATCTCGCCCACCGTGTGGGTCATTTCCTCGGTCGCTGCCGCGACGGAGGAGAGGTTGCCCACGCTTTCCGCCGCGCCGGTCGCGGTGGCGTCGGCGCCTTCCCGGGTGCGGGCCATGGCCTGGGCCATGTCGACGGCCGCCGCACGCATCGAATCGGCTGAACTGCCCAGCGTCGCCATGACGCCACTGATGGAGACGCCGAATTCCTCGGTATGCCGGTCCATGGCTGCCTGCCGCCGGAGGCCGGCTGCACGGGTTGCTGCCGCGGCCGCCTCCAGGCGCCGCTTCTCCAGCCCGTCGGCGCGGAAACGCTCCAGCCCGCGGGCCAGCACGCCCAGCTCGTCGCGGCGCGCAATGCCGGGGACCGGCGTTTCCAGCTCACCGGCGGCGATCGCCTCCGTCGCCTTCGTCACCTGCCCCAGCGGCCTGACGATGCTGCGCGCCACCAGGAAGGCGAACAACGCCACCGCCAGCGCCGCCAGCAGGGTTTCCCCGGCCACCGAGAACACCTGCGCCCGCTGCGCGGCGCGGAGATCGTCGATGTACAGGCCGGAGCCGATCACCCAGCCCCAGGGCGCGAAGCCCTGGACGAAGGACAGCTTCTCCACCGGTACCGCCTGGCCCTGACCGGCCCCCGGGCGCGGCCACAGGTAGGGAACGACGCCACGGCCCTGCCGACGCACCGTCTCGACGAAGGCCTGGAAGATCGGCAGGCCGTTCGGGTCGCGCAGCGCACCCACCTCCCTGCCTTCCAGGTCGGGACGGAAGGGGTGCATGACGAGGCGCGGCGTCATGTCGTTGATCCAGACATATTCCTCGCCGCGATAGCGCAGGCCGCGCAGGGCTTCCTGCGCGTGGCCCTGGGCGGCTTCGCGCGAAAGCCGCCCGGCCTGCTCCTCCGCCGCATAGCGCGCGATGATGCCGCTGGCCGATTCCACCACGCCGCGGATCAGCGCCACCCGGTCCGCCTTGAGCGCGGTGTTGGTCTCGACGATCCGGAGCCCACCCAGGGCCAACAGCCCGAGCAGGGCCACCAGCGTCGTCAGGTGGATGCGCGAGGCGATACGCAGGCCGGCCAGACGGTGGAGCATGGGAAGCCTTAAGGGTTACAGGATCTCACAGTGGCGTGAATTCCTTGCCGCCTCCTGAACCACCGGCTCCCGCGGCTCGGTCCCCCGCTCGCTCCCCGGCCAGGATATCCGCCAGCATCAGCCGCGCGGCCGGCAGCGGGCGGTGCTGCACGCCGAAGACATCGCGGGCCAGGAAATGCCCGGTCAGGCGCAGCCCATCGCGCCACTCCGCGGGGCCGGAGGGTCCCTGCCCCAGCAGGAAGGGCGGCAGCCGCAGCAGCCGCGCCGCCCATTCCCCCGCCCCGGCGCGGGAGACGGCGCGGCCGCTGCGCGGCGAGACGAAGGCCAGATCCTCGCGGCTGCCAGTGACGGCGCAGGCCGAGAGGTCCAGCCCATAGCCGAGGTCGGCCAGCAGGTCCGCCTCCCACCGCACCAGGTCGGGCAGGGCGAGATCCGTGCCGCGCGCCAGGGTGGCGATGAAGGCGACCAGGCCGTGGAAGATGCGCGGATGCGCCTCCCGCTCCGGCAGCGCCGATTCGGCAACCGCGCAGGCGGCACGCAGCGCGGCCAAGGCGAGGCGGTCCTCCATCGCCAGCGCCGCCGCGGGGTGCACCATCTCCGCGCTCAGCGCGCCCAGCTGGTCCGGCAGCCGGGCCACCCAGCGCGCCTCCACCAGATTGCCCGGCTGCCACAGCGCCGCCTGGCCGCGGGAGGCACCGCCCTTGGCGAGGCCGGCATGGCGGCCGTGCTCCTCGGTCAGCAGCGTCGCGATCAGCCCGCCCTCGCCATGCGGGCGGATGTCGAGGATGATCGCGGGGGCGGTCCATTCGATGCTCACGCCGCACAAGGTGGGCGCTGGCCGGGCGGCTGGGAAGCCGGGAGAGGGCGAGGGCGATGTTCACCGCGCTGCGGCTGCCGCTGGCCGCCTCCACCGCCGCCCTGGTCCTGGCCAACCTGGTGCCGCTGGGCGGGGCGCTGCTGGGCATCTGGTCCAGCTACGAGCTGGTGCTGCTGTTCTGGGCGGAGAACCTCATCATCGGCGGGCTGCAGCTGCTGCGCATGGCCAGCGCGCTGGTGCTGCGGCAGCGCTTCATCATGCTGTTCCTGATCCCCTTCTTCACCGTCCATTATGGCGGCTTCGCCCTGGGGCACGGCGTCTTCGTGGCGACGTTGATGGGCCCGCGCGGCGGCTCGCTGGCGGATGCCACCGCCCTGCTGCTGTCGCCGGAGGGGCTGCTGTGGGCCTGCGTGGCACTGGCCGCCAGCCACGCGCTGTCCTTCGTGGTGAACTTCCTGGGCGAGGGCGAATGGCGGAGGGCGGATGACAAGGGGCTGATGGTCGAGCCCTATGGCCGCGTGGTGCTGCTGCACCTCGTCATCATCCTGGGCGGCATGCTGTCCCTGGCGCTGGGCGAGCCGACGGCGATCCTGGCGCTGCTGGTGGTGGCGAAAACCCTGTTGGACCTGAAGCTGCACCTGAAGGCGCACCAGGCCGGACCGACGCCGCCGGCCTGAGGCGCCATGCCGCCGCCGGCCGGTGGCCCCACCCTCACCCCTGGTCGTCCAGCCCCAGCGCGCGGATGCGGCCGCGCTCCTCGTCCCAGCCGGCACGTTCCTTGACGTTGACGAACAGGTGGATCCGCCGTTCCAGCAGCGCCTCCAGCTCCCGCCGCGCCGCCTGGCCGATGCCCTTCACCTTGGCCCCGCCATCGCCGATCAGGATCGCCTTCTGGGTCGATCGCGTGACATAGATGGTCACGTCGATCCGCGCGCTGCCATCCTTGCGTTCCTGCCAGCTTTCGGTCTCGACCGTGGCGTGGTGCGGCACTTCCTCATGGGTCTGGCGCAGCACCTGCTCGCGCACGATCTCGGCCGCCAGCATGCGCTGCGGCAGGTCCGAGAGGTCGTCCTCGGGGAACAGCCAGGGGCCTTCGGGCATGCGCTGCGCCAGCACCGCCAGCACCCGGTCCAGGCCCTTCCCCTTCAGGGCGGAGACCATGAAGGTCTCCTCGAAGGACAGGATCTCGTTTAGCGCCTGGGCCAGCGGCAGCAGCCGCGGCGGGTCCACCAGATCGGCCTTGTTCAGCAGCAGCATCACCTTGCGGCCGCCCTGCTTCAGCTTCTCCGCGATCTCCCGCACCGCATCCGTCAGCCCGGCGCGCGCATCGACGATCAGCACCGCCAGGTCCGCATCCTGCGCGCCCCCCCAGGCGGCCGCCACCATCGCGCGGTCCAGCCGCCGGCGCGGGGCGAAGATGCCCGGCGTGTCCACCAGCACGATCTGCGCCGCGCCCTGCATCACCACCGCGCGGATGCGGAAGCGCGTTGTCTGCGGCTTGGGCGAGACGATGGAGACCTTGCTGCCGGCCAGCGCATTCACCAGGGTGGATTTGCCGGCATTCGGCGCCCCCACCACGGCCACCAGGCCGCAGCGGCGGGGCTCCGCGGGTTGCGCAACCTCACTCATGCGGCCCCCAGCAGCTTCAGCAGCTTGGCGGCCGCATCCTGTTCCGCCGCGCGCTTGTTGTCGCCCATGCCCTCCGCCTCCTGCCCCGCGGCCAGCGCACGCACCACGAAGACGGGGCTGTGCGAGGGGCCGGTCGAGGACATCATGATGTAGTCCGGCAGGCCCAGGCCACGGCCCAGGCTCCATTCCTGCAGCCGGCTTTTCGGCGAGACCGGCGGCCGCACCGGGCCCTCCAGCAACGCATCCCATTCCCGCCGGATCAGCGACCGCGCCGCCTCCAGCCCGCCATCCAGGTACAGCGCGCCCAGCAGCGCCTCCAGCGCGTCGGAAAGCACGGAGGCGCGCTTGCGCACCCCGCTGCGTTCCTCATTCGCCGTCACCCGCAGCGCCGGGCCGATGCCCAGCGCCACCGCCACCCGCGCCAGGCTGTCCTGCGCCACCAGCACGGCCAGCCGCTTGCCGAGGTCCCCTTCCCGTTCCTGCGGAAAGCGCTCCGCCAGCCATTCGGCCATGACCAGGGCCAGAACGCGGTCGCCGATGAATTCCAGGCGCTCGTTGCTGTCCAGCATCTGCCGGCGCGGATCGGCGGCGGAACGGTGGGTCAGGGCATGGTGCAGCAAGTCCGGGCGCGCGAAGCGGTGCGGCAGGCGGGCGGCCAGGGCGGCCGTCGCCTCGCCTTCCGCGGCGGTCTCGGCCGCCGCCTTCGGGGTGGTCACCGCACCGCGCTGAGCAGGCGGCTCCAACGAATCGCCATCGGCCAGGCCCAGACCTCCCACCAGCGGGCGGTGCCATCGACGGAGAAGAAGATGAACTCCGCCCGCCCCACCAGATTTTCCACCGGGATGAAGCCCACCGCATTCTGCGCCCGGCTGTCCAGGCTGTTGTCGCGGTTGTCACCCATGGCGAAGACATGGCCTTCCGGCACGCGGTATTCCTGGGTGTTGTCGAAGGGCTGGTCGTCCGACATCTCCAGCACATAGTGGATCCGCGCCTCGCCCCCCGCCGCCGCCGGCGGCAGGAATTCGCGATATTCGCGCACCACCAGGCGCGGACCATCGCCTTCCACGGTGTAGGGGCCGACCAGTTCGCGGCGCACCGCCTGGCCGTTGACGTAGAGCACGCCCGCGCGCACCTGGATGCGGTCGCCCGGCAGGCCGATGATGCGCTTGATGTAGTCCGTGGAATTGTCCCGCGGCAGCTTGAACACGGCGACATCGCCGCGCGCCGGCAGGCTGCCGAAGAGGCGGCCCTCGAACAGCGCCGGGCTGAACGGCATGGAATGGCGCGAATAACCGTAGGAATATTTCGAGACGAACAGGTAGTCGCCCACCAGCAGCGTGGGAATCATGCTGCCCGAGGGGATGTTGAACGGCTCGAACGCCACCGTGCGGATCCCGATCGCGATCAGCCCCGCATAGAGCACCGTCTTGATGGACTCGAGCCAGCCGCCCGACTTCTGTTTGGCCATGGTGGGAATTTTCGCGGGCATCCTCGTCGGACGCCCCAAATGTCGGACGCGTCGCTGCGGGTCGGGATAGAGCGCGACCGGGTGCAACCTGTCAAGGAATGCGCATCAGCCCCCGCCGATCCGCGGCAGCGGCACGGCCGTGATGATGACCATCGCCTGGGCGTAGGGGAATTCGTCCGTCATGGTCAGCGCCACCTGCGCGGCGTGGCCGGGGGGCGTGATGGCCGCCAGCCGGGCCGCGGCACCGCCTGTCATGCGCAAGGTCGGCTGGCCGGAGGACAGGTTCACCACACCGAGGTCGCGCCAGAACACCCCCGCCCGGAACCCGGTGCCCAGCGCCTTGGAAGCCGCTTCCTTCGCCGCATAGCGCTTGGCGTAGGTGGCGGCGCGAATCGAGTCCGTCCGCCGCTCCGCCTTGGCCCGTTCGGCGGGCGTGTAGATCCGCGCCAGGAACCGCTCGCCATACGTCCCCAGCACCCGCTCGATCCGGCGGATGTCGATGATGTCGCTTCCCAGCCCGATGATCATGCCCGCCACATCCGATTCAGCCCTCCGGTGCTCGCCGCCGCGATGCCTGCGGCCATCGGCAGCGGCCATCGGAAGCGCAAGGCCCGCCGCATCCCCCGGCCCCCGCCACCGATCACCCCTTGGAGCGCTCCACCTGCGCCACGCCCTGCAAGGCCCGCACGGCGGCGATGATGTTGGAGAGGTGGCGCAGATCCTGCACCTCCACATCCACCGCGATCTCCTGGAAATCCGGGCCGCGATGGACGATGCGGATGTTCTCGATGGCGCCTTCCTGCCGCGCGATCGCCTCCGTCACCGCGGACAGCGCGCCGCGGTCATTCACCGTCACCACGTCGATCCGGCCGGTATGCGCCACCCCCGGCCCGCCGCCATAGTCCCAGTCGATGTCGATGAAACGCTCGGGACTTTCGGCAAAGCCCGACAGGTTATGGCAATCCGTCTTGTGCACCGTCACCCCCTTGCCGGTGGTGACGATGCCGAGGATGCGGTCGCCCGGCAGCGGATGGCAGCAGCCGGCAAAATGCACCTCCATCCCCGCCACCAGGCCGGTGATGCCCATGGTGACGTCGCGCTTGAAGCCGCCCTTGGCCAGCGGCACGGCGCGCGGGCGCGACCGCGCGAGCGGCAGCGAATCCGCCGCCCGCGGCGGGCCGCGCAGCTCCGGATAGACGGCATGCAGCACGTCCTTGGCGGTGGCGCCGCCGGAGGCCACCACCAGGCACAGCTCCTCGAAGCTCGTCTGCTTCAGCGCCCGCAGCGCCGGCTCCATCAGCTTTTCCGAGAACTCCACCCCTTCGGCGCGGAACGCCTTGGCGATGGCGGCGCGGCCATCCTGCTGCTGCTGCTTGCGCTGTTCGGCATGGACGAAGCGGCGGATGCGGGCGCGCGCCTTGCCGGTGACGACGAAGCGCGCCCATTGCGGGTTGGGCGTGCCGCCGCGGGCGGTGATGATCTCCACCTGGTCGCCATTTTCGAGCGGCGTGCGCAGCGGCTTGATCTGGCCGTTGATCTTCGCGCCGACGCATTGGTCGCCGACCTGGCTGTGCACCTGGTAGGCGAAGTCGACGCAGGTGGACCCGCGCGGCAGGGCGATCAGCTCGCCCTTGGGCGTGAAGCAGAACACCTCGTCGCGATGCAGCTCCATCCGCGTGGCGTCGAGGAATTCCTGCGGCTCGCTGGCCTGTTCCAGGATTTCGAGCAGCGCCTTCACCCAGGGGAATTTCTGCTGGTCGCGCGCCGCCTCCCCGCCCTGCTTGTAGATCCAGTGCGCGGCCACGCCGTATTCCGCGACCTCATGCATCTCCCGCGTGCGGATCTGCACCTCGATCTTGGCGTTGCGGCGTTCCGGCACCGTCAGCCCGGTGTGGATCGACTGGTAGCCATTGGTCTTCGGGGTGGAGATGTAGTCCTTGAACCGCCCGGGCACGACGCGATAGGCCGAATGCAGCACGCCGAGCGCCTGGTAGCAGGCGGCCTTGTCCGGGACAATGACGCGGAAGGCCATGATGTCGGACAGCTGCTCGAACTCGATGCTCTTGCCGTGCATCTTCAGCCAGATGGAATAGGGCGACTTCTCGCGCCCCGTCAGCTCCAGCAGGTCGATGCCGGCTTCCTCCAGCACCCGCTGCAGGTCGGCGCGGATCTCCGCGATCAGATCGGCACCCTGGCCGTAGAGGAAGCCGCGGCGGGCGACGATGGACTGGCTGGCATCCGGCTCCAGCTCGCGGAAGGCGAGCGTCTCCAGCTCGGTCTTCAGCGCGTCCATGCCGATGCGCTCCGCCAGCGGGGCGAAGATCTCCATGGTCTCCCGCGCCGTCTTGCGGCGGCGGGCTTCCTGCGGGACGAAATGCAGCGTCTGCATGTTGTGCAGCCGGTCCGCCAGCTTCACCAGCAGCACCCGGATGTCCTCGCTCATCGCCAGGACCAGCTTGCGGAAATTCTCCGCCTGCTTGGTGCGCTCGGATTGCAGTTCCAGGCGCGTCAGCTTGGTGACGCCATCGACCAGCCGCGCGACTTCGCGGCCGAAGCGCTTCTCCAGCTCCGCCAGCCCCACCTTGGTGTCTTCCGCCACATCGTGCAGCAGGGCGGTGGCGATGGAGGCCGCGTCCAGCCGGTACTGGATCAGCGTGCGGGCGACGGCGACGGGATGGATGATGTAGGGGTCGCCATTGTCGCGCTTCTGGCCTTCATGCGCGGCGGTGGCGGTGATCCAGGCGCGCTCGACGAGGGCGGTATCGGCCCGCGGCGCATAGGCGGCGACGAGGCGGGCAAGTTCCTGGCCGATCGTCTCCCCGGGCGGCGGGAGGGAAGCGACCACCGCGGCGGGTGCCACCGGCGCCGGATCGATCGCGATGCCGGTGAGCGAGGCGTCGGTGGGCGCGTCGGGCGTGTTCATCGGCGGCGCGCCCGAAGCCATGTCCGGGCGGCCGTGGCCTTGGGTGCGGGGGCGCGAGGCGCCCCGCGCGGGCCGCCAGGCGTCAGCGCTTCCCGCCCAGTTCGGCGGCGATCGCCGCCTCGATGTCGTCGGGCGAGAGGTCCTCCAGGCCGGCACCTTCGCCGATCTGCTCCTCGTTCACGTCCATGACACCGAAGATGTTCTCATCCGTGGCGATGAGGTCGAGCACCTCCTCCTCCGCCGGCTCCGGCTCCGGCGCGCGCTGCAGCGACTTCACCAGGTCGGCCTGGAGCAGGTCGAGGTCCACGGTGGCGTCGGCGATCTCGCGCAGCGCCACGACCGGGTTCTTGTCGTTGTCGCGGTCGACGGTCAGTTCCTCGCCACGGCTGATGTTGCGGGCGCGCTGCGCCGCATGCAGAACCAGCTCGAAGCGGTTGGGGACGCGGAGGATGCAGTCCTCGACGGTTACGCGCGCCATGGCGGCTCCAATCCCGATGCGGGGGGACAGTACGGGTCGGCCCGAGGCGCTGGCGATGCGCGCGGGACTCCCCTCCCCACCCTATGGTGAGCGCTCCATGTAGCCAGCCGGGCCGCCTCTTGCAAGGCGCGGTCAGCCCAGTGCCCGCACCCCGGCGGCCTCGGCGCCCGCCAGCAGCGCGGCCACGGGGGCGCCCAGGCGGGGATGCACCCAGGCCGGTGCCACATCGGCCAGCGGCGCCAGCACGAAGCCGCGCAGATGGGCGCGCGGGTGCGGCAGGATGGGGTCCGGTGCCTCGCGCAGGGCGCCCTCCAGGTCGATCAGGTCCAGGTCCAGCGTGCGCGGCGCGTTGGGATAGGGCCGCACCCGGCCGAAGCGCTGCTCGATGCCCTGCAGCGCCGCGAGCAGCGCCGCCGGGTCCGGCGCGGCGGCGCCAGGGCGGCGGGAAAGCCGGGCGACGCCGTTCACATAATCCGGCGACTCCGGGCTCGGCGGCACCGGGGCGGTGGCATACCATCGGGAGAGGGCGCGCAGCCGCAGGCCGGGCAGGCCATCCAGCAGGGCGGCGGCGGCGCGGCAGGTGGCCAGCGCGTCGCGCCCATCCGGGCCGGGCAGGTTGGCGCCAAGGGCGATCAGGATCATGGTCGGCGCTTTACGAGCCGCAGCCGCGAAAGACCACGCCTTGCTCCGATCCTCGGCCGAGACCCCTGGCCATGACTGCCCGCTCTGCCCGCGCCTCGTCGCCTACCGGCAGGAGAACCGCGCCAAATGGCCGGAATGGCACAATGGCCCGGTGCCCTGCTGGGGCCCGCCGGAGGCGCGGCTGCTGGTGCTGGGCCTGGCACCCGGCGTGCGCGGGGCGAACCGCACCGGCCGGCCCTTCACCGGCGACCATGCCGGCAAGCTGCTCTACGCGACGCTGCTGCAATACGGGCTCGCCACGGGGGCGTATCGGGAGGACCCGCAGGACGGCATGGCACTGCAGGGCGTGCGGATCGCCAATGCCGTGCGCTGCGTGCCGCCCGAGAACCTGCCGACGCCGGCGGAGGTCACCACCTGCAACCGCTTCGTCCTGGCCGAGCGGCTGGCGATGCCGAACCTGCGCGTGGTGCTGGCGCTGGGCCTCGTCGCCCACAACGCGCTGCTGAAAAGCCACCGCATCCCCGCCGCCCGCCATCGATTCGCCCATGGCGCCCAGCACGCGCTGCCGGATGGCGTGGTCCTCGCCGACAGCTACCATGTCAGCCGCTACAACACGAACACCGGCCGCCTGACGACCGAGATGTTCGAATCCGTGGTGCGGGCGATCCTGCCCCTCCTCGCCTGACCGATCGGGGGTACGCCATGCGGGAAAGCGGCCAGCCTGGCCGGCGGAGATCGGGCTCCGCCGGCCGTGCCGTCCTGGGCGCGGTCCTCGGCAGCCTGGTCGGGCTGCCGACCGGCTTCCTGGCCTATATGGTGGTGCGGGACCTGCTGCTGCCTACCAGCCTCTGGTCCTCGGACCTGCCGCTGTGGGGGGTGATGGGCGGCGTGGCGCTGGCGGCGGCGGCCCTCGGTGCCGCGCAGGGTGCGCGGCCGACGCGGCTCGGGCACGCGCTGGCTCGGGGGCTGGGCGGTTTCCTGGGCGCCGCCGTCCTGGGCGGGCTGGGCATCGGCGTGCTCGCCCTGGTGATCGGCGACCTTGCCGGGGTCTCGCAGCGCGAAGGCGCCTTCGCCATGGGTGTGGCCTTCACCCTCGTCCCGCTCGGCGGCCTGGCCTGCGGGCTGGTGGGGGCGGTCTGGCTGGCTCGGCGCGCCTGGCGCCGCTGGTGAAGGGTGGGAGAGGACGCGGCACGCCACGTCCCCAGCCCGGTCAGCGCAGGCCGAGGAAGCTCAGGATGGCGATGACGATGACGACGGCGCCGACGATGTAGACGATGCTGTTCATGGGGGTGTCCCTTGGTTCACGACCACGGGACAACGAAGCTGTCGCGCCGGAGTTGCAGACTCGTGCCAAGGGTCGGCCTCACTCAGCCCAGCGCCGGTCCGGACAGCGCCGCCTCCACCGCCCGGAGCAGGTCCGGATGCGTCGGTCCGGTGGCGGTGGCGAAGGCACGCACCGCCCGCCCGTCCCGCGCCACCAGGTATTTGTGGAAATTCCAGCGCGGTGCGCCGCCCCCGCGGGCCGCCAGCCAGGCGAATAGCGGGTGCGCGCGCGGTCCGCGCACCGTGGTCAGCCCGGCCATCGGGAAGGTGATGCCGTAGACCGTCTCGCAGAAGCTGCGGATCGCCGCGGCATCCGTGCTTTCCTGCCGGAAATCGTTGGACGGCACGCCGATGACGCTGAAGCCGCGCCCGGCGAAGCGGTCATGCAGCGCCTGCAGCCCCTCATATTGCGGGGTGAAGCCGCAGAAGCTGGCGGTGTTGACCACCAGCAGCGCCTGGCCGCGGTATTCCGCCAGCGCCAGCGGGCCGCCTTCCAGCGCCTCCAGCCGGAAGTCGAACACGGTCTGCGCCGGCCCGGCCGCCATCAGCAGGGGCGTGGCGAGGAGGCTGCGCCGCGAAAACTCAGCCATAGCGTTCCTCCATCCAGGGATCGCCGCGGTTGTGGTAGCCGCGCACCTCCCAGAAGCCCGGCCGATCCTCGCGCAGCAGCTCGACCCGGGTCAGCCATTTCGGGCTCTTCCAGAAATACAGGTGCGGCACCACCAGCCGCAGCGGCCCGCCATGCTGGCGCTCCAGCGGGGCACCTGCCCAGGAATGGGCGACGAGGTTCTCCGGCCGGGCGAAATCCTCGATGGCCAGGTTCGTCGTGTAGCCGTCATAGCTGGTCAGCGCGACGAAGCGCGCCTCCTCCTTCGGCCGGGCCAGCGCCAGCAGCGCCGCCACCGGCACGCCCTCCCACTCATTGTCGTAACGCGACCACTGCGTCACGCAATGGATGTCGTTGCGGCGCCGCGCCTGCGGCAGGGCCAGGAATTCGTCCAGCGTCAGGCGCAGCGGGGCGGCGACCAGGCCCTCGATGCGCAGCCGGTATTTCTCGCGGCTCACATCCGGCTGCACGCCCAGGTCGAGCACGGGGAAATCCGTCACCAGCCGCTGGCCCGGCGGCAGGCGGTCGGCCTCCGGGGTGGATGTGGTACCGGTCAGCAGGCGGCCGTCGCGGGCCCAGCCCTGCTTGGTCTCCACCAGCTTCTCCCGCACCTTGCCGGTCAGCGGGATGTCCTCGTCCTCGGCCATCGCGGTCTCCTGCGCCTTCGATAGGTGCCGATGCGGCGGCGCGATGCAAGGGGGCGGTCACCATCTCGCGCGTCGAACGATCCGACCCGCGACACCCGGTTGCGGCCCGCCGCGGAAGCCGCCATCCGGGTCGGCATGACCCGCATCGGCTGTCTCCTGCTGCTCGGCGCCACCCTGCCCGGCTGCGGGCCCCTGCTTTCCGAAGGCACCAGCGCCGCCGCCGGCGTGGGCAGTGCCAGCCTGGCGGAGGCGGTGGGCACCAGCGCCGCGGCCACCACCGGCATCGGCCTGGGCGTGCAGGCGGGGGCGCGGGCCGGGCTGCACTATGCGCAGCGCCGCACCCAGCGCGGCACCCAGCTTCGCGTCGCCGCGGCGGCCGGGCCGCTGGCGGTGGGCGAGGTGGCGCCCTGGTCCGTGGAACACCTGGTGCCCTTGCAACCGGACGAGGCCGGGCAGGTCACCGTCACCCGTCGCATCGCCACCGGCGCGCTGGACTGCAAGGAGATCGTGTTCTCCGTGGCCGATCCGCCGGCGGCGGAAGGCGCCGCCCCCGGAAGGCGCTTCTACACCGCCACAATCTGCCGTGATGGCGAGACCTGGCGCTGGGCGAATGCCGAACCGGCGACGGAGCGCTGGGGCAGCCTGCAATGAGACGCCTGGGGCTGCTCGGCCTGGCGGCGCTCGGCGGCTGCGCGCAATTGCCGGATGTGACCGGCGCGGTGGCCGGCGGTGGCGCGGCGCTGGCCAGCAGCAACCCGGCGCTGGGCTTCGCCATCGGCATCAGCGTCCGTGCCGGCGTCTCCGCCGGGTTGCAGGTGGTGATGCGCCGTCGCCAGCAGGCCGAACAGGACGCGATCGCGGCGGCGATCGGCGCGCCGGTGCCGGCGGCTGAGGGGCTGCCGGGCGCCTGGGCGGTGCGCCACGGCATTCCGCTCGGCAACCGCGAGGGTGAGGTCCGGCTGGTGCGGGTGATCGACAGCGCCCTGGCCGAGTGTCGGGAGGCGCTGTTCCGCGTGCAGGGCGAGGGCCAGTGGTTCCTGACCACCGCCTGCCGCCAGGGTGAGGGCTGGAAATGGGCGGCGGCGGAACCGGCGACGACGCGCTGGGGCAGCCTGCAATAGGTCAGGTCTGGCGCGCGCCGTAGCCGTGGCTGCGCAGGAAGCGCTCGACGATCGGGCCCCAGGTGGCGCTGCCGCCGGCGCCGAAGAACAGGCTGTGGCCATCCGCCCCCCATGCCGGCAACGCCACCAGCGCCGCCTGGCCGCCGGCCCGGGTGAAGGCGTCCTGCATGGCAGCGGCCAGCGACGGGCTGAAGAAGCTGTCATTGGCCGTGGCCACCCACAGCACCGGCAGGCGGGCGGAACGGCCGAACTCCCCGGCCGCCGCCACCAGGCGCTCCG
This sequence comes from Falsiroseomonas selenitidurans, assembly GCF_012103215.1. GTDB lineage: Bacteria > Pseudomonadota > Alphaproteobacteria > Acetobacterales > Acetobacteraceae > Falsiroseomonas > Falsiroseomonas selenitidurans. The sequence continues at coordinate 98,386 of NZ_JAAVNE010000006.1, forward strand.
GCGCACAGTTGCGGCCAGGCTGCCCGCCGGCCCAGCCGCCGCGCCCGGGGGCCATGGCGATCACCGCCGCGACGCCTTCGGGGCGGTCCGCCGCCAGTGCCAGCGCCGCCCAGCCGCCGGCGGATTGCCCCACCACCAGCACGCCTTCCGGCCGGATGCCCGGCAGCCGGCGGCCGTATTCCACCGCCGCGGCGACATCCAGCGCCCCCTGCCGCCCCGCCCCGGCGAAATCCGGCGCCGCGCAGCGCCCATTGCTCTCGGCCCAGGCGCCGCCGGAGACGCCGTAGCCGCGCCGCAGCGGCAGCAGCACGGCGAAGCCGCGGTCCGTGAACCAGCGCACGGCTTCCGCGCCGCAGGCCGCCGGGCGCATCCGCGGCCGGGCGGCGGCATCGGCGGGCGAGCCATGGTTGATCACCGCCAGCGGCACCGGACCTGTCCTCGGCAATTCCGGCCGGCAGAGCCGGGCGGCGATCGCCTGGCCGGTGCCGGGGACCGGGATGGCCAGCAGGTCGCGCTCCAGCGCGGCGGGGCTGGACGCCGGCGGTGCCGCGACGCATCCGGCCAGCAGCAGCGCCATGATCCCTGCCCGCAGCATCATCCCATCCCCTGTCGCCTGAGGCGAAGAGGATGGCCGGGCTTTCGCGCGGCTGTCGAGGGGCCGGTCTCGGCCGGGGCGCCTCAGCCGCGGTTGCGCATCAGCCGGGCCTTGTCGCGCGACCAGTCGCGCTCCGCGATCGCGGCGCGCTTGTCGTGCTTCTTCTTGCCCTCGCCCACGCCAATCAGGATCTTGGCCACGCCGCGGTCGTTGAAGTGGATGTCCAGCGGCACCAGCGTCACGCCATCCCGCGCCACGCTGCTCGCGAGTTCCTTGACCTGCTTGCGGTGCAGCAGCAGCTTGCGCGGGCGGCGCGGCTCGAACTGCGCCACATGGCTGCCGGCCTGCCATTCGGGGATGTAGCAGTTGAACAGCCACATCTCCCCGTCGCGCTCGCCGGCCCAGGCCTCGGTCAGCGTGGCCCGCCCGGCGCGCAGCGACTTCACCTCCGGCCCCACCAGCATCACGCCGGCCTCGATCTCCTCGCCGATCTTGTAGTCGAACCGGGCCTTGCGGTTCTGCGCGGCGATGCCGTGGCTGATCAGGCCCTTCTTGCGGGGTTCCGCCATCAGTTCAGCAGGCCGGCCCCGGCCATGGCGCTGCGCACGCGCGCCTGCGTCGCCTCCGCCACCGGGGCCATCGGCAGGCGGCAGAAATCCGTGCCATGGCCGAGCAGGCTGGCGGCGAACTTCACCGGGCCGGGGGAGGTCTCGCAGAACATCGCGTCATGTACCGGGGTCAGGCGGGCCTGGATCGCCATCGCGTCCTGCACCCGGCCCTCGGCCCAGGCATCGTGCATCGCCCGGCACAGCCGGGGGGCGATGTTGGCGGTGACGCTGATGCAGCCATGGCCGCCGGCGGCCAGGAAGGCCAGCGCGGTATGGTCCTCGCCGGACAGCTGGCAGAACTCGGCGCCGATCGCAGCCGTGGTGTGCAGCGGGCGCGTCAGGTTGGCCGTCGCATCCTTCACGCCGACGATGTTCGGGTGCTTCGCCAGCCGCGCCATCGTCTCCACGCTCATGTCCACCACGCTGCGCGGCGGGATGTTGTAGATGATGAGGGGCAGGTCGACCGCATCGGCGATCGCCATGAAGTGGCGGTACAGCCCTTCCTGCGTCGGCTTGTTGTAGTAGGGCGTCACCACCAGGGCCGCATCGGCGCCCGCCGCCTTGGCATGGCGCGTGAGGTCGACGGCCTCCGCCGTGCTGTTCGATCCGGTGCCGGCGATCACCGGCACGCGGCCGGCGGCGGCGGCGATGCACAGATCCACCACCTGGTGGTGCTCGGCATGGCTCAGCGTCGGGCTTTCGCCGGTGGTGCCCACCGGAATCAGGCCCTGGGTGCCTTCGGCGATCTGCCAGGCGACGAAATCCGAAAAAGCCTTGGCGTCCAGGGAGCCATCGGCCTGCATGGGCGTGATCAGCGCCACGAGCGATCCCCTGAACATGTTCTGCTGCCAATCCCGTGCGTTGCGTTGGGCCGAGCAACCTAATGGCCCGCCCCCCTTGCGACAAGGGCGCGAGTTGGCGCGGATTTTCGGCTAGGATGGATCCATGCACCTCGCCCGCCGCCTCCTCCCCCTTCTGCTGCTGGCCCCGCTGACGCAGGGCCCGCCTGCCGCCGCGCAACCATGGGCCAGCGAATCGGCGCGCCTCGCCGGGCGCGCGGCGCTGGAGGCGGTGCGCCGCAACCAGTTCCTGGAAGCCGACAGCCTCTCGCTCGCCGCCGATCCCGTGGTGCGCAAGCTGGTGGTGTGGAACCGGGTGCAGAACCGCCAGGGCGGCGCCTCCGCCGCCGAGATCGTCGCCTGGCTGGATGCCAACCCGGACTGGCCCTTCCCCCTCAGCGTCGCCATGCGCGCCGAGGAAGCCCTGGTGGCGGAGCCGGACGATGCGCTGGCCCTTCGCCAGTTCGGCCGCGCCCCGCCGCGGACGCTTGCGGGCCTGGATCGCTACGTCGCCGCCCTGCTGCGCGCCGGCCGCCCGGCGGAGGCGCAGGCGGCGCTCGCCCGTGGCTGGCGGGACGCCGCCGGTGACGGCTTCGCCGAACAGGGCCTTCTGGCCCGGCACGGCGGCCTGCTGACGGTGGAGGACCATTGGCAGCGCGCCGACCGGCAATTCTGGGACGGCCAGCCCGGCGCCGCCGCCCGCATGATGCCACTGCTGGACGCCACGCGCCGCGCCATCATCGAAGCCCGCCTGGCCGCTGCCTCGTCGCGTGCCGAGCCGCCCTCGGCGATCCGCGACATCGGCGCGGCGCTGGAAGTGGCGCGCCAGCAGCGCCGCGCCGACCGCGATGCGGACGCCGCCGCCACCTGGATCGCCGCGGAGCCCCTGCAGCAGGGCCTGTCGGCGGATGCCGCCCGCGCCATCTGGGTGGAACGCCAGGTGCTGTCGCGCAAGCTGCTGCGGCTGGGCGATGCCGCCACCGCCTATCGCATCGCCGCCGCCCATGGCCAGACGGAGCCCGGGGAGCCGCGCGGCGAAGGCGAGTTCCTCGCCGGCTTCCTCGCGCTGCGCAAGCTGGGCCAGCCGGACCGGGCGCGGCAGCATTTCGCCAGGGTGGGCCAGGACAGCAGCAGCGTCATCACCCGCGCCCGCAGCGCCTTCTGGCAGGGCGCGGCGCTCTCCGCCATGGGCCGCACGGCGGAAGCGCAGGCGCAATGGCGGGAAGCCGCCGCCCTGCCGGTCGCCTTCTACGGCCAGCTTGCCAGCCTCTCGCTCGGCGAGAGCCCGGCGCAGCTCGCCGCGCGCATCGCCGCCGTGCCTTCCGCCGCGCCGTCGCAGCCGGTGGCGGCGCAGTTCCTCGGCCGCGACCTGGTGCGGGCGGTGATCGCCATGGCCGATCTCGGCCAGTCCGACCGCGCCCGGATCTTCCTGCTGCGGCTGGAGGAGCTGGCGGCGGAGCCGGCGGATCGCTGGCTGACGGCGCGGCTGGGCGTTGCCATCGGCCGGCCGGACCATGCGGTGTGGATCGCCCGCCGCGCCGGGGCGGATGGGGTGATGCTGCTGGAGGATGGCTGGCCCACCCCCTACCCGACGCCGGCCGATGGCGCGGAGCCGGCGCTGGTCAACGCCATCACCCGGCAGGAGAGCAATTTCGATCTCTCGGCCGTGTCCTCGGCCAATGCGCGGGGGCCGATGCAGCTGCTGCCCTCCACCGCCGCGGGGGTGGCGCGGCGGCTCGGCGTGCCGCATTCGACGGCCATGCTGACCGCCGACGCCGCGCACAACCTTCGCCTCGGCAGCGCCTACATCAACGACATGCTCGGCCGCTTCGACGGCGCCATGCCGCTGGCCGCCGCCGGCTACAATGCCGGCCCCGGGCGCGTGGTGCAGTGGCTGGGCACCTATGGCGACCCGCGCCAGCCGGACGGGCCGCATATCCTGGACTGGATGGAGCAGATCCCCTTCGGGGAGACGCGCAACTACGTGCAGCGGGTGATCGAGAACGTGGTGATCTATCGCGCCCGCAACGCCGCCACGGCGGGGCTGCCGCACCCGCTGGCCGCGCTGATGGCCGGCCGGCCATGAGCGCCCGCCGCATCGCCTTCACCGCGCGGGATGGCCTGGTGCTGTCGGCGCTGGATCATCCGGGGCCGGAGCACCGCACGCCGCTGCTCTGCCTGCCCGGCCTGACCCGCAGCGCGGAGGATTTCGATGACCTCGCCGCGCGCCATGCCGGCCGCCGCCGGGTGCTGGCGCTGGACCATGCCGGGCATGGCGAAAGCGCCCGGGCGCGGGAGGTTTCACGCTACGGCATCGAGGACAGCCTGCGCGACGTGCTGGACGCGATGGCGGCACTGCATTGCCACCGCGCCGTGCTGGTCGGCACCTCCTTCGGCGGCATCCTGGGCATGGTGCTGGGGGTGGTCCGGCCGACCGTGCTGGCCGGCGTGGTGCTGAACGATGTCGGCCCGGTGCTGCAGCCGGTGGGGCTGGAGTCGGTGCAGGACCTGGTGGGCCGCGACCCGGCGCTGCCGGGGCTCGACGCGGCGGTGGCCCATCTGAAGGATCGGCTGCCGCCACTGGTGATGGATGCGCCCGCCTGGCAGCGCTTCGCCGCCCGCACCTTCCGCCCCGGCCCCGATGGCGCCTGGCATCCGCGCTGGGACATCCGCATCGCCCGGGCCATGGGCGCCGGCGGCCCGATGCCCGACCTCTGGCCCGCCTTCGGCGCGCTGGCCCATGCGCCCCTGCTGCTGCTGCGTGGCGAGGTTTCCGGCCTGCTGTCGCGCGAAACCGCCGACGCCATGCGCGCGGCGCGGCCGGACATGGCCTTCGCCGAAATCCCCGCCACCGGCCATTGCCCGACGCTGGAGGAACCGGCCGCGGTCGCCGCGCTCGACGCCTTCCTCGACCGCATCGCATGACGCCGGCGCTGTTCGTGGCGACGCTGGCGGGCGCCGGCCGGCTGCGGCCGGGCCCCGGCACCTGGGGCTCCGCCGTGGTGCTGCCGGCGCTGTGGCTCGGCCCCCTGCCCTGCCTGGCGCTGTCCCTGCTGGCGCTGCTGGCCGGCTGGTGGGCGGCCGGCGAGGTGCTGCGCGGCGGCGCCGAGGATCCCGGCTGGTTCGTGGCGGATGAGGCGGCGGGCATGCTGCTGGCGCTGGCCGCCCTGCCTTCCGCCACCCTGCCCGGCGCGCTGGCCGCCTTCGCCCTGTTCCGGCTGTTCGACATCGCCAAGCCCTGGCCGATCTCCTGGGCCGATCGGCAATCCGGTCCCTTCTGGGTGATGGTGGATGACATGATCGCCGGCGCGATCGCCGCGTTGCTGCTGCTGGCCTTCCACGCTGCCCTGCCCGGAGTGCTTGCCTGATGCTGCCCCCCTCCACGCTCGAGGACGCACAACGCCTGCTGGTCCAGCTCCAGGCGCGGGAGCTGACGCTCGCCACCGCCGAATCCTGCACCGGCGGGCTGATCGCCGCGGCGCTGACGGCGATCCCCGGCTTCTCCTCCGTCATGCTGGCCGGCTTCGTCACCTATTCGAACCAGGCCAAGACCCGGATGCTGGGCGTGCCCGCCGCGCTGATCGACAGCCTGGGCGCGGTGAGCGAGCCGGTGGCGCGCGCCATGGCGGAAGGCGCCTGCCGCGAATCGGGAGCTTCCGTCGCCGTCTCCTGCACCGGGATCGCCGGGCCGACCGGCGGCAGCGCAGCGAAGCCGGTGGGGCTGGTGCACCTGGCCTGCGCCCTGCCCGGTGCGCCGACCCTGGCCGAGCGCCACATCTTTCCCGGCGACCGCACGGCGATCCGCGCCACCACGGTGGCCACCGCCTTCGCCCTGATCCGCCGCGCCCTGGAGCACCGTGCATGAGCCTGACCGAACAGCTTCTGACCACCCTGGACGCCGGGCGCGACGCGGCCGTGGCGCGGCTGGTGGAGTGGCTGCGCATCCCCTCCATCTCGGCGCAGCCGGACCATGCGGCGGATTGCGTGCGCGCCGCCGAATGGGTGCGCGACCAGCTTCTGGAACTCGGCTTCACCGCCAGCCTGCGGCAGACGCCGCGGCACCCGGTGGTGGTGGCGCACCATCCCGGGCCCGGCGGCGGCGGCAAGCCGCACCTGCTGTATTACGGCCATTACGACGTGCAGCCGCCGGACCCGCTGGAGCTCTGGGCCAGCCCGCCCTTTGAGCCGGTGCTGACGGAAGGCCCGAACGGCCCGCGTGTGGTCGCCCGCGGCGCGGTGGACGACAAGGGCCAGGTGCTGATGTGGATCGAGGCGCTGCGCGCCTGGCACCAGGTGGCCGGCGGCCCGCCCTGCGCCATCACCGCGGTGATCGAGGGCGAGGAGGAAATCGGCTCCCCCAACCTCGCCCCCTTCATGGCGGCGAATGCCGATGAACTGCGCGCCGACGTCGCCATCATCAGCGACACCGGCATGTGGGACATCGACACGCCGGCGCTGTCCACCCGCCTGCGTGGCCTGTGCTTCGTGCAGCTGGACATCAAGGCGGCCAGCCGGGACCTGCATTCCGGCATGTATGGCGGCAGCGCGCTGAACCCGAATAATTTGATCACGAAGATCCTGGGCGACCTGCACGATGCCAATGGCCGCGTGCGGCTGCCGGGCTTCTATGACGGCGTGCCGGAGCTTTCGCCCGAGCTCCGCGCGCAATGGCAGGCGCTGGGCTTCTCCGAGCATGATTTCCTCGGCGCCATCGGGCTTTCGGTGCCGGTGGGGGAGAAGGATCGCGGGCCGCTGGAACGGCTGTGGGCGCGGCCGACGGCCGACATCAACGGCATCTGGGGCGGCTATACCGGCCCCGGCAGCAAGACCGTCATCCCCAGCGAGGCCCACGCCAAGATCACCTTTCGCCTGGTGCCCGGCCAGCACCACGAGCGCGTGTTCGAGGCCTTCAGGCAGTTCGTGCAGGCCCGCCTGCCGGCGGATGCCACCGCCACCTTCCAGGGTGGCGGGGCCAGCCCCGGGATCGAGGTGCCGGCGGACAGCAGCTTCGTCCAGGCGGCGCGCGCCGCGCTGGCCGATGAATATGGCCGGCCGGCAGCGATGATCGGCTGCGGCGGGTCCATCCCCGTCGTCTCCTCGATGCAGGAGGTGCTGGGGCTGGACACCGTGCTGATGGGCTTCGGCCTGGAGGACGACCAGGTGCACAGCCCGAACGAGAAGTTCGACCTGCGCTGCTTCCACCAGGGCGCGCGCAGCCATGCGCGGCTGCTGGCGAAGCTGGGCTGAGACTTCGTGAAGCAAGGCCCGAAGGCGCCAAGCTCCAAGGTTCAAGGATGGCGATTTCAACGGGCATCGGTGCGCAGGCTCGCTGACTGCGCCTGGCCTGCCCCCCGCGCAACGCAACGAAACCCGGCCCCGACGGGTGGCGCGCTAAGCTTGCGCCGCACAGCGGAGGACCGGGCGATGGGCGTGGGGTTTGGCGGCAACGCCGTGTTCAACCGGGCCTCGCCCTCCAGCAACCCCGACTGCGTCGCGCGCATCGTCGCGGAATTCCTGCCGGCGGCGGGGCGGCCGCCGCGCCTCCTCGACATCGGCGGCACCGCGGGCGGCTTCCGCCGCCTGGCCGCCCTGCCCCCCGGCAGCCGCCTGGTGATCGCCAACCCGGAACGCGGCGTCGGGGCGGACTACGCCTATGTCCAGGACATGCCGCCGGGCGAGGCGGATTTCGACCTCGCCATGCTGTTCGGCGTGATGATGTACCTGCCGCCCGAGGATCTTCTGACCCTGTTCCGCGACGTCAAGCAGCGGCTCCGCGGCGACGGCACGCTGCTGGTGGCGGAGCCCGATCCGGAAGGCGTGGTGGGGCGGGTGGAGGTGGCGGCCAAGACCGTCTACGCCGCCATTGTCAGCCTGTGGAACCCGACGCGCTTCATCTTCCACACGCAGGGCGCGGCGCGGGCGCTGCTGCGCCAGGCCGGCTTCGGCCGGATCAGGAGCCGGCCGGACCTGCGGCCGGGGGGCCAGGGTTTCGCGCCTCCGCCGCAGCCCCCCTACTTCGTGCTGGCGGCGCGCATCTGATACCCAAGAGCCGTCTCACCGCCAGCGAAGACGGTGAAACGGCTCCAGCTCATTGTTTCGACGCATTGTCCGAGTCGCCTTGCGAAGCCGCAAGGCTTGAAAATGCTCTGGCGCAGCGCCGCCGACCCTTTCAGGCCGATCCTGCCGCCGCCACCCGCTGAACCCGCCTTCCCGGCGCGGCGCCCACGCCGCGCGGCCGCCGGGCCATCGCCTCCTCGCCGCCGGGATCCGGACCAGCCCGCCTGCCAAGCGCCCCCTTTCTACCCTTTGCAGGGATCACGCGGATGTGAAACGCTCCGCGCCATGCCCGCCCAGCCGCCTTCGACCACCCTGCACCGGCCAAGGCCGGGCTCCCTGCTGCCGTGGCGCCCGGCGTTCATGGCCTTCGGCGGCAATCAGGTCTCCGGCCCGACCCTCACCGCCTTCCGGCTGCGCGCCGCGACGCTGTTCGACCATGCCGCTACCGGCAACCGCGTCGAGGTCGGTCCCGGCTTCCGCAACCGCGGCCTTTCCATCAGGATGACCGGGCACGGCAACCTGCTGCGCATCGGCGCCGGTGTCACCTGGGGCGGCGTGATCTCGGTCTACGGCGATGGGTTGCTGGTGACGATCGGCGACCGCTGCGATGCCAAGCAGGTCACCATCGTGGCACGCCACGCCGGCGTGACCGTCGGCGCCGACAGCCTGTTCGCCACCGGGGTGGAGATCCGCTCCTCCGACATTCACGGAATCCGCGATCGGGCGAGCAGCGACCTCCTCAACCCACCGGCCCCCGTGCATCTCGGGCGGCATGTCTGGGTCGCCGGGCGGGTCTTCATCGGCAAGGGTGTGACGGTACCGGATGGCTGCGTCCTGGGCGCCGGCTCCGTCATCACCCGGCCCTTCGAGGAGCCCGATTGCGTCATCGCCGGCAATCCGGCGCGCATCATCCGGCGCGGCATCGTCTGGACCCGCTGAGCGCGAAGCCCGGCACCCGAGCCGGATCCCCGTGATGCCAGGCCGCGCCCGCCGAAGGCGGGCGCTTGAGGCGGTGAGGATCACCGGGCTATGGCATCAGGCCTTTGCCAGCGCGCCGCGGATGGCGCCCAGCGCCGCCTCGATCATCGGCGCCGCCACGTCCAGATGCGTGCAGGCGCGCAGCCGGCCGCCGAGCAGCGACACGGCGATTCCCTCCATCCGCAGCCGGCGCTGCAACGCCTCCGCCGCCACGCCGGTGCCCGCGATGGTGAAGAACACCAGATTGGTGTCGGGGTCCTGCACCTCCACCCCCTCCATCTGCGCCAAGCCGCGGGCCAGCGCCTTGGCGTTGGCGTGATCCTCCGCCAACCGGTCGATGTTGTGGTCCAGCGCATAGAGGCAGCCCGCCGCGCAGACACCCGCCTGGCGCATGGCGCCGCCGAGCCGCTGCTTCCAGCGCCAGGCCTCGTCGATGAAGTCACGCGTGCCGCACAGCACGGCGCCGAGCGGCGCGCCCAGGCCCTTGGTGAAGTCCAGCCAGACGCTGTCATAGCCGGCCACCATCTCGGCCGGGGCGATGCCGGCGGCGACGCAGGCATTCATCAGCCGCGCGCCGTCCATATGGGTGGACAGGCCCGCGCCATGGGCGATGGCCGCGATCTCCGCCAGCACCGCGCGGTCCCAGACGGCGCCGCCGCCGGTATTGGCCGTCTGCTCCACCTCCACCAGCCTTTGCGTCGGCGTGTGGCGGGACTTGCCGCGCAGCGCGCCGCGCAGCGAATCGGGGCTGTACATGCCGCGCGGGCCCTTCAGCGGCAGGATCTGCACGCTGCCGAGCGCCGCATGGGCGCCGCCCTCGCTGGTCAGGATATGCGCGGTTTCATGCGCGATGATCTCCTCCCCCGGGCGGCAATGCACCAGGGTGGCGGCGACGTTGCACATGGTGCCGGAGGGCATGAACACCGCCGCTTCCTTGCCCATCAGCGCCGCCATGCGGTCGCACAGCGCATGCACCGTGGGGTCGTCGCCATGCTGCTCGTCGCCGACCTCGGCCCGCATCATGGCGTCCAGCATCGCCGGCGTCGGCCTGGTCTGCGTGTCCGAATACAGGTTGATGCGGACGGGCGGCGCGCCCTCGGGCGGGCGTTCGGGGGCATGGACCATGGGGGCGGCTCCGGCTGGTGTTCCGGGGCACTCCGCTATGGGCGGGGGGCGACGTCAAGCCAGGTGGTGGCGCTGCCACAGCGGCGCGATGGCCGGGCGTGCGGCGACCGCGCGGGTCAGCGCCTCGATCCGCGGCAGGTTCGCCGGCGCCCATTCCCGCCCACCCGCCCAGCGGGAGAGCACGGCCAGGTAGAGATCCGCGACGCTGAACCGTGCGCCGAGCAGGAAGGGCGCGGCGGGATCGCCGGTCAGGCCGGCATGATCCTCCACCACCCGCAGCACCTCGCGCGCCATGGTCTGCGCCATGTCGCGCAGCGCCTGGTGCTGGTCCGGCGGCACGCCGAAGCGGGCGGGGTAATCCCAGCGGGTGATCTGCGGGTAGAACTCCCCGGCCAGCAGCGCCATCCAGCGGAGCGCCCGCGCCCGGCCCGTATCACCCGGCGGCGGCAGCAGGCCCGGGTGGATATCCGCCAGCGTCACCAGGATGGCCAGGCTTTCCGTCATCACCGTGCCATCCGGCAGGATCAGCGTCGGCAGGCGGCCCATCGGGTTGATGGCCCGGTAGTCCGCGCGCAGCTGGTGGTCACCCTCCAGCGGCACGTCCCGCACTTCCACCGCGGCGCCGATCTCGGCCAGCGCCATCTCGACCGGGGCGGAGCCGGAGCCGGCATCGCCGTAGAGGATATAGCCCGCCATCCTGCCCCCCCGATTGCCGTGGCACGCGAAACAGCATGCAACGCCGGCGCCATCCTGTCGCCGGGCCGACATGCTTTCCTGCGCCCGCAGCAACGGGACGTGATGCGATGAGCGGCCTGCAGGTCAGCATCGGCGACATCCTCGCCGATCAGCGGGAGGGTGCAGCGGCGCGCCTCGGCGCCACCGCGGCGGATATCCGCACCGCGCGCGACAGCGGCTTCGATCCGCAGGATGTGATGACCCTGCGCCAGGCCAGCGCCGCCCGCGCGGTGCTGCTGGTCTTCCGCTGCCCCAACCTCGCCGCCCGGTCCCTGCACGGGCTGTTGCCCGCCAAGACCGCGGTGACCACCGCGAAAAGCGGCAGTTCCGGCGCCGTGACCAGCACGAGCGGCCTGCTGATGGTCTCCGACTACGACATCATGAGCGCCTGGCGGCAGGAGGGCGCCGGCTTCCGCAAGATCCCGATCACCGCTGCCACCCCGGGTGCCAAATACGGTGCCTGGCTGCCGGAAGCCCGCGAGCTGGTGCAGGCGCTGAACCGCAGCCTGGTGACGAAGATCCAGCACGGCGCGCAGGATGACTGGCTGGATGCGGAGCGCAATCGCGGCGTGAAGCCGGAGGATCTGTTCCTCGCCTTCCGCCTCGGCGTGCCGGCGCTGCTGGAGGGGCCGGCGGCGCTGGAACGCTTCTACCGCCAGGATCGCCTGTTCTGGCCCTATCTGCCGAACGGCAGGCACAGCGGCGCCGCCAACTAGAGCCATTTCGCCGAAACCGAGGACGGCGAAACGGCTCTGGCTTATTGTTTCGGCGCATTTTCCGAGTCGCCTTGCGAAGCCGCAAGGCTTGAAAATGCTCCAGCTTATTGTCCCGGCGCATTTGCCGGGTCGCCTTGCGAAGCCGCAAGGCTTGAAAATGCCCTAGCTCAGGCCGAGGGTGCCGGGCTCGCGGCCGCCGGTGGCGGCGCGCGGCGGTACAGCGCCGCGGCGCGGCGTTCGAAGGACCGCACCATCAGCCGCACCGCCTCGTTGAAGACGGTGCCGATCACGGCCTGCAGCAGGCGCGACTTGAACTCGAAATCGACGAAGAAATCGACCTCGGTGCCATTCGCCACCGGCCGGAAACGCCAATGGTTGTTCAGGTAGCGGAATGGCCCCGTCAGGTAGCGGACATGCACATGATGCGGCCGCTCCAGCGTCACCTGGCTGCGGAAGGTCTCGCGGAACATCTTGAAGCCGATGGTCAGGTCGGCGATCAGCTCGCCCTCGGTGCGGGAGATGACGCGCGCGCCGACGCACCAGGGCAGGAATTCCGGGTAGCGGCGCACATCCGCCACCATGTCGAACAGCTGCTCATCCGTATAGGGCAGCACCCGCTTCTCGGCATGGGTGGGCATCAGGCGGCCTTCAGCTTCGCGTTCCGCGCATCCCGCAGCGCCGCGAAGTCGCGGTCGGCGTGGTAGGAGGAGCGCGTCAGCGGCGTGGCGGAGACGAGGAGAAAACCCTTGCCGCGCGCCGCCTGGCCGTAATCGGCGAACTCGTCCGGCGTGACGAAGCGATCCACCGCCGCGTGCTTCACCGATGGCTGCAGATACTGGCCGATGGTGAGGAAATCGACCTCCGCGCTGCGCAGATCGTCCATCACCTGCAGCACCTCGATCCGCTTCTCCCCCAGCCCGACCATGATGCCGGACTTGGTGAAGATGGAGGGATCGCGCTGCTTCACCCGGTCCAGCAGCCGCAGCGAATGGTAGTAGCGCGCGCCGGGGCGGATGGCGGGGTACAGCGCCGGGACGGTTTCCAGATTGTGGTTGAACACATCCGGCCGCGCCTCGATCACCACCTCCAGCGCGCCATCCTTCCGCAGGAAATCGGGCGTCAGGATCTCGATCGTGGTGCCGGGCGCCGCGGCGCGGATGGCGGCGATGGTCTCGGCAAAATGCCGCGCGCCGCCATCGGCCAGATCGTCCCGGTCCACGGAGGTGACGACGACATGGCGCAGGCCGAGCTTCGCCACCGCATCGGCCACCCGGCGCGGCTCGTCACTGTCCAGCGCCTTCGGCATGCCGGTGATGACGTTGCAGAAGCTGCACGCCCGGGTGCAGGTATCGCCCATGATCATCATGGTGGCGTGGCGCTGCGACCAGCATTCGCCGATATTCGGGCAGGCTGCCTCCTCGCACACCGTGACCAGCCCATTGGCGCGCATCAGCGCCTGGGTTTCCCGATACACCGGGCTGGTGGGCGCCTTCACCCGGATCCAGTCCGGCTTCCGCTGGATCGGGTTGTCGGGGCGCTTCGCCTTCTCGGGGTGCCGCTCGGCGCCCAGCCTGGCGTGGTTGATCTCGACGCGTGTGATCATGGCACGGATATAGCGATGCACAGCCAAGCCGACGAGGGCCTCATGGCTTCACCGCGCGCAGGCTGAGCGCCAGCGGCAGCCAGGGCCGGTCCGGCCAGGTCCACATTCCCTCCGCATCCTGCACGCTGCCGACGAATTGCTTCCAGGCCATGCGGGGGTGTTCATGCAGCCAGTCCAGCTGCAGCCCGGCGCCGCGCAGCGCGCCCAGGATCGCCGCCAGGCTGTGCGGGAACTCGATGGTCCGGCGGTTGGTCAGCGTTGCCTCGGTGTCCATGTAGTCGCTCGGATTGTCGAAGGCGATCGGGCCGGGCTCGAAATACGGGTAGCGCCAGCCGGGGAGGCCGGGGGCGGCCGGGCCCTCATCGTCGAAGACCCAGGCGATGGGGTGCATGTCGGCGAAGTAGAAGGCGCCGCCGGGACGCAGGGCGAAGGCAATGGCGGCTGCCCAGGCGTCCAGGTCCGGCAGCCAGCTGATGGTGCCCCAGCTGGTGAAGACCAGGTCGAAGGCGCCCTGCTCCTCCGGGATCGCGGCCGGCGTTTCCAGCACATCCGCCAGCACGAAGCGCATGGTGGTCAGGCCGCATTCGGCGGCGAGGCGGCGCGCGGCGTCGAGGGCCGGCGGGCTGAAATCCACCCCCACCACCCGCGCCGCGCCGCGCTGCGCCAGCGCGATGCTGTCATCGCCGAGATGGCATTGCAGGTGCAGGACGGCCAGACCGGCGACATCGCCGATCTCCGACGCGACGATCGCATCCAGCCGCCCCTGCCCCGCCCGTACGCGCGCCAGATCGTAGCCGCGCGGCCCGAGATGAACGCCGGTGCGCTCGTCCCAATTCGCCTGGTTCAGGCGGCGCCAGTCAGATGTGGATGACGCGGCCATAGGCGTCCAGCACCGATTCATGCATCGCCTCGGACACGGTGGGATGCGGGAAGACGGTGTGCATCAACTCGGCTTCGGTCGATTCCAGGGTGCGGGCGATGCCATAGCCCTGGATCATCTCCGTCACCTCAGGCCCGACCATGTGCGCGCCGAGCAATTCGCCGGTCTTCGCATCGAACACCGTCTTCACGAAACCCTCCGGCTCCCCCATGGCGATGGCCTTGCCGTTGCCGATGAAGGGAAAGCGGCCAACGCGGACCTCGTGGCCCAGTTCCTTGGCCTTCTTCTCCGTCAGGCCGACGCTGGCGACCTGCGGGCGGCAATAGGTGCAGCCGGGGATGTTCAGCACATCCATCGGGTGCGGGTGCTTGCCCGCGATGGCCTCGACGCAGATCACCGCCTCATGCGAGGCCTTGTGGGCCAGCCAGGGGGCACCGGTGAGGTCGCCGATGGCATAGACACCCGGCTCCCCGGTATTGCCGAAGGCATCGGTGACGATGTGGGTGCGGTCGACCTTCACCTTCGTGCCTTCCAGCCCGAGGTCCTCCACATTGCCGACGATGCCGACGGCGGAAATCAGGCGGTCCGCGGTGATCTCCTGAACCTTACCACCCGCTTCCACGATGGCGGTGATGCTGTCCGCGCCCTTGCGGACACCCTGCACCCGCGCCCCGGTGATGATCTGCATCTTCTGCTTGGTGAAGGATTTGTGGACGAAGGCGGAGATTTCCTCGTCCTCCACCGGCAGGATGCGGTCCATCACCTCGATCAAAGTGACCTCGGCGCCCATGTTCAAATAGAAGCTGGCGAATTCGGAGCCGATGGCGCCGGAGCCCATGACGATGAGCTTCTTCGGCAGCGCGGTGGGCGTCATCGCCTCCCGGTAGGACCAGATCAGCTTGCCGTCCGGCTCCATCCCCGGCAGGACGCGGGCGCGCGCGCCGGTGGCCAGCAGGATGTGCTTCGCCGCGATCTCCGCCACCGGCTTGCCGTCCTTGGTGACGGACAGCTTGCCGGGACCGGCCAGCTTGCCGTGGCCGTCGAACACCGTGACCTTGTTCTTCTTCATCAGGTGCTTCACGCCACCCGATAGCTGGCCCGCCACGGCGCGTGACCGCTTCACCACCTTCGCAAAATCGAAGCGGATATTGTCCGCCGCGAAGCCGTAGCTATCCAGGCTGTGCAGCAGGTGGTTGATCTCGCTGGCCCGGAGAAGTGCCTTGGTCGGGATGCAGCCCCAGTTGAGGCAGATGCCGCCCAGATTCTCGCGCTCCACCAGCGCCACCTTCATGCCGAGCTGGCTGGCGCGGATGGCACCCACATAGCCACCCGGGCCGCCGCCGACGACGACGATATCGAAGGTCTCGGCCATTTCGGCTCTCCTCAATCCTGGGCCAGGGCGCGCAAAGCGTCGCCCGAAAGGCGACGGACGCGCCATTCATCCCGGCTCTGCGAGCCGATGCGGTCGTAGAAGCGGATGGCCGGCGCGTTCCAGTCCAGCACCTGCCATTCCATCCGCGTGCAGTTTTCCGCCACCGCGCGCTGCGCAAGGTGCCGGAAGAAGGCCATGCCGACGCCCAGGCCGCGATTGGCCGGCTCGACGTAGATGTCCTCGAGATAGATGCCGGGGCGGCCGGTGAAGGTCGAGAAATTGTAGAACCAGATCGCCTGGCCGATCGCCCGACCCTGCCGTTCCGCCAGGGTGCAGAAGACGCGGGGCGTGGGGCCGAACAGGGCCTCGCGGAAATCGGCCTCGGTGCCGACCGCCTCATGCAGCAGCTTTTCGTAATCGGCCAGGTCGCGGACCAGCCGGAGGATTTCCGGCAGATCCGCCTCGGTCGCCTCGCGCAGGGTGAAGTCGGTCATGTCGCGCCCCCAACCTGACCAGCCTTCCGCGTCGCGGCAGTGCCGCTCCCCCCCGCCAGCGGGGAACGGGCTTCTGCTGGCTCCCCTGCATTTGCGGGGGAGGGTCGGGGTGGGGGCATGCGCGCCATCACAGCATCAGGCTCAGCGGCTCCTCGACGATCTTCTTGAAGGTCGCGATCCACTCCGCCGCCAGCGCCCCATCCACCACGCGGTGGTCGACCGAGAGCGTGCAGGTCATCACCGTGGCGATGGCGAGCGCGCCATCCTTCACCACCGGCCGCTGTTCCCCGGCGGAGACCGCCAGGATGCCGGCCTGCGGCGGGTTGATGATGGCGGCGAAGTCGCGCACGCCATACATGCCCATGTTGGAGATGCTGAAGCCGCCACCCTGGAACTCCTCCGGCTTCAACTTGCCCGACTTGGCCCGCGTGGCCAGGTCCTTCATCTGGTTGCTGATGGAGGCGAGCCCCGTCTGGTCCGCCTTGCGGATGATCGGCGTGATCAGCCCGTCCGGGATGCTGACCGCGACGGAAATGTCGACGTCGTGGTACTGGAGGATCGCCTCCTCGGTCCAGGTCGCGTTCACCTGCGGCAGCCGCCGCAGCGCCACCGCCGCCGCCTTGATCACCAGGTCATTCACGGAAAGCTTGAAGGCGCCCGGCCCATCCTTCGGCGAGGTTGCATTCAGCTGCGAGCGCAGCTTCAGCAGCGCGTCGATCTCGATATCCATGGTGACGTAGAAATGCGGAATCGTCTGCTTCGATTCCGTCAGGCGGCGCGCGATCACCTTGCGGATGCTGCTGTTCGGCACGGCGGTATGCGGCGCCGTGATGACGGGGGCCGGCGCCTTGGGCGCCGGCGCGGCGGCGGGTGCGGGCGCCGCGGCCGGCGCCGGTTCGGCCTTGGCCGGCGCGGGCCTGGCGGCCTGCGGCTTGGCCAGCGCGGCCTCCACATCCGTCTTCACGATGCGGCCATTCGGCCCGCTGCCGCTGAGGGCAGCGAGATCCAGCCCGGCCTGCGCCGCCATGCGGCGGGCGAGCGGGGAGGCGATGGTGCGGTCGCCGGCGCCGGTGGCCTTCGGGGCCTCCGCCTTCGGTGCCGCGGCCGGCTCCGTCTTCGGCGTCTCCGGCGCGGGGGCCGGCTTCGGGGCTTCGGCCTTCGGCGCCGCATCGGCCGATTCGCCCGGCTCCACCAGCACGGCGATCGGGTCGTTGACCTTCACGCCGGCGGTGCCGCCCGGCACCAGGATCTTGCCCAGCACGCCCTCATCCACGGCTTCCACTTCCATGGTCGCCTTGTCGGTCTCGATCTCGGCGATGATGTCGCCGGCCTTCACCGTGTCGCCTTCGGCCTTCAGCCAGCGGGCCAGCGTGCCTTCCGTCATGGTGGGCGACAGCGCCGGCATCAGGATGTTCGTGGCCATGTGCTGTCCCCCCTTACTTGTAGGTCACGCGCTTGGCGGCCTCGATCACCTGTTCCAGCCGCGGCAGGGCCAGCTTCTCCAGGTTCGCGGCATAGGGCATGGGAATATCCAGCCCATGCACGCGCACCGGCGGCGCATCCAGGTCGTCGAAGCAGTTCTCCAGGATCTGCATGGCAACCTCCGCCCCGATGCCGGCATAGGGCCAGCCTTCCTCGAGCGTGACCAGCCGGTTCGTCTTCTTCACGGACCGCACGATGGTCTCGATGTCCAGCGGCCGCAGGCTGCGCAGGTTGATGACCTCCGCGCTGATGCCCTGGGCGGCCAGCTCATCCGCCGCCTGCATCGCCATGCCGACCATGATGGAGAAGGCCACCAGGGTCACATCGGTGCCCTCGCGCTCCACCTTCGCCTTGCCGATCGGCAGGATGAAATCCTCATCCACCGGGCAGTCGAAGGTCTGGCCGTAGAGGATCTCGTTCTCCAGGAAGATGATCGGGTTCGGGTCGCGGATGGCCGCCCGCAGCAGGCCCTTGGCATCCGCCGCCGACCACGGCGCCAGCACCTTCAGCCCCGGCAGATGCGCGTACCAGGAGGCGTAGCACTGGCTGTGCTGCGCGGCGACGCGGCTGGCCGCGCCGTTCGGGCCGCGGAAGACGATGGGGCAGCCGAGCTGGCCGCCCGACATGTACAGCGTCTTCGCCGCCGAGTTGACGATCTGGTCGATCGCCTGCATCGAGAAGTTGAACGTCATGAACTCGACGATGGGCCTCAGCCCCGTCATCGCCGCGCCCACCGCCATGCCGGTGAAGCCGTGTTCCGTGATCGGCATGTCGATCACGCGCTTCGGCCCGAACTCGTCCAGCAGGCCCTGGCTGATCTTGTAGGCACCCTGGTACTGGCCGACTTCCTCGCCGATCAGGAACACGTCCTTGTCGGCGCGCATCTCCGCCGCCATGGCGTCGCGCAGGGCCTCCCGCACCGTCATCGGCCTGGTCGCGCCCCAATCCTTCTCGGGCGCGGCCGCGGCCTGGGCCGGCACCGGCGTGGCGGCGGGCTTGGCGGTTTCCATCTTCTCCACCGGCGCCTTGTCCAGCACCGCCTCGGGCTTCGGTGCCTTCGGCGCTTCCGCCGCGCCACCATCCAGCTCGGCGATCGGGGTGTTCACGGCGACGCCCTCCGTGCCCTCGGGCACCAGGATCTTCGTCAGCGTGCCCTCGTCGACCGCTTCCACCTCCATGGTCGCCTTGTCGGTCTCGATCTCGGCGATCACGTCGCCGGCCTTCACGGTCTCGCCCTCCGCCTTGAGCCAGCGGGCCAGCTTGCCCTCCGTCATGGTGGGGCTGAGGGCGGGCATCAGGATCTGCGTCATCTCAGCGGGACTCCACCAGGACGTCCGTCCACAATTCGCTCTCATCGGGCTCCGGCGAGGTCTGCGCGAACTCGGCGCTGTCCTGCACGATGGCCTTCACCTCGTCGTCGATCACCTTCAGCTCCGCCTCGCTCACCCCGTGGCTGTCCAGCAGCAGCTTGCGCGCGGTCTCGATGCAATCGTTCTGCTCTCGCATCTTCTGCACCTCCTCCCGCGTCCGGTACTTGGCCGGGTCCGACATGGAGTGGCCGCGGTAGCGGTAGGTCTTCATCTCCAGCAGGTAGGGGCCATTGCCGGCCCGGCAGTGGGCGACGGCCCGTTCCCCGGCCTCCTTCACCGCGATCACGTCCATGCCGTTCACCTGCTCGCCCGGGATGCCCCAGGGGGAGCCGTTCTTCGACAGGTCGCGGGAGGCGCTGGCGCGCTCCACGCTGGTGCCCATGCCGTATTTGTTGTTCTCGATGATGAAGACGCAGGGCAGCTTGAACAGGGCGGCCAGGTTCAGGCTTTCGAACACCTGGCCCTGGTTCGAGGCACCCTCGCCGAAATAGGTCAGCGCCACGGCGCCGTCCTGGCGGTACCAGTTGGCGAAGGCCAGGCCGGCGCCGAGCGACACCTGCGCGCCGACGATGCCATGGCCGCCATAGAAGCCCTTCTCGCGCGAGAACATGTGCATGCTCCCGCCCTTGCCCTTGGAATAGCCACCGATGCGGCCGGTGAGCTCGGCCATCACGCCGCGCGCCTCCATGCCGGTGGCCAGCATGTGGCCATGGTCGCGATAGGAGGTGATGACCTGGTCGCCCGGCTGCAGGCACAGCTGCATGCCGACGACGACGGCCTCCTGGCCGATATACAGGTGGCAGAAGCCGCCGATCAGGCCCATGCCATACAACTGGCCGGCCTTTTCCTCGAAGCGGCGGATCAGCAGCATGTCGCGATAGGCGCGGGTCAGCTGGTCCTTGCTGATGGCGGGCTGGCTGGGCCCCTTGGAGGCCCCCTTGCCGCGGGCTGCGCGAGCGGCGGTTTCGGCCATGCGGTGTCCTCCTCAGGGCTTCCCTGGACAGGCATCTACGCGTGCCCCGGTCGCCTTGCAAGGATGTCCTGTTTCGGGAAAGCGTTGATTGTGCAACGCAATAACGGGATTAACCACAACGCGGTTAACCCGACTTCAGGGGCTCCGCGCTCCGGGTTGCGAGATTGCCGAAGGCGCGACGTGCACGAGCCGATCGTGCCCCAGGCGGCCCCCTTGCAGCAATTTTCGGCGCCGGGGCCGGCGCCTGCGCGGCGGCCCGCGGGGGGGCGAAAAATCCGCGCGCTATCCGAGCATTCTGGCTGTGTTATGGTTGGGCATGAGGCGCGCCCAGACCAATCTCAGCACCAGCTTCCTTCGCGAAATCCTCCTGCTGCGGGTCGCCCGGCAGGTCCTGGCGCCGCAGGCCACCCCGCTGCGCATCCTGTCCTTCGGCTGCTCGATCGGTGAAGAATTGGTGACGCTGCGGGTGCTGTTCCCGGAGGCCGAGATCTTCGGCTGCGATATCGACCCCCTGGCGCTGAAGGTGGCGCAGGCGCGGGTGGGGCATCTCGCCAACGTCTTCAAGTCGGACGAGGCGGCGATCGCGGCGCGCGGCCCTTTCGACCTGATCTGCGCCTTCTCCTCCCTCTGCATCAATCCGATGCCGCCGGCCGCCGTGATGCAGCGGCAATTGCCGTTCTCGCTGTTCGACGACCTGGTCGCCACGCTGGATGAACCTGCGGACCGGCGGGCTGCTCTGCCTGCGTAACACCTCCTACACCTTCGCCGACCTGGCGCTTTCGCACCGCTATGGCCGAATCCGGACCGACCTGGTCTTCGAAAATGGCTTCGTGCCGCAGTTGCGCCCGGACGGAGCACCCGCCTGTCGGGTCGTGCCCCGGCAGTTCACCAACCTGCTGCAACGCGGCGTGCTGGACGGCCTGGAGGATTGGGACCTGATCGACACGGTCTTCCGCAAGATGCCGGCGCCGGCGCTGGCGCCGGAGGTCACCTTTCACAGCATGGTGCCGTCGCTTCCCGATCCCGGCGAACCACTGGCCAGCTGGAGCTACAGCACGCTCGATGGCTGGGACGGCCCGCCCGAGGAGGTGCTGGAGATCCAGCGCCATTATCGCCTGCAGCGTGACCCGAAGAATCCCGACCAGAGCGAGGTGGTGGGGACGTTGCGGCGCCAGAGCTTCCGCGGCCAGGGCTGGCTGACCTTCATGCTGGAGCCGCGAAGCATCCCCGCCTGATCAGAACAGGCGACGTTCCCGCGCGTAGGGAACCACGATCTCGTCCTTGTCGACCAGGTTGAGCAGCTGCCGCGCCCGCTCATCCAGCTGGTCGCGGTCCAGCCGGTCGCCGCGCAGGCCCTGCACGCGGCGTTCCACAGCCTCCAGCTCCGTCTGCACCCGGGCCAGCTCCTGCCGCGCCTCGGCGATCTGCGCCTGGCGCTGGTCGCGCGCGATCAGCCCGCGCTCGCCATGCACGGCATGCCACACGAAATAGCCGCTGGTCGCCAGGAACAGCGCGGGCAGCGCTGCCGCGCGCACACGGCGCATCACCCAGGCGCCGATACCCCCCCGACGCCCCGCTGGCAGATAGATGTCAGACACGTATGCGAGCCCCCCCGCCAACGGCCCCATATGAAGGGCGCCGCGCCGCGCCTGTCCAGCGGAATCACGCGGCGTCAACGCCTTACGACGCTTTCCCGCCCTGGTGTCTCCGCGCCGCCACCCTGGCCCCCGCGCGGCTGGCGCGGCGGCCAGGCTTCAGCGGCGCAGCACGCCGCGCCCGGCATAGCGCGCGGCGGCGCCCAGATCCTGCTCGATCCGGATCAGCTGGTTGTACTTGGACATGCGGTCGGATCGGGACAGGGAGCCGGTCTTGATCTGCCCGCAATTCGTCGCCACCGCCAGGTCGGCGATGGTGTTGTCCTCGGTCTCGCCGGAGCGGTGGCTCATCACTGCCTTGAAGCCGGCGCGATGCGCCATCTCCACCGCCTCCAGCGTCTCCGTCAGCGTGCCGATCTGGTTCACCTTCACCAGGATGGCGTTGCCGGTGCCGGTCTCGATGCCGCGCCGCAGCCTTTCAGTGTTGGTCACGAACAGGTCGTCGCCCACCAGGTTCACCGTGGCGCCCAGGCGCTCGGTCAGCAGCTTCCAGCCGTCCCAGTCATCCTCCGCCATGCCATCCTCGATGGAGACGATGGGGAATTTGCGCACCAGGCCTTCCAGGTAGTCCACCATCGCGCCGGATTCGAAGGTCTTGCCCTCCCCTTCCATCACGTAGCGGCCATCCTTGTAGAATTCGGTTGCCGCGGCATCGAGGGCGAACAGGATGTCCTCGCCCACCCGGTGGCCGGCGGCCTCGCAGGCCTGGGCGATGAAGCCCAGCGCTTCCTCGGCGCTGCCGATATTCGGCGCGAAGCCGCCCTCGTCGCCGACATTGGTGTTGTGGCCCGCCGCCTGCAGCTTCTTCTTCAGCTGCATGAACACCTCGGAGCCGATGCGCACTGCGTCGGCGACGCTGCCGGCGGCGACCGGCATGATCATGAATTCCTGGATGTCGATCGGGTTGTCGGCGTGCTGGCCGCCATTGATGATGTTCATCATCGGCACCGGAAGGGTGCGGGCGAAGACGCCGCCGACATAGCGGTACAGCGGCATGTCGAGTTCGCTGGCCGCGGCGCGCGCGGTGGCCAGGCTCACCGCCAGGATCGCATTGGCCCCGAGGCGCGACTTGTTGGGCGTGCCGTCCAGCTCGATCATGGTCTCGTCGATTTTCACCTGATCGGCGGCGTCCATGCCGCCGATGGCGTCGAAGATCTCGCCTTCCACATGGCCGCAGGCCTGGCGCACGCCCTTGCCGCCGTAGCGCGCCGCATCGCCATCGCGCAGTTCCACCGCCTCATGCGCGCCGGTCGAGGCGCCGGAGGGGACGATGGCGCGGCCGATGGCCCCGGAATCCAGCATCACCTCCGCCTCGACCGTCGGGTTGCCGCGGGAATCGAGAACCTCGCGGGCGATGATGTCGGCAATGGCGGCCATGATCTGGGCTCCGGGCGTGGGGGCTGCGCCGCGCTTAACGAGCATTCGGCGCCACGGCAAGCCGCCCCGGCGACGGGTCGGCCGCTTCAGCCGGTGCCAGCACCCCCACCGCCGCCGCCGCCGGCATCGCCCTCCCCCGCCGCGTCGACGGTGGCGACCAGGCCGGCGCGGCTGTCGCTGCCCTGGCCGCCCGTGGCACGGCCGCCCTGGCCGGGCCGCAGCAGGGCCACCGCGGCAGCGACCCAGGCGCCGCCGGCCAGCAGCAGCATCAGGTCCGACCCCTCCCAGGCCAGCAGCAGGAAGCCCGCCAGCGAGGCCGCGGCGAAGGTGGGGATAGGCCAGGAAAGGCGGATTCGGGCCATGCGCGGCCTCCTTCTCGGCGGTCGACCGGGCTGCGGCCCGCGCCCGTTCAGCGCGGCTTGCGCGTGTCCCACACGGCGGAGAAGCCGCGCTTGAGCGGCATGCCGCGGCGGTCGCAGGGCTCCACCCGGCCGCAGGGCACGGCCACCGCCCGCGTCAGCACCGCGTCCTTGCCCCGGCTGTAGCCGGCCAGCTTGATGTCGAGGGCACCGCAGGGATGCACCCGGGTGACCAGGCCCCAATCGCCGGCGCGCACCGTCTCCACCGCGCCGCCTTCGCCGCGGACCAGCCGGACCAGGTCACCGGCCTCGAACAGGTAGCTTTCGATTCCGCCGGCGCCAGTCAGGGTCTGCATGGCCGGCATCAGACCACGGAAAGCTGGAGGAACGATTAATCCCGTCCCCGCCTCCGCTACCGCTTGGCCCGCCCGCCCCCCAGCAGCAGTGTCGCGCCCAGGCCGATGGCCAGCGTCAGCGGCACGGCGAGTGACCCGAACACGGCCCCGGCCACCACGGTGGCGACCAGGGTCGCCGCCATGCCGATGCCGAATCGCTTCAACCGGGCGCGCTCATCCATCGGGCTAGACCAACCGCGCCTGGCGCACGGCGGCGCCGATGAAGCCCTTGAACAGCGGATGCGGCGCGAAGGGCTTGGATTTCAGCTCCGGGTGGAACTGCACGCCGATGAACCAGGGGTGGTCCGGCACTTCCACGATCTCCGGCAGCGTGCCGTCCGGCGACATGCCGGCAAAGCGCAGCCCCACCGCTTCCAGCCGGTCGCGATAGGTCACGTTCACCTCGTAGCGGTGCCGGTGGCGTTCCTGGATCTCGGCCGCGCCCTCATACACGTCCCGCACCAGGGAGCCCTCGGCCAGCCGTGCCACATAGGCGCCGAGCCGCATGGTGCCGCCCAGATCGCCGCCGGCCGCGCGCTTCTCCACCTCGTTGCCGCGCGTCCATTCGGTCAGCAGCCCCACCACCGGCTCGGCGCAGCTGCCGAATTCCGTGGAGGAGGCGCCCTTGAGGCCGACCAGGTTCCGCGCCGCCTCGATCACCGCCATCTGCATGCCGAAGCAGATGCCGAGGAAGGGGATCTTGCGCTCGCGGGCGAAGCGCACCGCCTCGATCTTGCCGGAGGAGCCGCGTTCGCCGAAGCCGCCCGGCACCAGGATGCCGTGCACGCCTTCCAGGCGCTTCACCGCTTCCTCGTCCCCGGCCTCGAAGATCTCGCTGTCCACCCAGTCCAGCCGCACCTTCACCTTGTTGGCAATGCCGCCATGGGTCAGCGCCTCGGCCAGGGATTTGTAGCTGTCCAGCAGGTTGGTGTACTTGCCCACCACGGCGATGGAGACCTCGCCCTCCGGCGCGCGGATCGAGCTGACGATACGCTGCCAGCGGCGCATGTCCGGCTCGCCGTAGAAGGAGAGGTTGAAGTGCCGCAGCACTTCCCGGTCCAGCCCCTCATCGTGGTAGCTGATCGGCACGGCGTAGATGCTCTCGGCATCATAGGCCGGGATGACGCTTTCCGGGCGGACGTTGCAGAACAGCGCGATCTTGCGGCGCTCGCTTTCCGGAATCCGCCGGTCGCAGCGGCAGAGCAGGATCTGCGGCTGGATGCCGACGCTGAGCAACTCCTTCACCGAATGCTGGGTCGGCTTGGTCTTCAGCTCCCCGGCGGAGGGGATGTAGGGCACCAGGGTCAGATGGACGAACAGGCTGCGGGTGGCGCCGAGCTCGTTCGCCAGCTGGCGGATGGCTTCCAGGAAGGGCAGGGATTCGATGTCGCCGACGGTGCCGCCGACCTCGACCAGCACGAAGTCCAGGCCATCCGTCTCCGCCTGGATCACCGCCTTGATCTTGTCGGTGATGTGCGGGATCACCTGCACGGTGCCGCCCAGATAGTCGCCCCGGCGTTCCGCCGCGATCACATCCGAATAGATCCGGCCGGTGGTCCAGTTGTCCGCCTTGGTGGCGGATTCGCCGGTGAACCGCTCGTAATGGCCGAGGTCGAGGTCGGTTTCCGCCCCGTCATCGGTCACATAGACCTCACCATGCTGGTACGGGCTCATCGTGCCCGGATCGACATTGAGGTAGGGGTCGAGCTTGCGAAGGCGCACCTTGTAGCCGCGCGCCTGCAGCAGGGCGCCCAGCGACGCCGCCGCGATGCCCTTGCCGAGGGAGGAGACCACGCCGCCGGTGACGAATACGAACCGCGTCATGGACGCCCCTCATAGCGAAGCCGGACGGGCGTGCCTACCCGTCCGGCGTGTGGAACCGATGAAAGCTGGCATGCACCCCGCGCGGGGCGGGGTCCGGCGTCAGTTGTTGGGCACCGTGGGTGCGGCGGGGACAGCGGGCGCGCTGGTGGCAGGCGAGCCGGCCGGCGGTGCGTCCAGGATGGACCGCGCGGGCCCCTCGCTGCGGCCCAGCATGGCCAGCACCAGGGCCAGCGCCATGAAGATGGTGCCGAGCACGGCGGTGGTCCGGGTCAGCAGATTCGCGGTGCCGCGCCCGGTCATGAACCCGCCCATGCCCTGGGAGGTCCCGATGCCGAGGCCGCCACCTTCGCTGCGCTGCACGAGGATGACCCCGATCAGCGCGAGGGTGACGAGCAGGAAGATGACGAGGAGAATAGGGGTCATGGCGCCGGCCTTCTAGCTTGTCGCCGGGCGGATGACCAGCGCCGCAGGCCCAGCCCGCGGGACCCGATGAC
Organism: Falsiroseomonas selenitidurans; assembly: GCF_012103215.1. Taxonomy (GTDB): domain Bacteria; phylum Pseudomonadota; class Alphaproteobacteria; order Acetobacterales; family Acetobacteraceae; genus Falsiroseomonas; species Falsiroseomonas selenitidurans. The sequence goes on from NZ_JAAVNE010000006.1 coordinate 124,317, forward strand.
CAGCGCCGCGGGCTTCAGCCCGCGGGACCCGATGACCAGCGCCGCGGGCTTCAGCCCGCGGACGCGGCGATGGCCAGGAAATCCGCGGCCACCAGGCTGGCGCCGCCGACCAGGCCGCCATCCACATTGGCCAGCGCCAGGATGGCCTTCGCGTTGCCCGGCTTCATCGAGCCGCCATAGAGGATCCGCATCCCCTGCCCCGCCGCGCCGAAGCGCGCCGCCAGGCTGTCGCGGATCGTACCGTGGATGGCCGCGATGTCGCCCTCGGTCGGCGTGCGGCCGGTGCCGATGGCCCAGACCGGCTCATAGGCGATGATGCCGGCGAAGCCGTCCGGCAGGGATTCGGCCAGCTGCCGGCGCACCACCGCTTCCGCCTCCCCGCCCAGGCGCTGCGCCTCCGTCTCGCCGACGCAGACCACCGGCACCAGGCCGGCGGCCAGCGCGGCCGCCACCTTGGCGCGCACATCGGCATCGGCCTCACCATGGTCGGCACGGCGTTCGGAATGGCCGAGGATGACATGGCTGGCGCCGATGTCGCGCAGCATGGCGGCGGAGACGTCGCCGGTATGCGCCCCCTTGGCCGCCGCGTGGCAATCCTGGCCGCCCACCGCCACGCCCTGCCCCAGCAGCGCCACGGCCAGAACATGGATATGCGGGAAGGGCGGGCACACCAGCAGGTCGGCCGCCGGCGGGCTGGCGGCGGCACCGGCGCGCACGGCCTCGGCCAGCGCGGCGGCCTCGCGCAGCGTGCCGTGCATCTTCCAGTTGCCGGCGATCAGCGGGCGGATGCCAGGGGTCACGAGCCTCTCCTTTGTGCTTGGCATCCCGCCTAGCAACGGCGCGGCGGGCTGGCAACGGGGCGGATTTCCGGCTACCGGGGCGGGATGATCACCTGGTTCCGCAACCTCACCCAGACCTGGTTCGCCAAGGTCCTGTTCCTGCTCCTGGTGCTGTCCTTCGGGATCTGGGGCATCGAGGACACCGTGCGCAATTTCTGGCGGGAAACCGCCGTGGTCCGCATGGCTGGCGGCGATATCGAGGTGCCGGAGGCGCAGATGGCCGCGCGGCGCGAATTGCAGCGCGTGCAATCCCAACTCGGCACCGGCTTCGAGGCGGAGGAACCGCTGCGGCGGGCCATCGCCATGCAGGCGGTGGAACAGCTGATCGCCGAACGGGCGCTGCGCGCAGAGGCCGCGCGGCTGGAGCTGGTGACGCCGGACGAGGCGGTGCAGGCCTATGTCTTCGCCATTCCCAACTTCCAGACGGCCGGGCAGTTCGACCGGCTGATGCTGGACCAGTTCCTGCGCCAGAACGACATGTCGGAGGCGCAGTTCCTGCAGATCGTCCGCGACGACCTGCGCCGCATCCAGCTGACCGGCGCCGTGCGCGCCGGCGCCGCGGTGCCGGAGGCGCTCGCCCGCGCCATGGTGCGGTACGAGAAAGAACAGCGCATCGCCCAGCTGGTGGAGCTGCCGCTGCTGGACGCGCCGGAGCCCGAGCCGCCGACCGAGGCGCAGCTGGCGCGTTTCCACGCCAACAACCCGGAACGCTTCTCCACCCCCGCCCTGCGGGAGGCGACGATCGCCGTCCTGACCGGGGAGACCCTGGCCGACCAGATCGAGGTCACGGATGCCGACCTCGCCAGCGCCTATGAGGCGCGCCGCGGCCAGTTCGAGACGGCGGAGCGGCGCGACCTGCAGCAGGCGCTGCTGCCGACGGAGGACGCCGCCCGGCAGGTGGCGGAGGCCTGGCGCACAGCCGCCGACTTCGCTGCCGTGGAACAGGCCGCACAGGCCGCCGGCGGCGCCGCGCTGGCCCTGGGCAATGTGGCGCGCGCCGACCTGCCCATCGAGGCGCTGGCGGCAGCCGCCTTCACCGCGCCGGAAGGCGGCGTGACGCCGCCGGTGCAGTCGCCCTTCGGCTGGCATGTGATGCGTGTCGCCGGCATCACCCCCGGCCGCACCGCCAGCCTGGAGGAGGTGCACGACCGGCTGCGTCAGGAATTGGCGCTGGAACGCGCCGCCGACCTTGCCTTCGAGCGGGCGAACCGGGTGGAGGACGCCCTGGCCGGCGGCGCCACGCTGGAAGCCGCGGCGCGGGAATTCGGCCTGACCGTCGCCCGGGTGACGCTGGATGCGGAAGGCCGCGACGCGGAGGGGCTTCCCGCCGTGCTGCCGGTGCCCGTGGCCGCGCGGGCCGAGGCGCTGCGCGCCATCTTCGCCGCCGAGCTGGGCCGCGCCCCCCGGCTGCAGGAGATGCGCGAGGCCGAGGGCTTCCTGGGCATCGAGCTGCACGAGGCGCGCGCCCCCGCCCTGAAGCCGCTGGAGCAGGTGCAGGCGGATGTGCGCCTGGCCTGGGTGAACGACGCCAAGCGCCGCGCGCAGGAGGAGAGGGCGGCCGCCCTGCTGGGCGCCGTGCGCGGCGGGCAGACGCTGGAAGCCGCCGCCGCCGCCGCCGGCCTGGCCAGCACCCGCATGGGCCCCTTCGGCCGCCAGCCGGAGCCCGGCGCGCCCGGCCTGACCGTGCCGCGGGAGATCCTGCCGCAGCTGTTCGCCATCCCGGTGAACGAGCCGACCATGGTGCCGACCGCGGCCGGCTTCGCCGTGGCGCAACTGCTGGAGATCGTCCGCGCCGACCCGGCCGCGGATGCGCAGGCGCTGGAGAATGCCCGCCGCACCGCGCAGCAGCAGGTGGCGGAGGATCTGAACGCCGCCTACCTGGCCGCGCTGCGCAGCCGCGCGGAACCGCGGATCAGCCCGACGCTGTTGCAACAGGTGGTCCCATGACCGTCCTTTCCTCCTTCGCCGCCTTCGCCGAGGGGCTCGCCGCCGGCCAGGGCCAGGTGGTGTACCGGGAACGGGTCGCGGACCTGGATACGCCGGTCGGCGCCTATCTCCGCCTGGTGCAGGGGCGGCAGAACGCCTTCCTGCTGGAATCGGTGGAAGGCGGCGCGGCGCGCGGCCGCTTCTCCTCCCTCGGGATGGAGCCGGACCTGGTCTGGCGCTGCCGCGACGGGCGCGCGGAGATCAACCGCCACGCGCTGTCCGCCCCGCATGCCTTCGAGGCCGACCCGGCGCCGCCGCTCGACAGCCTGCGCACCCTGGTGCAGGCGACGCGCATGCCGATGCCGGCCGGGCTGCCCTCCATCGCCGCGGGGCTGTTCGGCTATCTGGGCTATGACATGGTCCGGTACATGGAGCGCCTGCCGGACACCAACCCGGACGTGCTGGGCATCCCGGAGGCGGTGATGATCCGCCCGACGCTGGTCGCGGTCTTCGACCATGTGCGGGACACGCTGACCCTGGTGACCCCGATCTGGCCGGAAGCCGGGCAGGACCCCAAGGCGGCCTGGGACCTGGCGCAGGCCAGGCTGGATGAGGCGGAGGCGGCACTCGACCGCCCCCTGCCCCGCCCGGCACCGCCCGCCAGCCTGCCGGTGCCGCCGGCGCCGACCTCGAACTTCACACCGGAGGGGTACAAGGCGGCGGTGCTGCGGGCCAAGGACTACATCGCGGCCGGCGACGCCTTCCAGGTGGTCCCGGCGCAGCGCTTCACCGCCCCGTTCGGCCTGCCGCCCTTTTCGCTGTACCGCGCGCTGCGCCGGCTGAACCCGGCGCCCTACCTGTTCTTCCTCGATCTGCACGGGCTGTCCCTGGTCGGCGCCTCGCCGGAGATCCTGGTCAGCGTCAAGCATGGCGAGGTGAAGCTGCGGCCGCTCGCTGGCACCCGCCCCCGGGGTGCGACGCCGGAGGAGGATGCCCGGCTGGAGCGCGAATTGCTGGCCGATCCGAAGGAGCTGGCCGAGCATTTGATGCTGATCGACCTCGGCCGCAACGATGTCGGCCGCGTCGCCGAGATCGGCTCGGTCCGGGTGACGCAGAAGTTCCAGGTGGAGCGCTACTCCCAGGTCATGCACATCATGTCCGAGGTGGTGGGCCGCCTGCGTCCCGGGCTCGATGCGCTGGACGCGCTGGCCGCGGGCTTCCCCGCCGGCACGCTCTCGGGCGCGCCCAAGGTGCGGGCGATGCAGATCATCGAGGAGCTGGAACCCTCCCGCCGCGGGGCCTATGCGGGGGGGGTCGGGTATTTCGGCGCCGATGGCGACATGGACATCTGCATCGCGCTGCGCACCGCCCTGGTGAAGGACGGGCTGATGCATGTGCAGGCCGGCGCCGGCGTGGTGGCGGACAGCGACCCGGAGGCCGAGTACCAGGAAACCCACCAGAAGGCCCGCGCCCTGTTCCGCGCGGCCGAGGAAGCCGTGCGCTTCGCGGCGCAGCGGCGATAGGGCTGCCGGCCGCCGGCCAGGATTGATGCTGCCACGACGCCTTCTTCTGCTGGCACCGCTGACCGGCTGCGCCGGCGGCAGCGGTGCCGCCCGGGGCGGCCAGGCGGTGCTGCCGCGGGTGGCCGCGCTGGCCTCGCATGGCGCCCTGCCCGGCGAACCCGATCTCGTGCTGCGCTGGAACGCCATCCCGCCGCAGGCACGGAACCTCCGCGTCATCGTGCATTTCCATGGCTTCGCCGCGCCGGCGGAACCGCTGCGCCTGGCGCAGGGTCGGCTGCCGGGCAGCGGCTTGCGCCTGCCCGACCAGCCGCCAAGCCTCGCCCTGCTGCCGCGCGGCCGCCCCCTGCCCGGCCGGCCCGGCCGTTTCGACTGGCCAGCCCTGGCCGCACCCGGCGGGCTGGCTGCGCTGGTGGCGGAGGCCGCCGCCCGATTCGGCCCCACCTTCCCGCCGCCGGCCTCGCTGCTGCTGACGGCCCATTCCGGCGGTGGCGGCGGCCTGCTGGCCGCGCTGGAAGCCGGCGCCCGGGTGGATGAGGTGCATCTGTTCGACGCGCTGTACCGCGACCCGGCGCCCCTGCTGCGCTGGGCCCAGGCGCGCGCCGCCCTGCGCGGGGCGGTACCGCCGCCGGCCCTGGTGGTGATCGCGCGGGAGAACACCGCCGCCCCCGCCCGCCGCCTCGCCGCCGGGCTGCGCCAGGCCGGGCTGGACGGGCCGCGATGGCGGGTGTTGCTGACCGCGGCGCCGCACAATGATATCCCGCGGCTCTACGGCCCCGCGCTGCTGGCGGCGCCGGAGGTGGCGCTGCCCGGCACCGTGCCGGCCTGATCCGGCCAGCAGCGCGCCAGCCGGTCCGGATCGACGGGCCGCAGCACCGGGTCCGCCAGCAGGGCCTGGAGATCCGCATCCGGCCAGGGCACCACATAATGCGACCAATCCGTCGCATCGAAGACGGATTGCGCCGCGGCCTCGGGCAGGGCGCAGTCGCGGCTGGCAGCCCAGGGTTTCAGGGTGAGCAGCGAGGCTTCCATCGCCTGGCCCAGCCCGGCCACCAGCAGCAGCCCGGCCAGCAGGCGCCGCCGCCAGCCGGGCGTGGCCTGCTGCAGGCCAAAGCCCGCCGCCACCGCCAGCACCGCCAACGGCGCGATGCCCGTGCGCATCGTCATCTCATTGCCCGGGCCGAAGACATAGAGCGGCAGCAGCGCGAGCAGCCCCAGGCTGGCCAGCAGCAGGCGGGACCGGACCAGCAACAGCGCCGCCGCGGCGACGGCGCCGAATTCCACCAGCAGGAACAGCAGCAGCCGCGGCAGCGCCGCCAGCCCATGTTCGGCGAACAGCGGCCCGTGCGGGATGGTCCCGGCCCCGGCCGAGAGGAACAGCCCCTCCGGCACCGCGAGCGCCAGGCCGAGCCAGTTCGCCCCGCCGCGCGCCGCCGCGCCGACCATGCGCCAGCCGCCGGCCAGCACGGCGGCCGCCGCCAGCAACCCCGCCCCCAGCGCCGACAGCGGCGCCCACCAGGCGGCGGCGGCCAGCGGCAGGGCGACGCTGCCCAGGAAGGCCGGGCGCCTGGCATGGCGCAGCAGCAGCAGGGCCGGAATCCAGCCCGGCAGCGCATGGTTCGGCACCCACAGCAGCAGGGTGGCATGGCCGGAATACTGGAAGAGCCGCGCCCACCACTCCCCGCCACGCGCCCAGTAGCTGGCCAACCCCGCGCCCTCGGTCACGTCCAGCCAGATGTTGGGCAGCAGGTCGAGCCCGCCAAAGCCGAGGAAGACCAGCACCGGCAGCACCGGCCAGCGCCCCGGCGCCACCGCCCGCCCCAGCGCCCGCAGCAGCGCCAGCACCAGCGCCAGGCCCAGCCCGGTCCAGAGGTACAGCGCCGCCTCCGCCGCTGCCGGCCCGGCCAGGCGCCCGACCAGGGCGGCCGGCATGTAGTAGCCGAGCGGCGCGCGCAGCAGCCATCCGGCCTCCCCCACCGAATAGCCCACGGGCCAGGGGCCGGTGGCGAGGTCCAGCAGCACGGCGTCGCGGATCTGCCAATCCACCACCGCATACAGCAGGTGGTGCGTGCCGCTGCTGCCGAAGGCCCAGGCCAGCCCGCCGGCCAGGCAGGCCAGCGTCCCGCGCGCACCCAGCGGCCAGGGCCCGCGCGGCAGCAGCGCGAAGCCCGCCCCGCCCAGCGCCAGAACCGCCAGCGCCCAGGGCCAGGCGAAGAACCCCACGGCAAAGATCAGGCAGGGCAGCAGGAGCCAGCCGGTGCAGGCCAGCGTCAATGCATCCGGCGCCGCGCGCCCCAGCGCGGCATCCAGCCTCAGCTTCGGCTTTCGCGGATGGCGGCCCGCCGGCGCGTGTCCGGCTGCAATTGCGTGCCCAGCCCCGGCCCCTGCATCGGGTGGCAGAAGCCCTGTTCCACCCGCGGCAGCACCGTCACCAGATCCCGGTACCAGCTGGCCAGGGTCGCCCGCACCACCTCCTGGAAAATCGCCGTCGCCGCGTGCAGGGCGAAGTGCAGGCTGGCGACCAGCGTCACCGGCCCCGTGCAGTCGTGCGGGGCCACCGGGCGGGCCCAGGCCTCCGCCAGCGCCGCGATCTTCCGCGCTTCCGTCAGGCCGCCGCACCAGGTCAGGTCCACCATCACCACATCGGTGGCCCCTGCCACCAGCAGTTCCCGGAACGCGACCTTGCCGCCCAGGGTTTCGCTGGCGCAGATCGGCATGCCGGGAACGGCGCGCCGCAATTCCACCAGCGCCGCGGTGTCGTCCATCTTGCCGATCGGGTCCTCCACCCAGAAGGGCCGGATCGGCGCCAGCGCCTGGCAGATGCGGGTGGCGGCGGGCAGCGAGAACAGGGAGTGCAGCTCCGCCATCACCTCCATCCGGTCGCCCACGGCGCGGCGAATTTTCTCAAAGGGTTCCATGCCCTTCTTCAGGTCCTCCAGGGTCATCACCTGGCCGCCGGAGGCCGGCGCATGGACGTCGAAGGGCCAGATCTTCATCGCCGTGAAGCCTTCCTCCAGCAGCGAATGCGCCAGCTCATCGGCGCGCTGCATGAAGGCGACCTGGTCGTCATAGGGGCCGATGGCGCCCTCGCCGGCGCGGATGTCCCGCCGGTCCCGGGCGCTGTTGTAGTCGTAGCCGGCGCAGGTGTTGTAGGCGCGGATGCGGTCGCGGGAGAGGCCGCCCAACGCCTCATGCACCGGCACGCCCAGCCGCTGGCCCATCAGGTCCCACAGCGCGATGTCCACGGCAGAGGCCGCGCGCATCTCGGCGGACGACGCGCCGAAGCCGACATAGGGCGTCATCAGGTGGCGGTGGATGCGCTCGATGTTCCGCGAATCCTGGCCGAGCAGAGAGGGCGCGACCAGCTCATGGATCTGGCCTTCCACCGCCGCCGCCCCGCGAAAGCTCTCGCCGAGGCCAACCAGCCCCTCCGCCGTCTCGATCTCGACCCAGAGGATGTTCGCGCGCTCCGGCACGCGCAGGGTGCGGATGCCGGTGATGGTGGAGGCCTTCATCGAGACCCTGCCTCGGACAGTTGCGGGATCAGTCTGACCTGTCCCGCTCGGCATGGACATGGGCCGGCATCCGATAGCTGAGGCCGCCATCGGCATAGTAGGACAGCGCCATCATCTGCTGGAACTGCCCCATCCGGTGGCGCCGGCCGAGCGCGGGGAAGACCCGGTTCAGCAGGCGCTCGGCCCGGTTGGTCCAGCGCAGCACCGCCAGCGCCCCAAAACGGCCGGCCGGCGGGTATTTCAGCTGGTCGGCCAATTCATCGCCGATCAGTTCCCGCGAAATCCCGTAGATGCGCCGCGCCATGGCCCGGCGCTTTGCCGGCTCGGTGACGTTGGACACAATCGGCGCGGAGTTGATGAGGCCATTCGCCACGATGATCGCCTCCATGCTCGGAGGCGGCTCGCACATGGCGCCGATCCGAATCATGTGCAGCGCCTTCTGCATGGTCTCGAGCTCCGGATCCCAATCGGGGTGCAGGCCCATCAGGCGGCCCGTGTAGCGCCAGACCAGCATGAAGGATTGCTGTTCTTCCTGCGACATCGTCACGCCGACCTGTTCCGCCCGATGCATCAACCGGGCGGAGAAGCCGGCAACCGCCGCGGCCAGATGCGCCGAGCTCAGCGGCGTGCCCCAGGCCTCCGTGTCCCATTCCGGGGATACCGCCAGCAGGCTGCGCACCTTGGCGTGCATCAGCCGGATGCGGACCGACAATTTCCACCCCTCGCCATGACGGTCGAGGCCGCCCGGAAGGAAGACCTCCACCAGGTGCCGGTTGTTCTGCTTCAACCGTCGGAGCCCCTGGTCCACCAGCCTTCCGGTGATGCTGAAGGACTTGCTGACGAGGGTGGCGAAGCCCTCGATCAGGACGGCGCCGACGAAGGCCACGATGATCATGCCGGAATCGCGGTGGAAGGCGCGGCACGCCGGCAGGGTTGCTTTGGAATCGAACCAAGGCGGCACGATTTCGGCCTCGGCGATCAGGTCGCGCAGCGCCTGCGGTGCATCGGGAATGGCCGCGGGCCCTTCCTCGATTGCCAACCGGATCCATTCATTCTGCTTGGCGGCGGGATGGCCCTTCATCGCCTTCCAGGCGGCATCGGCCTGCGGATCGCCGATCAGCGTATGCCGGAGGTAACGATCCGCCATCTCCGGATCGATCCGGCGGGCCAGCGCGTGGCCATCGTGGTATGCACTGGGTCCGTCCATCGGCGACGCTCTCCATGGCCCTTGCCTAGATTGACTTTAGAGTACCTCCCGCTGGCCGACAGCCCCGTATGCGGCAGCCGCCCCTTGATTCGCCGCGGTTCCGGGACGACGATCCGAACGCATGATCCTCCTGATCGACAACTACGACAGTTTTACCTTCAATCTCTACCACTTCCTGGGCGACCTTGGAGCGGTGGTCGAGGTTCGTCGCAACGATGCCCTCTCGGTCGAGGCGGCGATGGCGCTGGATCCGCAGGCCATCCTGCTCTCCCCCGGCCCCTGTACGCCGAACGAGGCGGGAATCTGCCTGGACCTGATCGCCGCCGCCGCCGCGCGACGCCTGCCGCTGATGGGGGTGTGCCTGGGCCACCAGGCCATCGGCCAGGCCTTCGGCGGCAAGGTGGTGCGGGCGCCGGAGCCGGTGCATGGCAAGGTGTGGGAGGTGACGCATGGCGGCACCGACATCTTCGCCGGCGTGCCCTCCCCCTTCCGCGCCACCCGCTACCATTCCCTGGTGGTGGAGGATCTGCCGGAGACCCTCATCCCCACCGCCCGCACAGCGGACGGCCTGGTGATGGGGCTGGCGCACCGTGACCTGCCGATGTGGGGCGTGCAGTTCCACCCCGAGAGCATCGCCAGCGAACACGGCCACGACATCCTGCGGAATTTCCTGGCGCTCTCCACGCGGAGAAACGCTTTTCCCACGGCGACCGCCCTTCCCGTTGGCGCAACATGAACAAGGTCCTGGCAGACTCGAACCACAGAAACACCTCCGTCACTGTGACCGCGGCAGCATGAAAAAGATCCTGGGAAGGCTGGCGGCGGGGGAGCGGCTGGCGGAGAGCGAGGCGGAGGTCGCCTTCGGCATGATCATGGCCGGGGAGGCGACGCCGGCGCAGATCGCCGGGCTGCTGATGGCCATGCGGGTGCGTGGCGAGACGGTGGCGGAAATGACCGGCGCGGTGCGCGCCATGCGCGCCCGGATGATCCCGGTGGAGGCGCCGCCGGATGCGATGGACATCGTCGGCACGGGCGGGGACGCCGCCGGCACGCTGAACATCTCCACCGCCGCGGCGCTGGTGGTGGCGGGCTGCGGGGTGAAGGTGGCCAAGCACGGCAACCGCGCGCTGTCCTCGCGTTCCGGCGCCGCGGATGCACTCTCCGCGCTGGGCATCCCGGTGATGGAAACGCCGCTGGAGGCGCTGCCGCGGGTGCTGGAAAAGGCCGGGATGGTCTTCCTGATGGCGCCGCGCCACCACGCCGCGCTGCGCCACGCCGCCGGCCCGCGCATGGAACTCGGCACCCGCACCATCTTCAACCTGCTGGGCCCGATGGCCAATCCGGCGCGGGTGACGCGGCAGATGACGGGCGTCTATGCGCCGGAATGGCTGCGCCCGATGGCGGAGACGCTGGGGCGGCTCGGCACCCAGCGGGCCTGGCTGGTGCATGGCCAGGGGCTGGACGAGCTGACACTGGCCGGGCCCTCCCAGGTGGTGGAATTGCGGGATGGCCGCATTCACGAATTCGCGGTCTCGCCGGAGGATGCCGGGCTGCCGCGCGCCCCGGCCTCCGCACTCAAGGGCGGCGATCCGGCGGAGAATGCGGCGGCGCTGCTGGCGCTGTTGCAGGGGGCGCAGGGCGCCTATCGCGATTGCGTATTGCTGAACGCCGCCGCCGCCCTTGTGGTGGCCGGCAAGGTGGACGACATCCGCGCCGGCGCCGCGAAGGCCGCCGCCGCGATCGACAGCGGCGCGGCCCTGGCCGTGCTGGACCGATTGCGCCAGGCCGCCGCGCCGCCCCCCGAAGCCGAGCACCCGCCCCGATGAATGTTGCCGCCCCCATCCTGTCCGACACGCTGGCCCGCATCCTCGCCGACAAATACGAGGAGGTGCGGGAGCGTTCGGCCGCCATGCCGCTGTCCGAGGTGGAACACCAGGCGCGCCATGCCGGCCCGACCCGCGACTTCACCGGCGCGCTGTGTTCCGCCGTGGCGGAGGGCCGCGTCGGGCTGATCGCCGAGATCAAGCGCGCCTCCCCCTCCGGCGGGCTGATCCGGGAACCCTTCGAGCCGGCGGAACTGGCCCGCGCCTATGAACGCGCCGGGGCCGCCTGCCTGTCGGTGCTGACGGATGCGCCCTGGTTCCAGGGCGATCTCGGCCACATGGTGCAGGCCCGCGGCGCCTGCGCCCTGCCGGTGCTGCGCAAGGATTTCATGGTGCATCCCTGGCAGGTGTTCGAGGCGCGCGCGATGGGCGCGGACGCCATCCTGCTGATCCTGGCCGCCCTGTCCGACGAGCAGGCGCATGAGCTGGAGGATATCGCCCGGTCGCTGGACATGGCCGTGCTGGCGGAGGTGCATGATGCGCGGGAGCTGGAGCGGGCCCTGGGGCTGGAGACGCGGCTGATCGGGGTGAACAACCGCAATCTCAAGACCTTGGTGACCGATCTTGCGGTATCGGACGAGCTTATCCCGCAGATTCCGGCGGACCGCATCCCGGTCGGCGAAAGCGGCATCCGCACGCCCGAGGATGTGCGCCGCCTGTGCCGCGCCGGCGCCCGCTGCCTGCTGGTGGGCGAGCATCTGCTGCGCCAGCCGGATGTGGAGGAAGCGGCGCGCGGGCTGATCACCGCGCTGTAGATGCCCCGCCTGACCCATTTCGACGCCGCCGGCGCCGCCGCCATGGTGGATGTCTCGGCCAAGGCGGACACCGATCGCACCGCCATCGCCCGCGGCCGCATCGTCATGGCGCCGGAGACGCTGGCGCTGATCCGCCAGGGGCAGGTCGGCAAGGGGGATGTGCTGGGCGTGGCGCGGATCGCCGGCATCATGGCCGCCAAGCGCACCGCGGACCTCATTCCGCTGTGCCACCCGTTGGCGCTGGCCAAGGTGACGGTGGATTTGACCCCGGTGGAGCCCGACGCGGTGGAGATCGAGGCGCTGGTGAAGGTGACGGGCCAGACCGGCGTGGAGATGGAGGCGCTGACGGCGGTGAGCGTCGCGGCGCTGACGATCTACGACATGTGCAAGGCCGCCGACCGGGGCATGCGCATCGAGTCGGTGCGCGTGGTGCACAAATCCGGCGGAAAATCCGGGACCTACGAGGCGAGCTGATGATCCCGCTGGACGATGCGCGCGACCGCATCCTCGCCGCCCTTCGGCCCGTGGCGGCGGAGACGGTGGCGCTGGCGGAAGGCTGGGGCCGGGTGCTGGCGCGGCCCGTGGTGGCGCGGCTGACGCAGCCGCCGGCTGATGTCTCCGCCATGGATGGCTATGCGGTGCGCGCGGCGGAGGCGGTGGCCGGCGCCAGCCTGGCGGTGATCGGCGCGGCGCCTGCCGGCCACCCCTTCGCCGGCCGCGTCGGCCCGGGCGAGGCGGTGCGCATCTTCACCGGCGGAATCGTGCCCGCGGGCGCCGATGGCATCCTGCTGCAGGAGGATGCGGAGGCCGCGGCGGGCCGGGTGACGGTGCGGGAAGCGGTGCGGCCCGGCGGCTGGATCCGCCCGCAGGGCCTGGATTTCACGGCCGGCGCGGTGCTGCTGCCGGCCGGCCGGCAGCTGACCGCGCGCGACATCGGCCTGGCCGCGGCGGCGAACCACCCCTGGCTGGCGGTGCATCGCCGCCCGGTCATCGGCATCCTGGCGACCGGGGATGAGATCGCCCTGCCCGGGGAGCCGATTCCGGCCGGTGGCATCGTCTCCTCCAACGCGCATGCGCTGGCGGCGCTGATCCGCGCCGGCGGCGGACAGCCGATGGTGCTGCCGATCGCGGGCGATGACCGGGGCGCCATTGCCGCCGGCGCCGCCGTGCGGGGCTGCGACCTGCTGGTGACCACCGGCGGCGCCAGCGTCGGCGAGCATGATCTGATCCAGGCTGCGCTGGGGGAGGAAGGCTTCGCGCTGGATTTCTGGAAGATCGCCATGCGGCCGGGCAAGCCGCTGATCTGGGGGCGGCTGGGCGCCGTACCGGTGCTGGGGATGCCGGGCAACCCGGTCGCCGCCCTGGTCTGCGGCGTCCAGTTCCTGCTGCCGGCGCTGGCGGTGATGTCCGGCCTGCCGGCCGCGCCGCCGCCGACCACCACGGTGCGCGCCGGCGCGGCGCTGGCCGCCAATGATCGCCGATTCGACCATCTGCGCGCCACGCTGCACCGCGATTCGGCCGGCCGGCAGGTCGCCACCCCCTTCCCGCAGCAGGACAGTTCCATGCTGGCCAACCTGGCGCGGGCGCAGGCGCTGATCCTCAGGCCCGTCCTGGCCCCGGCCCTGCCGGAAGGGGCGGAGGTGCCGGCGATCCTGCTGGGCGAGCACGGCATCTGAGACCCGCCCGGGACCCCGTCCTGGAGTGGCTTTCGCCAAGGGGTGTGGAAAACATTTGACGCGCCGGCTGGAACCTACATAGAACATCCACGCCGGTTGCTTGTTTGTTCGGGGGCGTATCGCCCGGAGCATCGGCGGTGGAGATCGCCGATGCCCTTGCAGTTGCCCCTGCAGATGCCCCTGCACCCCGCGCGCCGGAGGCCGTCATGCTGACGCGCAAGCAGCATGAATTGCTGATGTTCATCGACAAGCATCTGCGCGCCACCGGCTTCTCGCCCTCCTTCGAGGAGATGAAGGACGCGCTGCGGCTGAAGTCCAAATCGGGCATCCACCGGCTGATCACGGCGCTGGAGGAACGCGGCTTCCTGAAGCGGCGCGCGCATCGGGCCCGGGCATTGGAAGTGGTGCGACTGCCGGAGAGCATGGCGCCGCGCCAGGCTGCCCCGCCACCGCCGCCCGCCCCGCCGGCGCAGCCGGCCTTCGTGCCCAATGTCATCCGCGGCCATTTCGCCCCGGGCCTGGCGGGCGTGCAGAAGGCGGCGAACGAGGCCGGCTCGGTCGCGCTGCCGCTCTATGGCCGGATTGCCGCCGGCCTGCCGATCGAGGCGACGCGGGACACGGCGATGGTGGATGTGCCGGCCACGCTGCTGAGCGGCGGCGAACACTACGCGCTGGAGGTTGCCGGCGATTCGATGATGGAGGCCGGGATCCTGGACGGCGACACCGTCATCATCCGGCGCGGCGACACGGCGGAGAACGGGTCCATCGTGGTGGCGCTGGTGGACGACCAGGAGGTGACGCTGAAGCGCCTGCGCCGGCGCGGCAATTCGGTGGCGCTCGAACCCGCAAACCGGGCCTATGAGACGCGCATCTTCGGCCCGGACCGGGTCCGGGTGCAGGGGCGGCTGATCGGCCTGCTGCGGAAGTACTGAGGAGGAAGCCGGGCGGGTGGAGGCCTGGTTCAGTAGGGGTCCCACTCGCTGCTGCGGGTGGCGCGCCAGGCATTCACCCGCTGCCACATCGCCAGGGCCACCGCCCCGGTTGCCATGCCCGCCCCCAGCATGATTGCCACTGTCATCGTCATGCCCTTTCCGCCCATGTCATGCAGCCCGGCCTTGCTGGCCAGGCATTGTCTTCCACAATTCATGAAGGCCGACGGGGTTTCCCCCTGACGAAGATTTTGCCGCCAAAACACTAACGAACCATTACGATCCTGTCGGGTCCCGCGGCGCCATCGGCAGGCTCTCCGCCCGCCCCGGCAGGGGTGGCGGCGGCACCCAGGGGCGGTCGCCGCGCCAGGCGCGGTCGCTGTGGCGCAGCGGCGGGTCGAGCCAGACGGCCTGGGCGCCTTCCCGCCACAGGGTGAAGCGGTCGATCCGCTCCGCGCCGCAGGTCCCGGCGATCGGCGCCAGCGCCACCAGCAGCGCGGCCTCGCAGGCGGCGCCCGGCTCCACCGGCGGGCTGCGGCCGCCGCGGGGCACCGGCGGGGACCGCAGCAGCACCGCTTCCACCCCGCCTGGATGCGGCCGGAAGCGGCAGGCCTCCGGCGTGCAACGCAGGGCGCCGCCCGCGGCCTCGCCTGCCACCGGCAGGGGCTCCGCCGTGCTGGCGCCCAGCGCGCGCAGCATGGAGTCACGCACGAAGGCGCGGGCGCCGGGCATCCGGTGCAGGAACACCCCCTGCCCCGTCCGCAGCAGCACGATCCGCGCATCGGCGGACACCAGCAGGTCCGGCGGCGTCGCCATCATGCCGGCCCCCAGCGCCCCCGCCAGCACCGGTACGCCGGCCAGGCGCAGCGCGCCGCGCCACAGGCACAGCCAACAGAAGCCGAGGGCCGCCAGCGCCAAGGCCCAACCTGGCAGCGGCACCCAGGCCGGCGCCGCGCCCGGCAGCGCCGCCACCAGCCGGGCCACGGCCAGGATGCTCTCCACCCCCCAGCCCATCAGCCAGAGCGGCCAGCCCTGCAGCCCGAACGGCAGCGCCAGCACCGCCGCGAGCGCCGCCGGCATCACCAGCAGCGAGGTCAGCGGCACCGCCAGCGCATTGGCCAGGATGCCGAAGACCTGCAGCCGGCCGAAATGGTGCAGGCCGAAGGGCGCCGTGGCCGCCCCGGCCAAGGCGGAGGTCACCGCCAGCCCCGCCACCGCCAGCAACAGCCGCCCGCCCCAGCCAGGCCAGCGCCGCCCCAGCCAGGGCCGCACCGCGTCATGGCCCGCAATCAGCGCCAGCACCGCGGCGAAGGACATCTGGAAGGACGGCCCCAGCAGTTCCGCCGGCGCCAGCACCAGCACCAGGGCGGCTGCGATCGCCAGCACGCGCAGCGACAGGGCGCGGCGGCCGGCCAACAGCGCCAGCGTCACCAGCGCCGCCATGCCGAGGCAGCGCTGCATCGGCACCTGGGACCCGGTCAGCAGCATGTATCCCGCCCCGGCCGCCAGCGCGCCCAGCGCCGCCAGCGCCTTGCCCGGCACCCGCAGCGCGACGAAGGGCACCAGGGCCAGCGCCAGGCGCAGCACGCCGAAGACCAGGCCCATGACGATGGCCATGTGCAGGCCGGAGACGGACAGCAGATGCGCCAGGCCGGAATCGCGCATCGCCGCCAGCGCTTCCTCCGGGATGCCGCTCTGCGTGCCGGTCAGCAGCGCCGCGGCCACGCCGCCGGCGGCGCCGGGAATGGCGGCGGCCACCAGCGCCTCCAGCCGCGCACGCAGGCCGGCCAGGCCGCCACCCTGCCCGGGCGCCACCAGCGCCGGCCCCAGGGCGAAGCCGGACCCGCCAAGGCCGGAGAAGAAGGCCGCGCGCTGGAAGTCGTAGCCGCCAGGGACCACCGGCGCGCCCGGCTCGCGCAGCAGGGCGCGGACGGCGAGCCGGTCCCCGGGCTGCGGCCGGGCCGGGTCGTCGGCGCGCAGCCGCACGCGCAGATGGCGCGCCACGGGCGGCGCCGCATCCAGCCGCGCTGCCGCCAGCGTCACCCGCAGCCCGGCGGGCAGCGCCTCCACCACCGCGACGCGGCCCTCCAGCTGGACAGCGCCATAGGGCAGCACCAGCGGCGCCGGCTGGCGCGCGGCATGCCAGCCGGCCAGCCACAGGCCGAGCAGGAAGGCGGCGAGCAGCCCCAGCAGCCAGCCCGCCAGCGGTCGGCGGCGCGCCAGCCAGGCGGCGGCCAGGACCAGCGCCGGTGCCAGCCAGGCCGGCAAGGGCGCCGGTTCCTCGGCCAGCGCGAAGTAGTGCAGCACCCCGGATCCCAGCGCCACCGCCAGCCAGGGCGCGAGGCGGCCATGCTGCGCGCCGAGCTGCGCCGCCCCCCAGCCGGCAAGCCGGTCGGCCGGGCGCGCCAGCATCGGCGGGAACAGCGTGAGGGACATCTCAACCCATGGTGGCGGATTCCCGGCGCGCCAGCAACGCCGGCATGCCCCCGGTCGGCCCCGGGGTTGGGCGCGGCCGGCGATCCGCGCTATCGAGCCCGCCACCCTCCATCGAGCCGGAAACCCGCCCCCATGTCGGTCCGCACGCGCTTCGCCCCCTCCCCCACCGGCTACCTGCACATCGGCGGCGCCCGCACCGCGCTGTTCAACTTCCTGTTCGCCCGCCACCATGGCGGCCAGTACCTGCTGCGCATCGAGGATACGGACCGCGCCCGCTCCACCACCGAGGCGGTGCAGCAGATCCTGGACAGCCTGGACTGGCTCGGCCTGAGCCCGGACGAGCCGCCGGTGCTCCAGACCAGCCGCGAATCCCGCCATGCGGAGGTGGCGCACGCCCTGCTGGCGGCCGGCCGCGCCTACCTCGCCTACGACACGCCGGAGGAGCTGGCGGCGATGCGGGCGGCGGCGGAGGCCGCCAAGCGCCCGTTCAAATACGATGGCAGCCGCTGGATGAACCTGGAGCCCGGCCAGGCGCCCAGCCTGCCGGCCGCCATCCGCATCAAGGCGCCGAAGGGCGGCGAGACGGTGGTGCAGGATCTGGTGCAGGGCGAGGTGCGCGTCGCCGATGCCGAGCTGGACGACATGATCATCCTGCGCAGCGACGGCACGCCCACCTACCTGCACGCGGTGGTGGTGGACGACCACGACATGGCCATCACCCATGTCATCCGCGGCGACGACCACCTGACCAACACCTTCCGCCAATGCATGGTCTACGACGCCATGGGCTGGCGGCGGCCGCATTTCGCGCATATCCCGCTGATCCATGGCGCCGATGGCGCCAAGCTGTCGAAGCGCCACGGCGCCGTCGGCGCGCTGGAGTTCCGCGACCAGGGCTTCCTGCCGGAAGCGGTCTGCAACTACCTGCTGCGGCTGGGCTGGGGCCATGGCGACGAGGAGATCGTCGACCGCGAGCGCGCCATCGCGCTGTTCGACCTCGCCGATGTCGGCCGCGCCGCCTCCCGCATGGACTACGCCAAGCTGACGCATCTGAACGGCGTCTATATCCGCGCGGCGGAGGATGACCGCCTGGTGCGCGAGGTGCTGGCCCGCTTCACCCGGCAGGGGGTGGATTTCGGCACCATCGCCGCGGCGCGGCTGCGCGCCCTGATGCCGGACCTGAAGGCGCGGGCGCGCACGGTGAACGAGCTGGCGGAAGGCGCCCTGTTCGTCATGGCCGATGGCGTGCCGGAACCCGACGCCAAGGCGGCCGCGCTGCTGACGCCGGAGGCGCGGGAGCGGCTGGGCAACCTCGCCGCTTTCCTCGCCGAGGCGCCCTGGGAACGCGCGGATCTGGAACAGTGGCTGCGCGACTATGCCGAGGTGAAGGGCGTGAAGCTGGGCCAGGTGGCGCAGCCGCTGCGCGTGGCGTTGACCGGCAGCACGCAGAGCCCGCCGATCGACGCGGTGCTGGTGGCGCTGGGCAAGGCGGAGGCGATCGCCCGGATCGAGGCCACCGCGGCGGGCTGATCCGCTGCCCCGGAACACCGCGCACACAGGATCGTGAGAATGCCGACCGGCCGCCCGGGAGGGCGGTCGGTTGATTTTTCTTGACCACTTTCGGGGAGAACGTCTAAAAAAACAATTAATGCGCGGTGATTGGTTCATCGTGCGCGGAGGATGTCATGCGCACCGTCTCCAAGGTGACTTATTGGATCGCCGGCTTCGTCGGCACCGCCATCTGGACCAGCGCCATCATCGCCGTCTCCAACCTGCCGCTGCCCACCCAGCTTGCGCTCGGCGCCATGGGCCTGGTCGGCTGCGTCTGGGGGCATGCGGTGCTGTTCCCGCGCGACCGGCCGGTGGGCGAGCCCAGCGCCCCCGGCCGCATGCCGCGGGCCGAGGCGATGCGCGCCGCGGAAGCCGCCGCCCACCTGCCGCTCGGCATCGCCCGCGTCCCGGTCAGCCGCCCGCCGCGGACCGCCAGCCTGCCGCCGGGCGACCTGCCGCCGCTGCTGCGCCTGCCCTTCGAGGAGGCGGCGCGGATGGAGGCGCATCGTCTGGCCGAGGCGATCACCGCCGCCGGCCTGTTCGGCCCTGTCAATGTGCGGCTGGAAGCCGATGGCAGCGCGGTCATCGCCCCGGTGCAGTCCAGCGGCGGCGTGCGCATCCCGGCGGCCAAGCTGGTCCGCTTCGCCGCCTATGCGGCGCAGCCGGACGGGCTGGCGCAGTCCGGGCGGCATGGCGCCGGCACCTGGCCCGGCCAGGATGTGCTGGCGGCGATCGATGCCCACCTGGCCGCCATCGCGCCGCCCATGCCGCCCGCGACGCGCCCGGCCGCGGCCGTCCCTGGCCCGGCGGCGCCGCAGCAGCCCGGCACGACGGCCCGCCTGGCCTTCTGAAAACGCCGGCCGACTCAAGCGACCCGCAGCGGCGGGTCGCAACGGCCCCCCGGCCTGCAACCGCCGTCTCATTAATCGTCACCCCCGCGACATGTTTCCCGCGTTGTGTCGGGGAACGGCACAGGGGATAGTCGGCGTCTGCAATTGTCGTAGCGGGATCAGGAATCGTCATGGCGACCATCGTCGGCACCGACAACGACGACGTGATCGTTCCGGGCTTCCAATCCACCGGCGTCAGCGGCCCGCCCACCTCGGACGCCGACACCATCTACGGCCAGCTCGGCAACGACACCATCGATGGCTCCTCCGGCAATGATCAGCTCAACGGCGATGCCGGGGCGGACCTGCTGGTGGGCGGCGAAGGCGCCGACACCCTCTACGGGCTGGATGACGGCGATACGCTGTTCGGCGGCAATGGCGATGACAGCCTGTTCGGCATGGGCGGCGCCGATGTCATCAGCGCCGGCGCCGGCGCCGACACCGCCTTCGGCGGCCTGGAAAGCGACAGCATCGCCGGCGAGGAGGGCAATGACCGGCTGGATGGCGACGAGGGCGCGGACACGCTGGATGGCGGCGCGGGCGCCGACACGCTGGTGGGCGGCGACCAGGCGGACCTCCTGCGCGGCGGCGACGGCATCGACCTGCTGCTGGGCGGCGAGGGTGCCGATGCGCTGGATGGCGGCGAGGACGACGACACCCTGAATGGCGGCACCGACGCCGACACCCTCTCGGGCGGCGGCGGGGCCGACCAGCTGAACGGCGAGACCGGGGTGGACTGGCTGATCGGTGGCGCCGGTGCGGATACGCTGAATGGCGGAGATGACGCGGACAGCCTGGCCGGCGGCGACGATGCCGACTGGATCTTCGGCGGCACCGGCCAGGACAGCATCGCCGGCGAGGCCGGGGCCGATACGCTGTTCGGCGGCGAGGCTGGCGACAACATCGATGGCGGCCAGGGGGATGACTACGTCTCGGGCGACGAAAGCGCCGATTTCCTGCGCGGCGGCGATGGCCGCGACACCCTGCGCGGCGGCGCGGATGTGGACACGCTGGAGGGTGGCGAGGGCGACGACAACCTGGATGGCGGCGCCAGCGCCGACATCCTGGGCGGCGGCGGCGGCAACGACACGCTGATCGGCGGCATCGATGCCGACACCCTGCTTGGCCAGGAGGGCAACGACACCATCCTCGGCGGCGCCGGCTATGAGAGCATCGATGGCGGCGCCGGCGACGACTACATCCGCAGCGGCGCGGGGGAGGACACCCTCCTGGGCGGCGAGGGCACCGACCGCGTCGATTTCGACGGGGTGGAAGGCGGCACCGACGCCTCCGTCTTCGTGGTCGACCTGCAGTCCGGCCGCTTCGGCACCGGCGACTTCGCCACCGGCACCATCGGCGGCGTGGAGAATGTCGGCGGCACCACCTATGCCGACAGCATGCTGGGCAATGAGGCGGCGAACCAGTTCTTCGGGCTGGACGGCTTCGACACGTTGGCGGGCCTCGGCGGCAATGACAGCCTCTATGCCGGGGCGGATGGCGCCAGCATCGCCGGCGGCGACGGCGACGACTATCTGGATGGCGGCACCGGCACCGCCACCCTGCTGGGCGGCGCGGGCAATGACCGGCTGGTGGGCGGCACCGGCGACGATGTGCTGGATGGCGGCGAGGGCCGCGACCTGTTGAGCGGCGCCGGCGGCAACGACACCATGGCCGGCGGCGCCGGCATCGACACCATCTCCTACCTCGATGCCAGCGGCGGCGTGGTGGTGGACCTGCTGGCCAGCAGCGCCAGCGGCCCGGACGGCGCCGATTCCATCACCGGCTTCGAAGCCGCCTATGGCAGCAACTTCGCCGATTCGCTGATCGCCGCGGACAGCGCCACGGAACTGCGCGGCTTCGGCGGCGCCGACAGCTTCCGCGGGGGCGCGGAGGCCGACACGATCGACGGCGGCGACGGCGACGATGTGATGACCGGCCTGGCCGGCGACGACCTGCTGGAAGGCGGCGCCGGGGCGGACACGCTGCTGGGCGGCCAGGGCAATGACCGGCTGACCGATTCCAACGGCAACGGCCTGCTGGAAGGCGAGGCCGGCGACGACTTCATCCAGGGCGGCTCCTTCATGCGCGGCGGCGGCGGCGCCGACACGCTGCTGGGCGGGCTGGGCGCGACGCTGGCCGGCGGTTCGGAGAACGACCAGCTGCAGGGCGGCGTCTGGCTCAACGGCGGCACCGGCGATGATTTGCTGCTGGGGGCCGATACCGGTGCCGCCTCGCTCTGGGGCGCGGACGGCAACGACACGCTGCTGGGCGAGACCGGCAACATCCTGCTCGGCGAGGCCGGGGATGACTACCTGGAGGGCGGGCTGGACCTGTCCGGCGGCAATGGCAACGACACGCTGCGCGGCGACCCCGGTGCCATCCTGCGCGGCGAGGCCGGCAATGACGACCTTTCCGGCGGCGCCACGCTGGATGGCGGCGATGGCGAGGACCGGCTTTCCGGCGATGCCGCCGCCATCCTGCTGCAGGGCGGCGCGGGCAACGACACGCTGGACGGCCTGGCCGGGCAGCTGGAGGGCGGGCTCGGCAATGATGTGCTGAGCGGTGGCGCCACCCTGTCGGGCGGCGAGGGCCAGGACACGCTGACCGGCGGCAGCGCGACCACCCGCCTCGATGGCGGCGCCGGGGCGGACGTGATCACCGGCGGCACCGGCTTCGCCACGCTGCTGGGCGGCCTTGGCGACGACACGCTGAGCGCCGGCGGCGCCCAGGCGCTGTATGGCGAGGACGGCAACGACTACCTGCGCAATACCGGCGGCCAGCCCAGCCTGCTCTCCGGCGGCGATGGCGACGACCGGCTGGAGGCCGGCACCGCCGGCGACCTGCTGCAGGGCGGCGCCGGCAATGACACCGTCATCGCGGTCGGCGGCACCGGCGTGCTGGATGGCGGCACCGGCGACGACAGCATCTCCGCCCTCGGCCATGCCGGCACGCTTTCGGGCGCGGAGGGCAATGACTGGATCGAGGCCAATGGCGCCGCGCTGATCGATGGCGGCGCGGGCGCCGACACGCTGCTGGGCTCGGCCAGCCTGATCCTGGGCGGCGATGGCGACGACGTGGTCCAGTCCGGCGGCGGCAACGACCTGCTGTCCGGCGGCGCCGGCCGCGATTCGCTGGATGGCGCGGCGGGCGACGACACGCTGGTGGGCGGCTTCGGCGCGGACACCATGGTGGGCGGCACCGGCAACGACCTCTACTACGTCGAGGACACCTCCGACGTGGTGGTGGAACAGCCGGGCGGCGGCACGGCAGACTACGTCAACAGCAGCGCCAGCTACACGCTGTTCGAGCAGCTCGAGATCCTGATGCTGCGCGGCAGCGCGGAAGGCGGCACCGGCATCCATGGCTATGGCAACGGCTCGGCCAACGCCATCGTCGGCAATGATCTGGGCAACCTGCTGGGCGGGCTGGCCGGCGATGACAGCCTGGCGGGCGGCGCCGGCGCCGACACGCTGCTGGGGGGCGAGGGCCAGGACCTGCTGCACGGCCAGGATGGCGACGACTTCATCCTGGGCGAGGATGGCAACGACACGGTCGATGCCGGCTTCGGCGCCGACAGCGTGTTCGGCATGGCCGGCGACGACAGCCTGTTCGGCGGCTTCGACGACGGCGAGGACATGCTGGTGGGCGGCGAGGGCAATGACAGCCTGGACGGCCACCAGGGCTTCGACCGGATGTATGGCGGCAATGGCGATGACCTGTTCCTCGCCAGCCAGCGCATGGACTGGGTGTTCGAACAGGCCGGCGAGGGCAATGATACGGTCTTCGCCGACAGCGCCGATGGCTACTACCTGTACGAGAACATCGAGAATCTGGTGCTGGTGGGCGGCACGCCCTTCGGCGTCGGCAATGCGCTGGCCAACCGGATCACCGGCGATGGCGGCGGCAACTGGCTGCTGGGCGGCGCCGGCGACGACACCCTGCTGGGCGCGGGCGGCACGGACGTGCTGTTCGGCGAGGCCGGGCGCGACACCTTCGTGGTCAATCGTGGCGATGGCTTCGAGACGATCGGCGACTTCAACCCGAACGAGGACCTGCTGGTGCTGAACGGCTTCGGGTTCGGCTCGGTGAGCGAGGTGGTGGACCGGATGTACCAGTACGACACCGATATCGGCCTCGACCTGGGCAATGGCGACGTGCTGCACCTCCGCGGCGTGGATTATGAGCAGTTCAACGGGGGCAATCTCAGCCTGGGGTGAGTGCTCCGGCCCTTGCGCCGGGCGCCGGCTTCACGGCCGCGGCCGGGGGCTGATGCGCCTCAGCGCGGCTCCACGATGCGGCAGGCGCGGGCCGTGGCGCGGGCCAGCAGCAGCATCCGCCGCGCCGCCACCGCGCCCGAGGCAGCATCGCCAACCACGGAGGCGACCAGCGGGTTGGTGGTCACCGCCGTGACCGCCGCGTTGATCGCCACATCGGCGGCGGCCACCGCCCCGGCCTCGAACAAGGTCCGGCGCAGCAGCTTCAGCGTGCCGAGCAGCCCCGGGCGAAGCCCGTGGATCACCGCCACCTCCCGCACCAGGCGGAGGCCGCGCCAGGCGATGAACAGCCCGTCCAGCGCCGGGGAGGGCACGATGGCCGTCGCCGCCAGGGATTGCAGCGCCGCGGCGCGGCCGGCGGCCACCGCCTGGCGGTCCAACGCCGCCAGGGGGCCGGCTTCCAGCAGCGCGAGCAGCGTCGGCAGATCCGGCGCCTTGCGCAGCGCCGGCAGCATGGGCTGAGCCGCCGGCAGCCGCCCCGCCCAGTCCAGCAGCGCCGCGCGGGCGGCCGCGAAATCGCCGCGCGCCACCGCGGCCCGCCCGCGCTCCACCGTGCCGAGGCCGGCCAGTCCGCGCAATTCCCGCAGCATGGCCGCCAGGATCAGCCCGTAGCCGGCCACCGCCACGCCCAGCGTCAGCCAGCCGAGCCAGGGGGCGCGGGTGAACTGGTCCGCCACATAGCCGCCGACATCGATCGCCGAGAGCCCCAGCAGCAGCACGGCGACGCCAGCCGCCGCCAGCGCCGGGGCGGACCAGCCGCGGCGGCCGGCCGGCGGCGTCACGGCCACCGGGGCCACGGTGACATCCCAGCCGAAATCCAGCCGCGGCGCCGGGGCGTCGTCCGTCAGGATCCGCGGGCCGCGGGGGGTTTCGCTCACAACAGGTCTCCGATCACCGCGGCCAGCATCCGGTCCAGGCCCAGATGGGGCATCCCGGCCATGCCGTCACCCTTCAGCCGGGGGGGTCGGAACACCGGCATGCGGAATTCGCCATGCTGCCAGAAATCACGGCCGGGGCGGCGGATCGGCACCTCCCCGGGGTAGATGCGGGCGCTGCGGCCGCCCTCCAGCAGCACGCCGCGCACCGCGGCCACGTCCCGCCCCTCCACCCGCGCCACATCGTCCTGCGTGCAGCGCAGCGCGGCGATGGCATGGACCGAGGTGGTGGCGCCCCCCGCCGCCGCCGTGTCCCGCCCCACCAGATCCCGCAGCAGCCCGACCAGCGAATCGCGCGACGGCTCCGGCACATGGTCCGCCTTGGTGGCGGCGAAGCCCACATGCTGCACGCCCTGCCCGGTCAGCAGGTTCAGCCAGCCGCCGCCGCGCCGCAGCGACGCGGCGATGGCGGCCAGCGCCGCCGCGGTGTCGTCGAAGGCTTCCTCCCCGGCATGCAGCGCGCCGAGGGCATCCACCAGCACCGCCTGCCGGCGGAAGCGGCGGAAGAAGGGCTCGAAGAAGGCGCTGCGCTGGTCGGCCAAATAGGCGGCATGGCGCCGCGCCAGCAGCCGGCCGAGATCGCCGCCCGCCCCGCCGGGCAGCGGGAAGAACCACAGCAGCGGCGCCTCCCCCCGTGGCCCGGGGTTCAGCGCCCGGCCGGGTTGCAGGAAGCGGAAGCCGAGGTCGTCCCGGCAGCGCAGCAACGCCGCGCGGTACAGCCGAAACCCCTGCCGCGCCAACGCCTCGTCGTCCCGCGCCGCGGCGGGCAGGGCATCGACGAAGTCGAGGAAATCGGCCGCCGCCGCGGCCCGCCTGCCCTGGCGCAGCCGCGCCAGCGTCTCCCGCGACCAATCGGCATAGGATTGGTCCAGCATCGGCAGATCCAGCAGCCACTCGCCGGGATAATCCAGCAATTCCAGCGTGACCCGCCTTTCCCCCGCCACCCAGCCCCGCGCCTGGCCGAGCAGGGAGGCCGGGGCGAGATCCAGCGCGATCTCCAGCGTGGAGAGGTCCTCGGTACGCGCCGGCCAGCGCGGCGGGTCGGCGGCAAGCGCCTCCAGATGCGCGGCCGCGTCGAAGCGCGGTGTTGATTCCACGCCCGGCGGCACCAGCCGGGCGCCGCGCAGCCGGTGGCCGGAAGCGGCTGCCAGCGCCGGCAGGGTGTTCACCCCCGCCCCCGCCGCCAGCAGGTTCGCCACCAGGGAGGTGAGGAACACCGTCTTGCCAGCCCGGGAAAGGCCGGTGACGGCCAGCCGCACCCGCTCCCGCCCCGCCAGCGCCCGCGCCGCATCGGCCACGCCGGCCAGCGCGTCCTCCAGCGGCGTCAGGATCGCCATGCGGCGAGGCTACTTCCGCTCGATCAGCTCGATCTTGTAGCCGTCCGGATCCTCGACGAAGGCGATGACCGTGGTGCCGAACTTCACCGGCCCGGGCTCGCGCGTGATCTTCGCCCCGCCGGCACGCAGCTTGTCGCAGGTGGCGTAGATGTCCGGCACGCCGACCGCCAGATGGCCGAAGGCGGTGCCCATCTCATACTGCTCGGTGCCGTAGTTGTAGGTGAGCTCGACCGCCGCGGCACCGGTCGATTCCTCGGCATAGCCGACGAAGACCAGCGTGTACTTGCCGTCCGGCACGTCGCGCCGGCGCAGCTCCTTCATGCCCAGCAGCTTCGTGTAGAATTCCACGCTGCGTTCGAGATTGCCCACCCGGATCATGGTGTGGAGCAGCGAGCCCTGGCTCATGGCGTTGTCCCTTCATCCTGCAGGATTCGGCTGGGATCGAGCGCCAGCAGGAACAGCCCCGCGGCGTCGGCATCCGATATGGTGCTTTCGCGGTCGAGAACGATGGTCCCCACATGGTTGTTCCATCGCGCCTCGATCGCCACGCCGCGCAGCCCTGCGGCGGCGGCGGCGCGGATGGTGTCCGGCCCGATCACCGGCAGGTCCACCAGGCGGCTCTGCGCCGGCTTCACCAGCTTCACCAGCACCCCGCCCGGCCCTTCGCGCGCCAGCGCCGCGCAGCGCGCGATCATGGCATCCGTGCCCTCGATCGCCTCCAGCGCCAGCACCAGCCCCTGCTGCACGACGCAGCCCTGGCCGGCATCGGCCAGGCCGAGCTGCCGGGCCACCGCGATGCCGCGGCGGATATCCTCCATCGCCTCGGCATCGGGCTGCGCGCGGGTCGGGCAGCCGGCTTCCATCAGCAGCGCGGCGAAAATCTGCTGCGCGCCCAGGGGTTCGAATCCCTCCTCCCGCAGCACGGCGACGATGGCGGTCAGCAGCGCGTCGTCGCCGCCGAACATCGCCTTGCGGCCGACGCGCGCCAGCAGGCGAACGCCTTCCCCATCCAGGCGCAGCGAGAGGAAGGAGGGGCGGGCGACGCGGCCGGCCAGCACCACCTGGCGGGCGCCGGCGTGGCGCAGCGCGCCCAGGATCCGGCCGACGGCGCCGATCCGCACCACCTCATGCGGCCATTCCCGCCAGTTTCGCGGGTCGGCGAAGCCTTCGATCAGCACGGCGAAGACGGGGCGCCCGGAACGGCGGGCAGCATCGGCGACCCGCAGCGGCATGATGCCGCCGCCGGCGATGAGGCCGAGCGTGTTCAAGACCCCTCCCCGCCATCCTCCTCGTCCGACCAGCGGCCGAAGGGCACCAGCCCGTGCCGCCCGCGGTTGCGCGCGAAGCCCAGGATTTCCTCCACCAGTTCATTGCCGGCATAGGCGGGGAGGAGCGCCACGGCGGTCTCCTCCGGCCGGCCCTGGCGATAGAGGTCGTGCACCGCGCGGGCCACCACCACCACCTGCTCCTTGGTCAGGCCCAGGCGGCGGCGCATGCCGATGGCGTTCAACCCGGCATGCTTGGCGCGGAAGCCCTTCACGCGGGAATAGGGCAGCACGTTGCGCTCCACCCCCGACATGCCGGCCACCATGGCCATGCGGCCGATGCGGACGAATTGCTGCACGGCGGCGCCGCCCTGGATCAGCGCGAAGTCGCCGATCTCCACATGCCCGGCCAGCATCACCTTGTTGACGATGATGACGCCGTCGCCGATGCGGCAGTCATGCCCCACATGCGCGACGCACATCAGCAGGCAGTCGGCGCCGATGCGCGTCATGCCCTCGCCGCCGGTGCTGCCGCGGTGGATGGTGACATGCTCGCGGATCTGCGTGCGCGGGCCGATGACGACGCCGGTGGGCTCGCCCTTGTATTTCAGGTCCTGCGGCGGCAGGCCGATGGTGGCGAAGGGGAACACCTTCGCCCCGGCGCCGATCCGCACCCGGCCATCCACCACGACATGGGCCATGAGTTCCACGCCCGGCTCCAGCACCGCCTCGGCGCTGACGATGCAGCCGGGGCCGATGTGGCAGCCGGCGCCGATCTGGGCGCCCGGTGCCACATGGGCGGCGGGATGGATGAAGGCGGGCTGGCTGGCGGCGTCCACGCGGGCAGGTTCGCTCACTTGTCGAGGATCATGGCGGCGTAGCTCGCTTCCGCCACCACCTTGCCATCCACCTTGGCTTCGGCGGTGAACTTCCAGATGTTGCCGCGCTGGCGTTCCTTGGTGACATGCACCCGCATCTGGTCGCCGGGGACCACCGGCTTGCGGAACTTCGCGTTGTCCACCGTCATGAAATAGACCAGCTTGCCCTGGGCCGTGGGGCCAAGCGTCTCCACCACCAGCACGGCGGCGGTCTGCGCCATGCTCTCGATGATCAGCACGCCGGGGAAGACCGGGTGCTGCGGGAAATGGCCCTGGAAGAAATTCTCGTTGATCGAGACGTTCTTGATGCCGATGGCCGAGACGTTGGGGATGATGTCGACCACCCGGTCCACCAGCAGGAAGGGGAAGCGATGGGGGATCGCCTGCATGATGCGGGCGATGTCGTAGGCTTCCGCCGTGGCCGGCGTGTTCTCTGCAGTCGCGTCCATCGTCCTGTCTTCCGCTTCCCCCGAACCGGGTGATGATGCCCAAAGGCAGCCGCCGATGCGCCTGCCATCCTGCCCCGTCAGCCCGCCTTTGCGGGCGGTTTCGCAGCCAGGCGGCGCAGTGCCGCGAAGGCGCGCAGCGTCTCGCGCATCGGCCAGGCCGGGGAACCGCCGACGATCTCGCCCGGCCCGACATCCGCCATGACACCGGACTGGGCCGCGATCTGGGCCCGGTCGCCGATCTCGACATGGCCGGAAATCCCCGACTGGCCGCCCATCTGCACCCCGTTGCCGATCCGCGTGGAGCCCGCGATGCCAACCTGCGCCACGAAGACGCAGGCCTGTCCAGCGGTCACGTTGTGGCCGATCTGCACCAGGTTGTCGAGGCGCGTGCCGGCGCCCAGCACCGTGTCGGTCTGGCTGCCGCGGTCGACGCAGGCATTAGCGCCGATCTCCACCGCATCCTCCAGCAGCACGCGGCCAAGCTGCGGCATGGTCTCGAACCGGCCTTCCGGCGTGACGGCGAAGCCGAAGCCTTCCTGGCCCACCCGCGCGCCCGGGTGCAGCACCACGAAGCGGCCGGCGATGCAGTGCGAGAGGCTGGCATGGGCGCCGATGCGGCAGCCCTCGCCCAGCACCACGCCGGCGCCGATGACGGCATGCGGGCCGATCAGGCAGCCCGCGCCGATCTCCGCCCCCGCCGCCACCACCGCATAGGGGCCGATCTCCACCCCCTCCGCCACCCGCGCGGCCG
The DNA here is from genome assembly GCF_012103215.1 of Falsiroseomonas selenitidurans. Lineage (GTDB taxonomy): Bacteria > Pseudomonadota > Alphaproteobacteria > Acetobacterales > Acetobacteraceae > Falsiroseomonas > Falsiroseomonas selenitidurans. The sequence continues at coordinate 153,333 of NZ_JAAVNE010000006.1, forward strand.
GATCGATGACCGCGGTCGGGTGGATGCCGGGGCGCGGCGCCGGCACCGGGTGCAGGGCACGGGCGATGCGGCCGAAGCCGAGATAGGGCTGCGCGGTGACGATGGCGGGCAGACCCTCGGGCATCCGCGCCGCAAGCTCCGGCGCGATCACCACCGCCGCGGCGCGCGTCTCCGCCAGCAGCCGCAGGTAGCGCCGATTCTCCAGGAAACTCACCTCGCCCGGGCCGGCCGCCTGCAGCGGGCCGACGCCGGTGACGGGCAGCGCCGGGTCGCCGCCCTGCAGCGTGCCACCGGCCAGGGTCGCGGCCTGCCCCAGCGTCAGCGCGGACCCCGCCGGGTGGAAGCGGGGATCCGCTGCCACCCGATCAGTTCCGGCGCGCGGGCGCGGCCGGCGCCGGCGGCGGCGGCGGCGGCGGCGCGCCATTGGCGGCAGCGGCCGGCGCCTCGACCGGCGCGGCGCCCTCGGGCGGGATGGTCACGCTGCGCAGCACGCGGTTCATCTGCGCGGATATCTCGTCCGTCAGGTCGAACGCACTGTCGTTGAAGATCACCAGCGGCCGCGGCAGCACGAGGTTGACCCCGCGGGAGGCGGCGACCTGGCGGATGACGGCGCCCAGCGCCTGCTCGATCTGCTGCAGACCGGCCTGTGCCGCCTGGTCGATGGCGCGCGACCGGTCGCGGAAGATGCGCTGCGCATCGGTGATGCGTTCCTGCAGGTCACGCTCCCGCGCCCGCAGCTGCTCGGCCGGCAGGCTGGCCCGGGCGGCGGCCAGCGCCTGCTGCTCCTCCCGCCAGCGGGCCTGTTCGCGCTGCAGATCCTCGTTCAGCTTGGCGCGGCGCCGCTCGATCTCCTCCCGCACCTGGTTGAAGGCGGCGGAAAGGCGCTGCACCTCGGGGATATCGACGATCGCGACCACGGCGGCGGGCGGGCGCTGGCCGGCGGCGGGTGCCGCCGGGCGCTGCGCCGGCCGCTGCTGGGCCTGGGCGGGGCGCTGCTGCTGCTGCTGGCCCTGGGCGGGCGGCACGAACCATTGCTGGCCCTGTTGCTGCTGGGCGAAAGCCGGGACGGCCGGCAGCAGCGGCGCGGAAAACAGGATGGAGGCCGCGAAAAGGGTGCGCAGGCGCATGGAACGATGATCCCGGATGTGGCTCAGAAGCGGGTGCCGAAGCCGAAGCGGACGAGCTGCGTCTCGTCGTAGGACTCCTTCACCACCGCCTGGGCGATGTCGATGTTGATCAGGCCGACCGGCGTGCGCCAGGAGATGCCGACGCCGGCACCGACGCGCGGCGCCGCGTCGTCCTGCACGCCGACGCCGGTGACCGGCGTGCGGGACAGGGAGCCGACATCGACGAAGGCGCGGCCGAGCAGGCCGATCTCGGCCGGCAGCGGCAGCGGGAAGCGCAGTTCCGTGGTCTGCGTCCAGATCAGTCGGCCACCCAGCGGGTCGTCATTGCCATTCGCCGTGTCGCGCGGGCCGGCGCCGGCCAGGGCGAAGCCGCGCAGATTGTCGCCGCCCAGGAAGAAGCGGTCGATGATGCGTTCCGGGCGGTCGCCCCAGGGGGTCAGGTAGCCGACGCCGGCCTGCAGCGCGAGCACATAGGCGTTGTCGCCCAGCAGGCGTTCCAGCGGCACGTAGCCCGCCACGTCGCCGCGCCAGCGGATATAGGCCACGTCACCGCCGAGGCCGGCGACATCCGTGCCGACGCGCACGATGTAGCCGCTGCGCGGCTCGATCCGGCTGTCGCGAATGTCGTAGGACAGGGTGGTGCCGATCTGCGACAGCAGGGTGACGCCTTCCTGCTCCTGGATGAAGCGGCTGGCATCGCTGTCGATGTCATAGACATCGCGCTGGACGAGGCTGTAGGCCCAGCTCTGCCGCACCCGCTCGTTGAACTCATAGCCCGCCCGCAGCACCACGCCGGCGCGGCGTTCCGAATAGGACGCGCTGTCCTGCAGGTTGCGGGTGATGTAGAAGACGTCGACGCCGGCCGAGAGGTTGCGGTCCAGGAAGGACGGGTCGGTGATCGAGAGGTCAACCTGCGACCGGCGCTGCGCCAGCATCGCCTGCAGCCGGGCATCGAGGCCGGTGCCCAGCAGGTTGCGCTCCCGGATGCCGAAATCCGTCAGCAGGCCGGCATCGGTGGAGAAGCCGCCGCCGAGCGAGATTTCACCGGTCGGGCGTTCCTGCACCGTCGTCTGCAGCACCGTGCGGTCCGGCGTGGAGCCGGGCTGCGCGGTGATCTCGGCACTGGCGAAATAGCCCAGGTCGCGGATGCGCTGGCGCGAACGGCGCACCTGCGCGGCGTTGAAGGCATCGCCCTCCGCGATGCGGAATTCGCGGCGGATGACGCGGTCGGCGGTGCGGCTGTTGCCGGTGATGTCGATGCGCTCGACATAGGCGCGGGTGCCTTCGGCGACCTCGAAGGTCACGTCGACGCGGCGGTTCTCCCGGTCCCGCACCACGCGCGGGCGGACCTCCACGAAGGGCACGCCGCGCAGGCCGACGGCGTCGGACAGCGCCTCCACCGAGCGTTCCACGGCGTCGCCATCGTACCAGTCGCCCTGGCTGATCTCGAGGTCGCCACGCAGCGAATCAGGCTCCACGCCGCGCAGGCTGCTGGTGATGTCCACCGTGCCGACGCGATAGCGCGGGCCCTCGTCGATCGTGTAGGTCACGAAGAAGCCGCTGCGGTCCGGCGCCAGCTCCGCCGTCGCCGCCGTCACCTGCACATCGGCATAGCCCTGGCGCAGGTAGTAGCGGCGCAGCAGCTCGCGGTCGAAGTTCAGGCGCTCCGGGTCGTAGATGTCGGAGGTGGACAGGATCCGATACCAGGCCTGCTCCCGGGTCGCGACCACGTCGCGCAGCCTGCCGTCGGAAAAGGCGGTGTTGCCGACGAAGTTCACGCGGCTGACCAGCGCGGCCTCGCCTTCCATGATCTCGAAGACCACGTCGACGCGGTTCTGGTCGAGCTGGATGACCTTGGGCTCCACCCGCGCGGCGAAGCGGCCGCGGCGCGCATAGAGGTCCAGGATGCGCTGCCGGTCCGCCTGCGCCGCCTGCGGGGTGAACACGGCGCGGGCGCGCAGCGTCACTTCCGGGGTCAGCACGTCGTCGGAGACCTTGCTGTTCCCCTCGAAGGCCACGCGGTTGACGATGGGGTTCTCCTGCACCGCCACGCGGATGCGGTCCCCGTCGCGCGCCACCGTCACGTCCTGGAACAGGCCGGTGGCGAACAGCGTGCGCAGGCTTCGGTCCAGCCGGTCCGCATCGAAGGGGTCACCCGGCTGCAGCAGCATGTAGGACCGGATGGTATCCGCCTCGATGCGCTGGTTGCCGGTGACATCGATGGCCCGGACGATGCCCGCGGCGGCCGGGGCCGCCACCGGGGCCGGCGTGCGCGGCCGGCGCGTCTGCGCCTCGGCGGTCAGCGCAAGGCCGACCGGGACGAGGCAGGTGGCGGCGAGCAGGAGAAGCCGATTGGCGACCAAGAGGAAATTCCCCGGGGGGGTGAGTTACGGCCGCGGACACTAGCGGAGCGGCAAGGGTGAAGCCACCCCCGCCGCCGGGCGCCCCGCCCCGGCGGTTCACGGCCCGCGCCGGCCCTGCGCCCGGACCGCCGCCGGCGCCGGGCGCCGCACGGCAAAGCCCAGCATTGCCCGGGGCTTAGCGCGCGGGGGCGCGGTTCACCCGAACAGTCCCGTGGCCCAGCGCACCACGCCCAGCTGGGAGAGGTCGTTCCAGGTGGCGAAGACGAACAGGGTGATCAGCAGCGCGAATCCGGCGCGGAAGCCGTATTCCTGCGCCTTCGGCGGCAGCGGCCGGCCGCGGATCGCCTCCGCCGCGTAGAACATCAGGTGGCCGCCATCCAGCACCGGGATGGGGAACAGGTTGATCAGCGCCAGGTTCACCGACAGCACCGCCATGAAGGAAATCAGGCTGGCGATGCCGAGCTCCGCCACCTGGCCGGACATCTGCGCGATGCGCAGCGGCCCGCCCAGCTCCTCCGCCCCGCGGCCGCCGGCGATCATCTGCCACAGCGCCCCCAGCGTCTGCACGGTGATGTCCCCGGTCTGCACCACGCCGGCCCAGAGCGCCGTGGCCGGGTTCAGCCGCTCGAACTGCGTCGCGGCGGCGCCGACGCCCAGCACGCCCACCGTCGTCTCGCCCGTGCTGCGCGGTGCCGGGGTGGCGGTCAGCGTCCGCTCCGCGCCGTCGCGCTCCACCGTCACCGCCACGGGGGTGTTGGCACGCGGCTGGATGTGCCGCTGCACCTCCTCGAAGCGCAGCACCGGCTGGCCATCCAGGGCGACGATGCGATCGCCCGGCAGCAGCCCGGCGGCGGCCGCCGCGGAGCCTTCCTGGACCGAGCCGATGGCCGTGGTGGCGGCCGGCCGGCCCACCGTGGCGAACAGCGCGCCGAACATCAGCGCCGCCAGCAGGAAATTGGCCAGCGGCCCGGCGGCGACGACGATGGCGCGGTCGCGCACCGGCTTTTCATGGAAGGTCTGGCCGGGGCGCCAGGTGGCGCGCACCGCCTCCGGCACGTCCTCCGGCTGTTCCTGGCCGTGCAGCTTCACATAGCCGCCCAGCGGCAGCCAGCCAATGCGCCATTCCGTGCCCTGCCGGTCGGTCCAGTTGGCGATGGCGCGGCCGAAGCCGACCGAGAAGCGTTCCACATGCACGCCGCGCCAGCGGGCGGCCAGGTAGTGGCCAAGCTCGTGGAAGAACACCAGCACGCCGAGCACGACGACGAAGGCGAGGATGGTGCGGATCGGTTCGGGCAGGATGTCCAAGGTGGTCTCCAGCGGCGCAACGGCGCCCAATTCTAGCTGCGTCGCCTCTCGCCCCGGCCGGCCGGGCGCCGCCTCAGCACGCCGGGGCGCGGCCGGCGGCGAAACCCGTGGCGGCGCGGCGTGCCTCGGCGTCGAGCGCCAGGATCGCCTCCAGCCCATCGGCCAGCGGTGCCGTCAGGCTCTCCAGCGTCTGTTCGACGACCGCCGCGATGCCGAGGAAGCCGAGCCGCCCTTCAAGGAACAGCGCCACCGCGACCTCGTTCGCCGCGTTCAATATAGTCGGGGCGCCCCCGCCGGCCTGCAAGGCCTCCCGCGCCAGGCGCAGCGCGGGGAAGCGCACCGGGTCGGGGGCCTGGAACTCCAGCCGGCCCAGCGCGGCGAGATCCAGCCGCGGCGCGTCCACATGCAGGCGCTCGGGAAAGGCCAGGGCATAGGCGATCGGGGTGCGCATGTCGGGCGTGCCGAGTTGCGCCAGCAGCGAGCCGTCGGCGAACTGAACCAGGCCATGAACCGCGGATTGCGGGTGCACCAGCACGTCGATCCGCGGCTCCGGCACCGGGAACAGGCGCGCGGCCTCGATCAGCTCCAGCCCCTTATTCATCATGGTGGCGGAATCGACGCTGATCTTGGCGCCCATGGACCAGACCGGATGGCGCACCGCCTGGGCCGGGGTGGCCGTGGCCATGCGCGCCAGGTCCCAGTCGCGGAATGGACCGCCGGAGGCGGTCAGGATGATGCGCTCCACCCCCGCCGGGTCCTGCCCGTGCAGCGCCTGGAAGATGGCATTGTGCTCGGAATCCACCGGCAGCAGCGTGGCGCCGCCGCGCCGCGCCGTGGCCAGCACCAGCTCCGCCGCGCAGACCAGGCTTTCCTTGTTGGCCAGGGCCAGCGTGCCGCCGCGCCCCAGCGCCACCAGGGTGGAGCGCAGGCCAGCGGCGCCGACGATTGCCGCCATGGTCCAGTCGGCCGGGCGCGAAGCGGCTTCCTCCACCGCCGCCAGGCCGGCCGCGGCTTCCACGCCGGTGCCGGCCAGCGCCGCCTGCAGGGCAGCGTGGCAGGCCGGATCCGCCACCACGGCGCAGCGGGCGCGGTGGCGGATGGCCTGTTCCGCCAGCCGCGCCACGTCGCGGTTGGCGACCAGCGCCTCCACCCGGAACCGGCCTTCCGGCGCCGCGTCCAGCAGCGCCACGGTGGACCGCCCGACGGAGCCGGTGGAGCCGAGGATGGTGACGGACCGCGTCACAGCCCCCACCCCCAGAGCGGCCGACCCTGGCCCAGCAGGTAGGACAGCAGCGCCGCCACCGGGGCCGCCGCCAGCACCCCGTCCAGCCGGTCCAGCAGCCCGCCATGGCCGGGAATGAGGGAGGAGGTGTCCTTCACCTTGAAATGCCGCTTGATGGCGCTTTCCAACAGATCCCCCGCCTGCGAGGCGATGCTGACCACCAGCGTGACCAGCGCGATGGCGACCGGCGAGGCGCCGGGCGTGAAGGCCAGCGCCGTGCCACCGCCGACCACCAGCGCCGAGGCGAGGCCGCCCAGCGCCCCCGACCAGGTCTTGTTGGGGGAGATGGCGGGCGCCAGCTTCGGCCCTCCGAAGGCCCGACCGGCCAGGTAGGCGCCGATGTCGGAGGCCCAGACCACGACGAACAGGAACAGGACATTGCCGCGCCCGGCCTCGTTGTCGTGGCGCAATTCGATCAGCGCCAGGCCGGCCAGACCGATATACAGCACACCGGCCGCCAGCCGCCGGGCGGGCTGCACGATGCCGGACCGCCGGCCGCGCGCGGCCACGCCGGCCCAGGTGGCGGCGAAGCCCGCCAGCAGCACCCCGAGGCCCAGCAGCGCGCGTTCGGCCACCGCCAGCGCGCCGGCGGCGAAGACCACCAGCGGCACCGCCATCCCCGGGAAGACCCGGGTGCGCCGGCCGCACAAATGCACCCATTCCCAGGTCAGCACCGCGACGGCCAGCGCCACCATGGCGGTGAAGCTCTCCGCGCCGAACCAGATGCAGGCCAGCGCCGCCGGCAGCAGCACGGCCGCGGAAAGCGCGCGCTTGCGCAGGTCGGTCCAGCGCTTCGCCTCCGCGCGTGGCGCCACGGTCATGCTGCCGGCCACGCCGTCACGCGACCCTGAGGCCGTAGCGTCGTTCGCGGCGGGCGAATTCGCCCAAGGCCGCCGCCAGGTGCTCCGCCGCATAATCCGGCCACAGCACGTCCTGGAAGACGAATTCCGCGTAGGCCGACTGCCACAGCAGGAAGTTGGAGATCCGCTGCTCGCCGCTGGTGCGGATGATCAGGTCGGGGTCCGGCATGCCGGCGGTGGCCAGGGCGCGGCCGAACATCGCCTCGTCCAGCGCCTCCGGGTCCAGGGTCCCGGCGGCGGCGCGGCGCGCCATGTCCCGTGCCGCGGCCACGATCTCCGCCCGCCCGCCATAGGAGACGGCGACGTTCAGGTTCAGCCTGGTGCCGCCGGCGGTGGCTTCCTCGGCCGCGCCGATCGCCCGCACCGTATCCGGGCCGAAGCGCTCGCGCTCCCCGATCACGCGCAGGCGGATGCCCTCCCGGGCCAGTGTCCCGACCTCGGAGCGCAGATACATGCGCATCAGGCTGGTCAGGTCGCGCACCTCGTCGGCCGGGCGCTGCCAGTTCTCGGAGGAAAAGGCGAAGAGGGTCAGCCAGCCGATGTCGCACTGCACCGCCGCCTCGATGGTGCGGCGCACCGCCTCCGCCCCCGCCTTGTGGCCCAGCGCCCGCGGCAGGCTGCGCGCCGTGGCCCAGCGGCCATTGCCGTCCATGATGATGCCAACATGCCGCGGCAGGCCGGCGCCGCGACCGGGGCGGGAAGCGGCGGGCTCGCCAGGGGCTTCGCCCCCGGATGCCGCCAAGCCGCCTTCCAGCGGCTTCGCCGCCGCGCTCATCACCCGACCGCCCAAGCCGACCCGCGTGCCATCAGCTCGTCCGGATGTCCTTTTCCTTCTCCGCCAGGGTGGCGTCGACGGTCTTGATGCTCTGGTCGGTCATCTTCTGGATCTCGTCCGTCCAGCGCTTGGCGTCATCCTGGCTGACTTCGGACTTCTTGTCCTTCTCCCAGCCCTTGACGGTCTCCATCGCATCGCGCCGGACGCCGCGCATGGCAACCCGCGTGGCCTCGGCATATTTGGCCGCGGTCTTCACAAGGTCGTTGCGCCGCTCGGTGGTCAGTGGCGGCAGCGGCACGCGGATCACCTGGCCCTCGGTCTGCGGGTTGAGCCCCAGGCCGGAATCGCGGATCGCGATCTCCACCGCCTTCACCACCGACTTGTCCCAGACCTGCACCGACAGCAGGCCCGGCCCGGCGACCGAGATGTTGGACACCTGGACCAGCGGCTGCACATTGCCATAGGCCTCGACACGGATGGGCTCGAGCAGCGCGGGGCTGGCGCGGCCGGTGCGCAGGCCGGCGAATTCCTTCTTCAGCGTCTCCAGCGCGCCATCCATGCGGCGCTGCAGGTCGCGCTTGTATTCGGCAAAGTCGGCGGCCATGCCCGGATCCCCTCTCTGGCATTCTCACGGCGGGCGAACCCGCCTGACGACTAGGAAAATGCGGCCAACACTGGATTACGGATCGACCACGGTGGTGAACTTCCCCTCGCCCTGCATGACGGCGGTGAAGGCACCCGGCTCGTGGATGTTGAACACGACGATCGGCAGCTTGTTCTCCCGCGCCAGGCTGATCGCGGCCGCATCCATCACCGCCAGGTCGCGCGAGAGCACGTCGAGGTAGGTGATGGTGGTGTAACGCTCGGCCAGCGGGTTCTTGCGCGGGTCGGCCGAATAGACGCCGTCCACCTGCGTGCCCTTCAACAGCGCGTCGCAGCCCATCTCGGCCGCGCGCAGCGCGGCGGCGGTGTCCGTGGTGAAGAAGGGGTTGCCCGTGCCGGCGGCGAAGATCACCACCCGCCCCTTCTCCATGTGCCGCATGGCGCGGCGGCGGATGAAGGGCTCGGCCAGGCTGGCCATCGGGATCGCCGACTGCACCCGGGTGGTGACGCCGAGCTTTTCCAGCCAGTTCTGCATGGCCAGGGCGTTCATCACCGTGGCCAGCATGCCCATGCCGTCGGCCTGGGTGCGGTCCATGCCGGCGGAGGCGCCGGCGACGCCGCGGAAGATGTTGCCGCCGCCGATCACCATGCAGATCTCGACACCCAGCGCGGCGACGTCGCGGATATCCTCCGCGATGCCCTTCAGCACGGCGATGTCGAGGCCGTAGTCGCGATCGCCCATCAGCGCCTCGCCGGAGACCTTGAGCAGGACGCGCTTGTAGATCGGGGGTCTGCTCATCTTCTGTCGGGAATCCGGTGTCTTGGCGCGGTGGAACATAGGCGGCGCATGATGGCGCCGGCAAGGCGCGGGCGAGGCGGGCCGCCCCGCCGGGGCAGGCACCGTGCGGCGGGCAATCCCGCCGCACCGGCACCGGCCGGGCTTCAGCCCTTGGCGGCGGCAGCCACTTCGGCGGCGAAGTCGGACGACGCCTTCTCGATGCCCTCGCCCAGGTGGAAGCGGGCGAAGCCGGTCAGCTGGCCGCCGGCCTTCTTGACCACTTCCTTCACCCGGCTCTCGCCATCATGCACCCAGACCTGCTCCAGCAGCACCACTTCCTCGTAGTACTTGCGGATGCGGCCCTCGATCATCTTCTCGATGATGGCGGCCGGCTTGCCGGAGGTCGCGGCCTGCTCGCGCAGCACCGCCTTCTCCCGCTCCAGGGCGGAGGGGTCGACGGCGGAGACGTCCAGCGCATCCGGGCGGGTGGCGGCGACATGCATGCCGATCTGCCGGCCCAGCGCCTCCAGCGCCTCGATCTCGCTCGCCGCTTCCAGCGCCACCAGCACGCCGATCTTGCCGAGGCCCGGCTTCACCGCATTGTGCATGTAGGTGGCGACGGTGCCGCTGTTCACCCGCAGCACCTTGACGCGGCGGATCGACATGTTCTCGCCGATCGTGGCGATCATCCGGGTCAGCTCCTCCTGCGTGGAGTGCATGGTGCCGGGGTAGGTCGCGGCCTTCAGCGCCTCCACGTCATCGCCCACCGACAGCGCCAGGGAGGCGACCTCGGAGACGAAATTCTGGAAGGTCTCGTTGCGCGCCACGAAGTCGGTCTCGGCATTCACCTCGACCATGGCGGCCACGGTGGGGCCGGAGGCGACGCCCACCAGGCCCTCGGCCGCGACGCGGCCGGACTTCTTGGCGGCGGCGGAGAGGCCCTTCTTGCGCAGCCAGTCGATGGCCGCTTCCATGTCGCCGCCGGCCTCCACCAGCGCCTTCTTGCAGTCCATCATGCCGGCGCCGGTCTTCTCGCGCAGGTCGCGCACCATCGCCGCGGTGATCTCGGCCATTTCGATCGTCCCCGTCCATCGCATCATGGCCGCGCCGGGCAGACCCGGGCGGCCTCCACATCCAGCAGGCCGGGCGCGAGCCGCCCGGCCTCCAAGCCACCCGGCCGCAGCCGGCCGGGCGGCATTCAGGCGGCCGGGGCTTCCGGCATGTCGGGCGCCGCCTCGGGCAGCACCTCGGCCGCCAGGTCCGGCAGCACTTCCTCCGGCAGGTCCTCGGCCGCGCCGATATCGGCGCCGGAGGAGCCGAGCTCGGCCGAGATGCCGTCCAGCACCGCACCGGCGACCATGTCGCAATACAGGTGGATGGCGCGGATCGCATCGTCATTGCCCGGGATCGGGTAGGCGATGCCGATCGGGTCGGCGTTGCTGTCCACCACGGCGACCACCGGGATGCCGAGCTTGTTGGCCTCCTCGATCGCCAGCTTCTCCTTCACCGTGTCGATGACGAAGATGATGTCCGGCAGGCCGCCCATGTCCTTGATGCCGCCGAGCGCGCGGTCGAGCTTCTCGCGCTCCCGCGTCAGCATCAGGACTTCCTTCTTGGTCAGGCCCTGGATGTTGCCGCCGAGCTGCTCTTCCATCTGCTTCAGGCGCTTGATGCTGCCCTGGATGGTCTTCCAGTTGGTCAGCATGCCGCCGAGCCAGCGATGGTTCACATAATATTGCCCGCAGCGCGCGGCGCTCTCGGCGACGTATTCGGCCGCGGCCTTCTTGGTGCCGACCAGCAGCACGCGGCCGCCGGCGGCGACCACGTCGCGGATCGCACGCAGCGCGCGGTCCATCATCGGCACGGTCTGCTGCAGGTCCAGGATATGGACCTGGTTGCGCACGCCGAAGATGTAGGGCGCCATCCGGGGGTTCCAGCGGCGGGTATGGTGGCCGAAATGCACGCCGGCCTCGAGCAGGCCGCGCAGGGTGACGTCGGGCATCGCCATGGGCGAAATCCTTTCTACTTCCAGTGGTCCGGTTGTGCCTCCGCGCTGCCGCCCCCGCCCCTGAACCCTGGGGAGGGGACCGGACCCTCGGGATGTCCCGGAAGGTGCAACGCGTGCGAATTTGCCGCCCCGGGGCATGCACCCCGGGCCGGCCGGCGGGATATGCCCGAGGCGCCGCGCCGCCGCAACCCTTGGTGCCGGGGCCCGAAGCCGCAAGGGGCGCCGGGTCCGGCCCCCGGCTTGCCCCTTCCGGCCCCGCCCCTATCCTGGCCGCCCTGCCTCCGGACCCCCTGCCCCGCCATGCGCATCCTGGTCGTCTCCCCCACGCCCACCCATCCGCAGGATGCCGGCAACCGTGCCCGCATCCATGCCGTGCTCACCGGCCTGAAGCGGGCCGGCCATGCGGTGACGCTCTGCCTGCTGGATCGTGAGAAGGTCGCTCCACACCACCTTGAATCGATGCGATCCTCCTGGGATGAGCTGATCCTGGTGCCGCATGACCGGACGCGCGAGAAGCCGAGCCTCGGCACGGTGTTCGGGCTGGACGACTGGGTGCAGCCGGCGCTGGAGGATGTGCTGCTGGGCCTGGCGGCGCGGCGGCCCAGCTTCGACATGGTGCTGGTGGAATACGTGTTCCTCAGCCGTGCCCTGACCTTCTTCCCGCCGCCCAACATGCGCTTCGCCACGCCGGTGCTGAAGGTGCTGGACACGCATGACCAGTTCGGCGGCCGCGACGCCCGCCTGCGGGCGCTGGGCCTGCCGGCCGCCTTCTACTTCACCACCGAGGCGGAGGAAGCCCGCGGCTTCGGCCGCGCCGACTTGGTGCTGGCCATCCAGGCCGAGGAACGCGCGGCCTTCGAGGAGTTCAGCCCGAAGCCGGTGCTGACGCTGGGCCATGTGCCCTCCGATCCGCGCCCGCCCCTGCCGCCGCGCCCCGCCACGGGCGGCCTGCGGGTCGGCTATATCGGCAGCGCCAACCCGATGAATGGGCGCGCGCTGGGCCGCTTCCTGGAGGCGCTGGACCTGCCGGCCTTCGCCGCCGCCGGCGGCACCATGGTGGTGGCCGGCGGCGCCGCGCGAGGGCTGGAGGCCATGGCGGGGCTGGAACTGCTGGGGCCGGTGGAGGATGCGGACACGCTCTATGCCGCGGTCGACCTGGTGGTGAACCCGCATGAGGGCGGCACCGGGCTCAAGATCAAGACGGTGGAGGCGCTGTCGCGTGGCCGGCCGGTGGCGGGCACCGCGGAAGCCTTTGCCGGCCTGGCGCCGGAAGCGCCCTTCCACGCCGCCCCGGATGCCCCGGCGCTGGCGGCCATCGTGCGGCGCGCCGCCGGCGATGCGCTGCTGCGCGCCCGGATCGCCCGCGACTCGGCCGCCCTGTGGCAGCGCTATGCCGCCGAGGTGAAGCGGCAGGAAGCGGTGCTGGCGAGCCCCGCCATGCTGGGCCTGGCCGCCGCCCGGCCGCGGCTGCTGATCGCCACCGACCTCCGCTTCTGGGAGGAAAGGCTGGGCAACCACGCCCGGATCGCGGCGCTGGCCCGCGCCGCGCGCGGCGAGATGGACCTCGACCTGTTCTTCCTGGGCACGATGTCTGAGCCGGAGCAGAAGCGGGCGCGGGCCATCATGGGCGCCCGCGCCCGCTGCTTCCCCACGGGAGCCCTGCCGCCGACGCCGGATGCACGGCTGCCGGCCGGGCTGACGCCCTTCGAGCGGCGTTCCGTCATCGCCTCCGCCCTGCCGGCCTTCGCCAAGCACCTGGCGGCCAACCCGCCGGATGCGGTGATGATCGAATACATCCGCCTGTCCTGGCTGCGCCATGCCATCGAGCGGCCGATGCTGAAGGTGCTGGACACGCACGACATCATGTCGCTGCGCGCGCGCAACTTCGCCCATTTCGGGCACCGCCACTTCATCGAGATCAGCGTGGCGGAGGAGTTGCAGATCCTGTCCGCCTTCGACCATCTGCTGGCGATCCAGCAGGAGGAGTTCCACTGGCTGGAGGCGCTGTTGCCCGGCCGGGTGCTGCTGGCGCCGCATATCGTGCCGCTGGCGCCGCGCGCGCCGGGCAATCCGGAAGGCCCGGTGCGCGTGGGCTTCATCGGCGGTGACAGCCCGATGAACCGCGACGGGCTGCGCTGGCTGCTGGACCAGGTCTGGCCGGCGATCGCGCCGCTGGGGGCGGAGCTGCACGTGGCCGGCATGGTCTGCGCCGCGCTGCCGCCGGGCCGCCCTGGCGTGGTGGCGCATGGCGCGGTGAAGCGGCCGGAGGATTTCCTGGCGACGCTCGATATCGGGGTGAACCCGGTCTTCTACGGCGGCGGGCTCAAGATCAAGACGGTGGAATACCTGTGCCACGGCCTGCCCAGCGTGCTGACGGCGGAGGCGCTGTACGGCATCTCGGGCGGCGCCGGGGTAGCCTATGCCCTGGCCGGGAACCGCGCCGAGTTCGTCGCGGTGCTGGCCGGGCTGGTGCTGGACCCGGCGGCGCGCGCCAGGATGGGCGATGCCGCCTTCGCCTTCGGCCGCCGCCATTTCGGCACCGAGGCGCTGGCGCCCGCCATGCGTGCCCTGGCCGGCCTCGCCCGCGGCATCGCGCCACCCCAGCGCGCCAGCGCGTGACGGCACGCCGCTTGGCGCGGCCGAAGCCGCCCGCTACAGGAACGGCATGAGGGGACGCAGCACCAGATCAGGGCCCAGCAGGCGCCGCTCCGCGCGCGGCGCATGAGCGTCCGGGCGGCCTGTCCCGAAGCCGGTGGCCCCGCTTCCGGCGTCGCGCTCCGTCGCCTGCTGGTCCTGCTGCCCGCCAGCCGCTTCGGCGGGACCGAGCGGCATACCGCGCAGCTTGCCGCGCATCTCGGCAGCTGGCCCGGGCTGGAGGTCAGCCTGGCGGCGGAGCCGGCGCTGCTGCCGGCACTCCGCGCTGCCTGCCCCGCCGGGCTGCCCGTCCCCCGGCTCCTCGCCGCCGCGATCGGCTGGCAGGACGGTGTCGCCCCGGCGGAGAATGCCGCGCGGCAGCAGGAGGCCGCCGAAGCGCTGCTGGCGGCGGCCGCCCCCGACCTCGTCCTGTTGCCGCTGCCCTGGCCGAATGCCGGGCTGGGGCTGATGCCATTGCTGGCGGCGCGGCGCCTGCCCCGGCTGGTTGTGGTGCACCTGGCACCCGATGGCGCCGCCCCGCCCGGCCTGGCGGAAGCCCTGCCCCGCCTGGATGCCGCCGGCGCCGCCTGGGCCGCGGTGGCGCCGCCCGGCGCGCGGCGGGCGGAACGCTTCTTCGGCCTGCCGGCGGGCCGCGTCGCGGTGGTGGACAATCCCGCCCCGCCGCCGCCCGCTGCCGACCGGGCATTGTTGCGGCACGGGCTG
>NZ_JAAVNE010000071.1 GCF_012103215.1 Falsiroseomonas selenitidurans
GGCTTCCGCCGGCGCCGCATCCGGCGCCAGGCTGGCCAGCACCGGCGGCGGGCTGGCCGGGCGCCAGATGGCCCCCGGCTCCGGCAGGCTGCGGATCAGCCGGCGCGGCGCGCGCAGCCCGCTGGTCTCCAGCGCCAGCCCCTGCGCCGCCAGCGCGCCCTCGGCGGTGTCGAGCCAGGCGAGTTCCACGGCCAGCGACCGGGTGCGCCCGGCGCGACGGCCGGCGAAGGCCGGCTGGCGGAACAGCGTGGCCGCGGCGGCGGGATCCACCTCCGCCTCCAGCAGCAGGGTGGGCAGGGTGGGCAGCGGCGCGGAAAGCGGCGCGGGGGGCGGGGCGGGCATCGTCAGGCGGTGACCTCGGGCGTGTCGCCGGCCTCGGTGCCGGGCAGGTCGGCGGGGGAGAGCAGGCGCAGCAGCCGGCCTCCCCCCGCTTCCAGGCGACCCCAGGGCAGGGCGAGCGCGAATTCGGTGAGCGTTGCGGTGGGGTAGCCCTCCGCCAGTCGGCGCGTCGCGGGCGTGGCGGCGGCCATGGCGGCGGGGCCGGCGAGCGCCATGGCCAGGTCGTGCAGGCCGGGATTGTGGCCGATCAGCAGCACGCTGCGCGCCGTCTCCCGCACCCCGCGCAGCACCTGCAGCAGGCTGGGCCAGGCGGCCAGGTAGAGATCGTCCATCGGCTCCACCAGCGGCGGGCCTTCCAGCGGCGCCAGCGCCTCCAGCGTCTGCAGGGTGCGGCGGGCGGAGGAGACCAGTACCACATCCGGCGCCAGGCCGAGCTCGCGCATCGCTTCGCCCATGGCAATGGCGGCGCGCCGGCCGCGCGCATTGAGCGGCCTGGCGTGGTCGGAAAGGCGCGGATCGTCCCAGGAGGACTTCGCGTGCCGCAGCAGCAGCAATTGGCGCATGATCCGCGCAGCATGCCACGGAAGGTGGCGATTGGCGACGGCCCGGCAGCGCGCCTTTTCACCCCGCCCGCCAGCCCCATCTGGCCGCGGAGCGCAAAAGGGATCTGTGATGACGGTGCTGGTGTTCGGGGCGACGGGCGGAATCGGGCAGGCGCTGGCGCGCCGGCTGGCGGCGCGCGGCGCGCGGCCCTTCCTGGTGGCGCGGGGGGAGGCGCGGCTGGCGGCGCTGGCGGCGGAGCTCGGCTGCGGCCACCAGGCCGCGGACCTGACCGACGCCGCCGGCCGGCAGGCCGCCGTGGCCGCGGCGGTCGCCGACGGCGGCGGGTCGCTGGCCGGGCTCGCGCTGTGCGTCGGCTCCATCCTGCTGAAGCCCCTGGCGCGGGTGACGGAGGCGGACCTCATGGAAACCTTCCGCCTGAATACCGCCGCCCCGGCGCTGGCGGTGCAGGTGGCGGCGCCGGCCCTGGCGGCAGGCCGCGGCGCGGTGGTGCTGTTTTCCTCGGTCGCGGCACGCACCGGCTTCGCCAACCATGTGGCGATCGGCGCCGCCAAGGCGGCGGTCGAAGGCATGACGGTGGCGCTGGCGGCCGAACTGGCGCCACATGTCCGGGTGAACTGCATCGCGCCCAGCCTGACCCGCACGGCGCTGGCCGAACCCCTGACGAGGAGCCCGCAAATGGCCGAGGCGATTGCCAAGCAGCACCCCATTCCCCGGTTGGGCGAGGCCGATGACAGCGCCGCCCTGGCCGATTTCCTGCTGTCGGAATCCGCCGGCTGGATCACCGGCCAGGTGATCGGCGTCGATGGCGGCCGCGGCGCCATCGCCGGGCGCGGGTGATGCGGCGGCGCGGGCTGCTGGCGGGGGGGGCGGCGATGCTGCTGGCGGAGGCCGCGGCGGCGGCGCCGGCGGGGCTGGATTTCCGGGTGCTGCGCGGCGGCAGCCCGGTCGGCACCCACAGCGTGCGGTTCCGCGAGGCGGCGGGGCTGCTGGAGGCGCTGAGCGAAGTGCGGATCGAGGTGAAGCTGATGGGCTTCACCGTCTTCCGCTACCACCACCTGACCACCGAGGGCTGGCGCGGCGGCCGGCTGGTGGCGCTGACCTCCCGCCTCGCGAAGAACGGCACCACCACGGTCTGTGAGGCGCGGGCCGCGGAAGCCGGGCTGGTGCTGCGCGGGCCGGAGGGCGAAGTGCGGATGCCGGCCGCGGCGGCGCCGCTGACCTGGTGGCGGCAGGCGACGCTGCGCCCCGGCGTGCCGCTGTTCGACCCGCGCAAGGGCATCGCGGTGGATCCGGAACTGCGCATCACGCCCGCAGGCGGCGGCACCCGCGTGGTGCTGGTGGGCGGGGAGGGGGCGGACGTGCTGTATGACGGCGCCGGCACCTGGGTGGGCTTCGCCACCACCGGGGAGGATGGCAGCGCCGTGCGCTACGACCGCGCATGACGGCGCTGCGCCTGGTCCTCGGCGACCAGTGCAGCCATGCGATCGCGGCGCTGGCGGGCATCGACCCGGCGCGCGACCTGGTGCTGCTGGCGGAGGTGCGGTCCGAATGCACCTATGTGCCGCACCACAAGCAGAAGATCGCCCTGGTGCTGTCGGCCATGCGGCATTTCGCGGCGGCGTTGGCGGCGCGCGGCCTGCGCGTGCGCCACGTGGCGCTGGACGATCCGTCGAACACCCAGACCCTGGCCGGGGAGGTGGCGCGGGCGGCGCGGGACCATGGCGCGGCACGCATCATCTGCACCCATCCGGGCGAATGGCGGGTGCTGCAGGATATGCGCGGCTGGCAGGATGCCACCGGCCTGCCGGTGGAGATCCGCGAGGATGGCCGCTTCCTGTGCAGCCTGGACCGTTTCCGCGCCTGGGCGGCGGGCCGGCGGCAACTCCGCATGGAGTATTTCTACCGCGAGATGCGGCGGGAGAGCGGCCTGCTGATGCAGGGGCCGGACGAGCCCGCCGGCGGTGCCTGGAATTACGATGCCGAGAACCGCGCCGCGCTGCCCGCCGGCACCATGCCGCCGACGCCGCGCCGCTTCCCGCCCGATGCCCTGACGCAGGCCGTGATCGGGCTGGTGGAGCGCGAATTCCCCGGCCATTTCGGCACCACCGACCGCTTCGCCTGGCCCGTCACGGCCGAGCAGGCGCGCCAGGCGCTGGCGGATTTCATCGCCCACCGTCTGCCCCGCTTCGGCGACTACCAGGATGCAATGGCGGAAGGGCAGCCGGTGCTGTTCCACGCACTGATCGCCGCGGCGCTGAATTGCGGCCTGCTTGAGCCGCTGGAGGCCTGCCGGGCGGCGGAAGCGGCGTATCGCCAGGGCGCGGCGCCGCTGAACGCGGTGGAGGGCTTCATCCGCCAGATCCTCGGCTGGCGCGAATATGTCCGTGGCCTGTACTGGCTGAAGATGCCGGATTACCGGACGGGCAACGCGCTGGCGGCGACGCGCCCGCTTCCCTGGCTGTACTGGTCCGGGGAGACCGCCATGGCCTGCATGGCGGCGGCCATCGGCCAGACGCGGGACCTGGCCTATGCGCACCACATCCAGCGCCTGATGGTCACCGGCAATTTCGCCCTGCTGGCGGGGCTCGATCCGGCCGAGGTGAACCATTGGTACATGGTGGTCTATGCCGACGCCTATGAATGGGTGGAACTGCCCAATGTGCAGGGCATGGCGCTGCATGCCGATGGCGGGGTGATGGCGTCCAAGCCCTATGCGGCCTCCGGCGCCTACATCAACCGCATGTCGGACCATTGCCGCGGCTGCGCCTATGACGTGAAGCGCGCCACCGGGCCGGGCGCCTGCCCGTTCAACTTCCTCTACTGGGATTTCGTCGCCCGGCACGCGCAGCGCTTCGCGGGCAATCCGCGCATGGCCATGCCGCTGCGCACCCTGGCGCGGATGGACCAGGCGAAAGTCGCCGCGATGCGGGCGGAGGCAGCAAGCTTCCTCAGCGCGCTGGAACGGGGGGAGGCGCCGGCACCGCCGCGGGCGGCACGGCCAGCGCGCAGGACATCAGCGCCACCGGCCGCCCCCGCCATGTCTCTGGACCTTCCGGAACCCAGCCCCGCGCGGCGTAGAAGGCCTGCCGGTCCTCGGTGAACAGCCACAGCCGTGCATGGCCCAGCGCCGCCGCGCGGCGGCGCACCTCGGCCACCAGCGTGGTCGCCACGCCCTGGCGCCGATGCGCCGGCGCCACCAGGACGGAGGCGAGCCAGGGCGTCAGATCCGGGCGGCTCGGCAGGTCGTCCACATCCAGCGTGGCGGTGCCGAGCGGCACGCCATCCCGTTCCGCGATCAGCGTGCAGGGGGCGGCCGGGCCGGTGGCGGCGCGCAGCCAGCCTTCGGTGGCGGCCCGCGAATAACCCGAATCGCCCCACCATTGCGCGTGCAGCCAGCCGGCGATCTCGGGCAGATGCGGGGATTGGCAGGCGGGGCGGATCAGCATGGCGCCAGCCTGGCACGGCCGGCGCCGCGCTTCACGCCGCGCTACGTGACAGCCGCGCGCGGTCCTCCACGATCAGCCGGCGGGCCGCCTCGGCCGGCATCGGGCGGCCGAACAGCCAGCCCTGGCCCTGCTCGCAGCCTTCCGCCGTCAGGATGCGGGCCTGATCCTCCGTCTCCACCCCTTCGGCCACCACCGTCATGTCCAGGATCCGACCGAGCCCGACGATGGTGGCCAGGATGGCGCAGACCTTGGAATCGCGCCCCAGATCGGTGACGAAGGCGCGGTCCACCTTGAGCTTGCCGAAGGGGAAGCGCCAGAGATGCGCCAGGCTGGACCAGCCGGTGCCGAAATCATCCATGGCAATGGACACGCCCAGTGCGCGCAGGTCGCGCAGCAGGCGGACGACGTCGTCCGGGTCTTCCTGCAGCAGGCTTTCCGTCACCTCCAGCTCCAGCCGCCTTGCCGGCAGGCCGGTATCGGCCAGCGCCTGCGCCACGGTGCAGACCAGGTCGCCATGGCGGAACTGCGCCGGGGAGAGGTTGACCGCCACATGCAGCTCCCCCGGCCAGGTGGCGGCCTCGGCGCAGGCGGCGCGGATCACCCAGGCGCCGAGCGGCACGATCAGCCCGGTCTGCTCGGCCAGGGGGATGAATTCGCTGGGCGGGATCATGCCGCGGGTCGGGTGCGGCCAGCGCAGCAGCGCCTCGAAGCCCACCAGCCCGCGATCGCGCAGCCGCAGCTGCGGCTGGTAGTGCAGCAGCAGCGATTTGCGGGCCATCGCCGCCCGCAGGTCGGCCTCCGTCTCTCGCCGCAGGCGCACGGCCGCGTCCATCGCCGGCTCGAAGCTGCGGATGGCGGGTTCCGGCTGGCCGCGCGCGGTGGAGAGCGCCGCCTCCGCCCGCGCCAACAACAGTTCCGCCTCCGTCCCGTCCTGCGGCGCCATGGCCACGCCGCATTCCAGCACCGGGCGCAGCGTGCCGCCCTTGGGCAGCGGCAGTGGCTCTGCCAGCTGGGTGGCCAGGCGGGCGGCCAGCGTCACCGCATCCTCATCCCCCTGCACCGCCGTCTGCACCACCGCGAAGCGATCGGCGGACAGCCGCGCCACGGTATCCTCCCGCCGCACCAGGCTGCGCAGGCGCCGCGCCAGGGCCGCCAGCAGCGCATCGCCGGCGGCGCGGCCGTGCGCGGCGTTCACGTCCCGGAAGCCGCGCAGATTCAGCACCAGCACCGCCACCTGCTGCCCCGCCGGCCCCGCGCCTGCCAGGGACAGGGCCAGGCGTTCGCGCAGCTCCGCATGGGTGGCGAGGCCGGTCAGCGCGTCCTGGCGCAGCCGCTGCCGGGCGCGCCGGGCGGCCGCCTCCTCCCGCTTGCCGCGCAGGCCGAGCCACAGCAGCAGCATGAGGGCCACCACCCCGAAGGCGCCGACGCTGAGCTGGGCATGGCGGAAGGCCTGCATCACCAGCTGCCGCCGCCCGGTATCGCGCAGCACCAGAACCAGCCGGCCCGGCTCCACTGCCAGCGCCACCTCCGCCAGCCGGGCCGGCGCGGCCTGGTGGCGGCGCGGCGGGTCCGCGGGTGGCGCCGACCGCGCGACCAGCACGGCGCCATCGGCCCGCAGCAGGCGGAAGCCCTCGACTTCCGCGGGCAGCAGGATGGAGCGCAGGCGTTCCAGCTGGCCGGGCGCCGGCGCCGCGCCTTGCAACAGGTCGGTGAGCCCTGGCTCCTGGTGCTGCAGCGTCTCCGCCACGCCCTCCGCCCAGGCCTGGCCGGCCTTTTCCAGGATGCGGTCCAGCAGCAGCTGGTTGACACCCACCGCCGCCAGCGTGAGCAGCACGAGGATCGCGCCCAGCCGCAGCAGAAGCTGCTGCACCGTGCCGGCAGGGGAATTGGCCGTGGGGGCGGGGCGGGTCATGCCGGCATTCTGCGCCGCAATGGTGAACCCCGGATTGAAGCGGCAACGGCCCGGCGGCCCCCCGAACGGCACCGGGATTTGCCCCGGATGGGGGCGCGCCGGTATAGACATGTGACAAGCCGGGGGGCCGAACCCCCCGCCGGATCATGGAGAGCCTCGGCGATGGCCGGCCATTCGCACGCCAAGAACATCATGCACCGCAAGGCGGCGCAGGGCGCCAAGAAGGCGGCCGCCTTCGGCAAGCTGATCCGGGAGATCACCGTCTCCGCCAAGCAGGGCCTGCCCGACCCGGCGATGAACCCGCGGCTGCGCGCGGCGGTGAAGGCGGCGCTGGTGGCGAACATGACGCGCGACACCATCGACCGCGCCATCAAGCGCGCCGCGACCGCAGGCATCGGCGAGGACTATGTGGAGATGCGCTACGAGGGCTACGGCCCCTATGGCGTGGCCGTGATCGTCGAGGCGCTGACCGACAACCGCAACCGCACCGGCGGCGATCTGCGGTCCATCTTCGGCAAGCATGGCGGGGCGCTGGGGGAGACCAATTCGGTGGCCTTCCAGTTCGAGCGCAAGGGCGTGCTGCGCTACCCCGCCGCGGCGGCGGATGCCGACACCATGCTGGAAGCCGCCATCGAGGCTGGCGCCGGCGACGTGGAAAGCGACGCGGAGGGCCATGAGGTATCCTGCGCCGTGGAGGATTTCGCCGCGGTGCGCGATGCGCTGGAGCAGAAATTCGGCACGGCGGAGGCGGCCAAGCTGGAATGGTGGCCGAGCAGCACCGTGGACCTGGATGAGGAGCGCGCGCGGGACGTGCTGAAGCTGCTCGACGTGCTGGACGACCATGACGACGTGCAGAACGTCTATGCCAATTTCGAGGTGGACGCGGCGGCGATGGAGCGGCTGAGCGCCTGATACCCGGCGCCGGAAGGTTTCGCCTTCCTGCGCCGCAAACGCCGGGCGGGCCGCATCTGCGGCCGCTCGCTTCGCGGCGCTGGCGGCGGCGCGCTCGGCCCGCAGGCCGGGGCCTTGTGCGCCCAGGATGCGATCAGGCGGCGGCCAGCCGGCAGGCCGGGCCATCGCCGAGTTCGATCTGCAGGGTGGCGCGGCCGATGCCGTGCTGCGCCGCCAGCGCCGCCGCCAGCCGGTCCAGGAAGGCGTCGCCCGGGTGGCCGCCCGGCATCACCAGATGCGCCGTCAACTCCACCACCGTGGTGCTCGGCGCGCGGATGTGCAGGTCGTGCACCGCCGCCACGCCAGGCTGCGCGGCCAGGAAGGCCCGCACCGCCGAGGCATCCACCCCGCGCGGCACGCCATCCATGGCCAAGTGCAGCGCATCGCGCAGCAGCGGCGCGGCGGCCCAGGCGATGGCGACGGAGACCAGCAGCGCCGCCAGCGGGTCCGCCACCTGCCAGCCGGTGGCCAGGATGATCGCCGCCGAGACCACGACGCCGAGCGAGACCGCCGCATCGGTGGCCATGTGCAGCCAGGCGCCGCGGGCATTGAGGTCGTGGCCATGGCCGCGGAACAGCAGGGCGGTGCCGAGGTTGATGCCGATGCCGACGGCGGCCACCAGCAGCACCGGCAGGCCCGGCACTTCCGGCGGTGCCGAGAGCCGGCCCACGGCCTCCCACACCACGGCGCCGACGCCGATGAGGATGGCCAGCGCATTGGCCAGCGCCGCCAGGATGGTGCCGCGGCCGAGGCCGTAGGTGTGCCGCGCATTCGGCGGCCGCCGCGCCGCCACCACGGCGACCCAGGCGATCAGCAGCCCGGCGACATCCGTCAGGTTGTGCGCGGCATCGGCCAGCAGCGCGAGCGAGCCGAACCAGAACCCGGCCATCGCCTCGGCCAGCGTGTAGCCGAGATTGAGGCCGACGCCCCAGCGGAAGGCGGAATCGAGCGTGGCGCCGGGGGAGGGGGCGTGGTGGTGGTGGCCGTGAGGGTGGTCGTGATGGTCGTGGGGCATGGGCGTGGGCCTTGGGTTCGGGGGCCGGGCGATACAGGGTGCGGCGTCAACGCTGGCGGATGCAGCAGGATGGCATGGTGGGCAATTCGCCAGGACCGGCGCAGGAGGAAGCCGCGGATGCCGCGGTGGCCGAGCCTCTACCGCGCCCGCCCCCGCTGCTGCGCCGCCATCCGCGTCGCCGCATTCGCCGCGCCGAACCCTTCATAGCCCACCCCGCGCTCCGCCAGTTCGAAGAAGAACCGGTCCTGGAAGGGCAGCGTATAGGCATGCCGGAAGCCGTGCCCGGCCGCATCCTGGTCGAACAGCAGGTGGTGCGCCTGCAGCGCCGCCGTCTCGGCCTCGCCCAGGCCGAAGCGCGCCGCGAGGTCGGCGTAGTAGTTGGCGGGGATGTCCAGCAGCGGCGCCGCGCGCTGGCTCGCCGCCTGCACCGCCGCGGCGGCATCCGCCGTGGCGAAGGCGATATGGTGCACCCCGGCGCCGGCCAGCGCGGAGACGAAGCGCCCCGTGCCGGTGCGCGTGCTCTCCGAGACGTTCAGCGGCAGCCGCACCTGCTCCACCCCATCCGCCACCCCGCCGGTGAAGGCGCGGGACCGCACCAGGCCGTAGGGGTCCGGCAATTCCCAGGGCGCATCGGGCGCCAGGCCGAAGACGGCGCGGTAGAACAGCACGAAGCTGTCCAGCATCCCCGGCGCCAGCGCCTGCGCCACATGGTCGATGCCCCGCAGCGCACCGGGCGCCGTGGCCTCCGGCGCCAGGAGGAAATCATCCTCCCAGATCGGCCGGTCCCCCGGCCCCGTCGCCTGCACCAGATACACCAGCGTGCCGTCCGGCGCGCGGATCGCGGGGATGCGGCGCTCCCCCTCGCCCACCCGTTCGCGGAAGGTGGGGCAGCGCAGCGCCTCCGCCCGCGCCATCAGCCGCGCCGGGTCGTCCACCCGGAAGGCCAGGGCGCAGACGGTCGGGCCGAGCTGGGCGAAGCGCTCCGCCGCCGCGCTGTCCGGCTCGGCATTCAGCACCAGGTTGGCGCCGCCATTGCGCCACAGCTGCACGGCCTTGGAACGATGCGTGCCGGCCAGCCGGAAGCCGAGCGCGGCGAGGAAGGCGGCCAGTTCCGCCCGCGCCGTCTCATCCACGGCGAATTCCACGAACTCGATGCCGGACAGCGCCGGGGTGGCGGGCAGCGGCGCCAGGCCCGCCTGCTCATCCAGCCAGACCAGGCTGCGCAGCCCGTCGCGGGCGATGCGGCGGGACGGGGCGGCGCGGAACTCGTCGTTGAAGATCTCGAGCGAGATCGGCCCGGCATAGCCCGCCGCCAGCACCTCCCGCAGGAAGCCCGGCACCTCCAGCTCCCCCTGGCCGGGGAAGCTGCGGTGGTGGCGGGACCAGGAAAGCGGGTCCATGCGCAGCCGCGGCGCATCGGCGAATTGCACGAAGAAGAGCTTTTCGGGCGGCACCGCCTGGGCCAGCCCGGCCAGGTCGTCGCCCATACACAGGGTGTGAAAGCTGTCCAGGATCAGGCCGAGGGCAGGGTGGTCGGCCTCGCGCACGATGTCCCAGGCCTGCCGCCATCGGCTGGTGTGGCGGCCCCAGGCCAGCGCCTCGAACCCCAGCTTCAGGCCGCGCCGCGCCGCGCGCGCCGCCATCTCCCGCAAATCGGCGGCGGCGCGGGCGGGGTCGTCCAGCGTCGCGGCCTGGGTGTTGGAGCAGACCAGGATCATCTGCGTGCCCAGCGCCTGCATGGTGTCGAACTTCCGCTCCGCCCGGTCCAGGTTGCGGGACCGCTGCGGCTCCGGCATCGCCTCGAAGTCGCGGAAGGGCTGGAACAGGGTGACCGCGAGGCCGAGATCCGCCGCCATGCGCCCGGCCTCGGCCGGCGTGCCCTCGAAGGAAAGCAGGTCCTGCTCGAAGATCTCGACCCCGCCGAAGCCCGCGGCGGCGGCCGATTCCAGCTTGTCCGGCAGGGTTCCGGACAGGCAGACGGTGGCGATCGAGCGCAGCATGAAACGGAAAACCTCCCGCCCGGTGGGTCAGGCCCCGCATGGTGCGCGAGGATGTCCGCGAATGCCACCGGCGAGGGCCCGCGCCGGGTCCCGTGGCGCACGAGACCGTGATGAGGAAAACCTTCCGGCCCGCCGCGCGATCTGTTCCCAACCGCCACGATGACATTCCCAGGCGGGAGATTGAACGGGATCGCACCGACCATGAGCCGCAACCTTCTCTACCCCGTCCTCGGCGTGCTGCTGATCGCCGTCGGCGCGCTGGGCTTCTGGGCCTGGCAGGAACAGAGCAGCAACGCGGTGGAGCTGAATGTCGGCGGGCGCAGCCTGTCCGTCGAAACCCGCTGAGCGGAGGCGCATCCGATGTTGGGCACCATCCTCGTCATCCTGCTGGTCCTGCTGCTGCTGGGCGGCTTCAGCGGGCGCTTCGGCGGCTATGGCTACGGCTTCGGCCATGGCGGCACAGGCACGCTCGGCGTCGTGCTGATCGTCGTCATCGCCCTGCTGGTGCTGGGCCGGATCTGAGCGAGGGGGCTCTTCCCCGCCCCGCCCCGCCGGCGCCGGGCACGGCGTGCGGACGCCATTCCCGCTTGGCGTGGCCGGCAAAGGCGGCGATCATCCGGCCCAACGGCCCCAGCCGGCCGGAAATGGAGGATAACGCATGAGACACCTGACGCGCCGCAACACCCTTGCCCTGTCCAGCCTGGTCCTCGCCACGCCGGCGCTGGCGCAGCGCGACGCGGCCGCGGGATGGCCGCAGCGTCCGGTGAAACTCGTCGTGCCCTATGCGCCCGGCGGCACCACCGACGTGATGGCCCGCCTGGTGGCGGAGCAGCTCGGCAACAAGCTGGGCCAGCCGATGATCGTGGAGAACCGGCCCGGCGCCGGCGCCACCATCGGCGCCGGCGTGGTCGCGCAGGCGGAGCCGGACGGGCTGACGCTGCTGATGTCCAACAGCGGCTCCCACGGCGTCTCGCCCTCGCTGTATCCGAACCTGCCCTATGACCCGATGAAGGACTTCACCCATGTGGCGCTGGTGGTGACCAGCCCCTCGGTGCTGGTGGTGACGAAGAACAACTCCGCGCAGGACATGGCGCAGTTCATCGCCCAGGTGAAGCGGGCCGGGGAGATCGATTTCGCCGTCTCCGGCATCGGCAGTTCCAGCCACCTGACCGGCGTGCGGCTGGGCATGGCGCTGGATGTGCGGGTGACGCCCATCCCTTATCGCGGCGCCGGCCCGGCGATGACGGACACCATCGCCGGCGTGGTGCCGGCAATGATGGACAGCCTGCCCTCCGCCGCCAGCCACATCAATGCCGGCAGCGTGCGCGCCCTGGCCGTGTCCTCGGAAACGCGCTCCCCGCGCTTCCCCAACCTGCCGACGCTGCGCGAAAGCGGGGTGGATGTTGTGAACTACGCCTGGTTCGGCATCTCCGGCCCTGCCCGCCTGCCGGCGCCGATCGTGCAGAAGCTGGCCGCCACGATCCGGGCGGTGCTGGCCGAGCCGGCGATGATCAGCCGCTTCGAGGAGCTCACCGGCTCCCCGCCGCCGGAGAGCACGCCGGAGAGCTACACGCGCTTCGTCGAGTCCGAGATCGCCGGCTTCGCCCCGATCGTCCGCGCCGCCGGCGTCACGCCGCGGTAGCCAGGCCACGAGGAAGGGGGGGGGCCGG
Organism: Falsiroseomonas selenitidurans; assembly: GCF_012103215.1. GTDB lineage: Bacteria > Pseudomonadota > Alphaproteobacteria > Acetobacterales > Acetobacteraceae > Falsiroseomonas > Falsiroseomonas selenitidurans. Next base: position 11,898 of record NZ_JAAVNE010000071.1, read on the forward strand.
GACATCGGCCCCGCCCCACCCGGGCCTGCGCTACCGGTTCACCCGCCGCCCGATCTCCTGCGCCTGGGCGGCCTGCGCCCGGATGAATTCGACGAAGCGCTCCGGCGGCAGGGCGATGCCCTGCAGCCCCTGGGCGTCGAATTGCTGCACCACCTCCGGCGCGTTCACCGCGCCGGCCATCGCCGCATGGACCTTGGCGACGATGGCGGGCGGCGCGCCGGCCGGCATCCAGCAGCCGAACCAGTTCACCGTGTCGTAGCCAGCCAGCCCCGCCTCCTGCATCGTCGGCACCTCCGGCATGCCCTTCCAGCGCCGCGCGCCGGTCAGCGCGATGGCGCGCAGGCGGCCGGCGCGCACATGGCCCACCGCGACGTTGGTGCCGACGAAGAACATGTCGACGCGCCCGGCCAGCAGGTCCGCCACCGCTTCCGCCACGCCGCGATAGGGGATGGAGAGGATGTCCACCCCGGCCATGGATTTGTACAGCTCCGCCGGGATGTGGCTGGCCGTGCCGTTGCCGGCATTGGCGTAGGTCAGCTTGCCGGGGTCACGCTTCGCCAGGGCGGTCAACTCCGCCAGGTTGGTCGCGGCCACGCCGGGGTTGATCACCAGCGCCTGGCCGAAATTCTGCACCGCCAGGGTCACATGGGTGAAGTCGCCGATCGGGTCGAAATTCACGTTCGGGTTGAAGGGCGGCGTGTTGACGTGCGACGCCGTGGTGAACAGCCACGTGTAGCCATCCGCCGGCTGCCGCGCGACAAAGGCGCTGCCGATGACGCCGCCCGCGCCGGGCCGGTTCTCGATCACCACCGGCTGGCCGAGTGCTGCCGCCAGGCGCGGCGCCAGGATGCGGACGATCAGGTCCGGCGGCCCGCCGGGCGGGGAAGGGACGACGACGCGGATCGGCCGGTTCGGGTAGTCGCCGGGCGCCTGCGCCTGCGCGGTGCCCGCGGTGGCCAGGGCCGCCAGGCCCATCAGGGTGCTGCGGCGGGTCGGGTGGGTCATGCTTCTCTCCGGGGTCAGGACAGGCGGACGGGCGCGCCGGATTCGATGGAGGCCAGGATCGCCCCCAGCAGCGCGACATTGTGGACGGCGTCGCCGCCCGGCAGGGCCAGCGGCTTGCCGGCCCGCACATGCGCGGCGAAGTGCTCCAGCTCCGCCCGCTCGGTGCTGGTCTTCGGGAAGGTGATTAGTTCCGGCCGCTGCTTCACCGTCACCGCGGCGGGGTCGATGCGGCACAGCTTCAGGTCCCAGGTGGTGAGGTGCTCGACATCGCCCACCTCCACCCAGCCCTTGCTGCCGAACACCTGCATCCGCCAGGTCTCCGCCGTGGCGATGACGGTGCCGAGATAGCCGGTGGCGCCGGAGGCGAAGCGCAGCAGCATCGAGGTGGTGTCGTCCATGCCGAAATCCTGCACCAGCCGGAAGCTCTGCGCCGTCACCTGCGCCACCGGCCCGGCGAGGTAGAGCATGGCGTCCACCACATGCACGCCGCGCCCGGTCATGCCGCCGGCCGGGCCTTCCGCCCGGTCGTGCCGCCAATGGCCCTTGGGGAAGCGATAGGCGCTGGGGCCGCAGAAATTGCCCTCGATATGCAGAACCTTGCCCAGCGTGCCGTCGTCGATCATCCGGCGGATCGCCTGCAGCGCCGGCTGGTAGCGCCAGTTGTAGCCGACGCCGAGCGTCACGCCGGCGTCCGCGCAGGCGCGTGCCGCGCGCTCCGCGCTCGCGGCATCGACGCCGAGCGGCTTCTCCGTGAACACCGGCTTGCCGGCCGCGGCAGCCTGCAGGATCTGGTCCGTGTGCTGCAGGTGCGGCGTGGCCAGCACCACCACATCCACCTCCGGATCCGCCAGCGCGGCCGCGTAGCTGTCCAGCATCCGCAGCCCGTGCTCGGCGGCGAAGGCCTGCGCCTTGCCAGGGGTGCGGGTGGCGGCGGCGGTGAAGCGGATCTGCGCGCTGTCCGGGCCCAGGCTGCGCACCAGGTGCTGGCCCCAGCCACCGAGGCCGATGATCGCGGCGCGAAGCGGGGTGCTCATGTATCGTCCATTCCTTCGGCGAAGATGTCGGCCGGGCGCAGTTCCCGGCGGGCGAGGTGCTGGGCGGCGGACCAGCGGCAGATCGCGGCGAGTTCCGCCCGGTTGGCGGTGACGCCATAGGTCCAGGGATCGGCCCCGAGCAGCGCCCTGGTCGCCGCCCATTCCTCCGCCAGGAAGGGCAGCATGATGGACAGCGAGGAATGCCGGAGGTCGGCTTCGAGATCGGCCAGGGCAAGCTGCTTCGCCGCCAGGAAGGCCTCGTACAGGCGCCGCGCCAGTGTCGGGTCCTCGGCCAGGATTTCCCGCCTGATGCCGATCAGGTGCATGATCGGGTGGAAGCCGGTGCGGCGGTGCCAGGCGGTGGCGGCCGCGCGCGGGTCCGGGAACAGCCGCACCACGCGCGGGTCGCCGGCGGCGAAGGCGGCGGGCTCGGTGGGGGAGAGGATGGCGTCGATGGTCCCCTCCAGCAGCGCCGCGTTCAGCGTGGCGCCTTCCCCCAGCGGCCGCACCTCCATCCCCGGCGGCAGTTCCAGCGGCAGGCGTTCGCGCCGCCCCGCGGCATTGGTGCCGGCGGTGCGCCAGGCGATGCCGTTGACCGCCACCCCATGGTCATCGGCCAGGATGCCGCGCAGCCAGAGGCCGAGCGTCATCTGATATTCCGGGATGCCGACGCGCCGCCCTTCCAGATCCTTCGCCGTGGCGATGCCGGCATCGGCGCGCAGGTAGATGCAGCCATGCCGGAAGGCGCGGGAGACGAAGGCCGGGATCGCCACATAGCCGGCCTCCCCGCGCGAGACCTGCATGAGGTGGGAGGACAGCGACAATTCCGTCACGTCGAATTCCGCGCGGGTGAAGGCGCGCGGAAAACTCTGCTCCGAATGGATCGGTACCGGCACCAGGCGCAGACCGGGTGTCGGCACGCGCCCGTCGAACAGACCGCGCACCCGGTCATAGGGGGCGCAGGCGACGGTCAGTGTCCGCACCTGTTCAGTCCGCCTTGATGCCGGCGCGGCCGATCAGCACGCGGAAGCGCTCCATCTCGCTGGCGATGAGCTGGCGGAAGGCCTCCGGCGAGCGCGGCGCGGCATCGGCGCCTTCCAGGGTCAGGCGGGCCTTCACATCGGCGTCGCCGAGCAGCCCGTTCACCGCGGCGTTGATGCGCGCCACCACCTCGGGCGGCGTCGCGGCCGGGGCCACCAGCCCGTGCCACTGCACCACCTCGAAGCCCGGCAGCGCGCCGGCGATGGGGGCGAGGCCGGGCAGCGCGTCGGAGGGCCGCAGCGCGCTCATCCCCAGGCCCTTCAGCCGGCCGTCGCGGATCGAGGGCAGCACCACCGGGGCGCCGGCGAAGCTCGCCTTCAGCCGGCCGGCGATGAGGTCGGCCAGCATCGGGCCATTGCCGCGATAGGGCACGTGCACCAGCTCGATCCCCGCCGCGTCGCAGAAGGCCGCCATGGTGATGTGCGAGGCCGCGCCATTGCCGGCGCTGCCATATTCCAGCTGGCCCGGATTGGCCTTGGCATAGGCGATGAACTCCGCCGCATTGGTCACGGGGACGGAGGGGTGGATGGTGAGGATGGAGGGCAGGGTGGCCACCAGCGCCACCGGGGCGAAGTCGCGCAGCGGGCTGTAGGGGATGTTGGGGTAGATCCAGGGGTTGACCGCCAGCGTGCCGACATGGCCCCACATCAGCGTGTGGCCATCCGGCGTGGCGCGCGCCACCGCGGTGGCGCCCACCGTGCCGCCGGCGCCGCCGCGGTTTTCCACCACCACCGGGTGGCCACCCAGCGCCTGCTGCAGCTTCAGCGCGATGGGCCGCGCCAGCAGGTCGTTCGACCCGCCGGGCGGGAACGGCACCACGATCGTCACCGGCCGCGTCGGCCAGGCGGCCTGCGCGGCGGCGTGGCGCATCAGGGCGGGGCTGGCCAGGCCGAGCAGGGAGGCCTGGAGAAGGCGGCGGCGCGGGGGCATGGGACATTCCTTGGATGAATTGTCGCTACAATTGCGCGGCGCCGTCCGTTCCGGAAGAGGCAAGTCCCGCCATGCGGAAGCGTTTCTGCCAGCCAGCCTGCTGCCTGCCGCCACCCTGTGCAATTCCCAACCCGCCCGCCGCTGCGCTAGGCTGGCCGCCCCTGCTGGAGCATGCCCGATGACCAAGATGCGGATCGAGGGGTCCTTCGTCGCCCTCATCACCCCGTTCAACGCCGATGGCAGCGTCGATTTCGGCGGCTTCCGGACCCTGCTGGACTGGCACGCCGCCAGCGGCACCTCGGCCGTGCTCATCATGGGCTCGACCGGCGAGGTCTCCATGCTGACGCCGGAGGAGCGGCGGGAGATCGTCGAGAAGACCGCGGCGATGCCGCGCCGCGGCATGAAGTTCTTCTACGGCTGCACCGGCACCAGCACGGCGGCCACCATCGCCTATCTGCGCCACGCCAAGGCCGCCGGCGCGGATGGCGCCATCCTGGCCGCGCCGGCCTATATCTGCGCGCCGGAAGACGACATCGAGGCGTTCTTCGCCGAATGCGCCGATGCGGTGGACCTGCCCATCGGCATCTACAACAACCCGCCGCGGGTGAAGTCCGACCTGCACTGGGACCATCTGCTGCGGCTGATGAAGCACCCGAACATCGTCGTGCTGAAGGAAAGCACCACCCGCGTGGGCCAGGTGGCGCAGGTCTGCGCCGCGGCGCCGGATGCGACCATCATGTGCTGCGACAGCCCGAATCTGGGCCTGGTGGTGCCGACCATGTCGCTCGGCGGGCATGGCACGGCGAACATGACGGGCAACATCGACCCCGTCGGCATGGCGCGGCTGTCCACCCCCTGGACGACGCCCGAGCAATCCGTGGTGTTCCGGGAGACCTATCTGCGCCTGCTGCCGCTGCTGCACTTCACCTACAGCGCCATCAACCCGGTGGCGGTGAAGTCCCTGATGCAGGCGGTGGGGCTGCCGGCCGGCGACCTGCGGCGGCCGCTTTCCGCCCTGAAGCCGGACCATCTGGCGCGCGGCGTGGCCATCGTGAAGGCGCTGGGCCTGGATGCGCAGTACGGCTGGCGCCTGCCGGGCGCGATGGGCGCGCTGCCGCTGGCGGCGGAGTAACGCAAAGACGACTTGCGAAACGGCCCGACCTGCCTTCCTATCTGCGCAACTATGCGATTGAGGGAGGCAACCAATGGTGCGCAGGATCGAACGCTCGGTGCAGGAACTGTACCGGGATGACCCGGAGCGCGCGGATGCGCTGGCCTTTGGCCGGCGCGGCGCGCTGAAGGGCGCGGCGCTGGCGGCGATGGGCGGCGCGGTGGGCGCGGCGATTCCCTTCGGTGGCTCCATGCCGCAGGGCACGCTGCCGGCGCTGTTCAGCCGCCCGGCGGCGGCCCAGTCCGGCGGCCCGGCGCTGCTCGACCTGCCGGGCAAGGGCCCGCTGATCCTGCAGGGCGAGCGGCCGCTGAACGCCGAGACGCCGGAGACCCTGCTGGACGAGCCGGTGACCTCGGCGCGCAACATGTTCATCCGCAACAATGGCGGCGTGCCGGACGCGGCGGCCGACCCGCGCGCCTGGAAGCTGGTGGTGGAGGGCGAGGTCAACCAGCGCCTGGAACTGACGGTGGGCGAGCTGGAAGCGCGCTTCCCCGTCATCACCCGGCAGTTGCAGCTGGAATGCGGCGGCAATGGCCGCGCCTTCTATCAGCCGCAGGCGCGCGGCAACCAATGGGGCAACGGCGCCATCAGCAACGGCGAATGGACCGGGGTGCGGCTGCGCGACGTGCTGAACGCCGCCGGGCTGAAATCCTCCGCCGTCGCCACCGGGCATTACGGCGCCGACCCGCATCTGTCGAACGAGCCGGGGCGGCCTGCCATCGCGCGCGGCATGCGCATCGCCAAGGCGATGGAGGAGGATACGCTGCTGGCCTTCCGTCTGAACGGGGCGGCGATTCCGCAGCTGCACGGGGCGCCGCTGCGCCTGGTGACGCCGGGCTGGCCGGGCAGCCTCAGCCAGAAATGGCTGACCCGCATCTGGGTGCGCGACAAGCCGCATGACGGTCCGGGCATGGGCGGCACCAGCTACCGCGTGCCGGTGCGCCCGATCGTCCCCGGCAGCAGCAACAATGGCCGCGACTTCGCGGACCTGGAGAGCATGCCGGTGCGCGCCATCCTCTCCTCCCACGCGCATGGCGCGCGGCTGCCGGCGGGCACCAGGGCGCTCGACCTGCGCGGCGCCGCCTGGGCCGGTGACCTGACGGTGCGCGCGGTGCATGTCAGCGTCGATTTCGGTGCCAGCTGGACCGCCATGCAGGTGGCGGACCCCGCCAACCGCCATGCCTGGCAGCGCTGGACCGGCCGCGTCGCGCTGCCCTCCGACGGGTATTACGAGGTCTGGTACCGCGCGACGGACAGCGAGGGCCGGATGCAGCCGCATGCGCCGCCGAACTGGAACCCGCAGGGCTATGGCGGCAACCCGATCAGCCGCGCCGCGATCCTGGTGGGCTGAGATGCGCCTGGCCGTTCTCGGGCTGGCCCTGTTGCTGGCCAGCCCCGTCCTGATCCGCCCCGCGGCCGCCCAGCCGGCAAGCCAGGCCGACGCCGCCCGCGCCATGGCCGAGCGGGCGGAGGAGGAGAGCGTGCTGGCGGAAGGCGAGGGGCGCAGCGAAACCTTCGGCTACTGCACCGCCTGCCACAACACCGCGCTGATCCGCCGCAGCCGCTTCAGCCGTGCCCAATGGGATGGGCTGATGGACTGGATGACCGAACGCCACGGCATGAACCCGCTGGAGGGGGAGTTCCGCGACCTGATCGTGGACTACCTCGCCCGCCATTACGGGCCGAGCCAGAGCCGGGCGCGCAACCCGTTTCTCAATTGAGAAGATCGGGGCGTCCTGATATCCGCTGTCCCGACCAAAATTCGGGACACGGCGCCGATGTCTGCGACGGATGTGGCGGGTTTGCAGGTGGCACTCGGGCAGGTGCCGCTGTTCCAGGGCCTGTCCTCGGGTGATCTGGACGCACTGGCCGGCGCGGCGTGCTACCGGCAGGTGCCGGAAGGCGCCGTGCTGTTCCGCCGCGGCGACCCCGGCGACGGGCTCTGGCTGATCCTGGACGGGCAGATCCGCATCCGCCTGCGCAGCGCCGAAGGGGCGGAGGTGGTGCTGAACCATCTGGGGCCCGGCGACACGGTGGGCGAGATCGCGGCGCTGGATGGCGGCGCCCGCTCGGCGGAGGCGGTGGCGCTGACGCCGCTGCGGGCGCTGTTCCTGGAACGGGGCCCGGCGCTCGCCGTGCTGGGAGGCCGGCCGGCGGCGCTGCTGCGGCTGCTGGAGGCGCTGTGCGCCCGGCTGCGCGCCACCTCCGCCCAGGTGGAGGATGCGGCGGACAGCGCGCTGCGCCGGGATCGCCGCCATGCGGATGAGGTGGCGGAGGCGATCGACCGCAACCCGCTGACCCACCTGCCGGGCAACCAGGCGGTGCGCGCGGCGGTGGAACGCCTGGCGGCACCGGCGGCGGCGGCGCGGGCCCTGTGCTACCTGGACCTCGATCATTTCAAGCCGTTCAACGACCGCTTCGGCTTCCGCACCGGCGATGTGGCGCTGGCCCGCTGCGCGGACGCGCTGCGGCGGCATTTCGGCGCGCGGGGCGACGGATTCATCGGCCATATCGGCGGCGACGACTTCTTCCTGGGCCTGTCGCTCGGCCTGTCCCCGGGGCCGGCCGGCGCCGCCGGGCTGCGGCCGCGGCTGGCCGCGATGCGCGCGGACTTCATGGCGGGCGTCGCCGAATTCCACACCGAGGCGGAGCGCGCCGCCGGCCGCTTCGCCGGCAAGGACCGGGACGGCCAGCCGCGCGACTTTCCGCTGCTCGGCTGTTCCATCGCCGTGCTGCAGCTGGCGCCGGGCGAGGGGATGGCGCCAGCGGCGGTGGGGGCGCGGATCGCGGCGCTGAAATCGGCGGCCAAGGCGGCGCCGGACGGGATCGCGGCGGGCTGAGCCGTCAGCCCTGATCCACCTGCAGCCCGGCCTCGCCCCGGGCCAGGCGGCGCTGGAACAGCAGCGCCGGGCCGTCGCCCGGCGCCAGCGCCAGCACCGCGGCCAGCGCGGCCTGGGCGGCGGGGGCGTTCCCGTCGGCCAGCGCCTCCAGCGCCGCCTGCCATGCGGCCCGCGCC
>NZ_JAAVNE010000072.1 GCF_012103215.1 Falsiroseomonas selenitidurans
GGGCTGAAGACGCTGCTCGCCAGCGACTTCATCCTCTGAACCGCATCCCCTGAACCAGTCCAGGGCGGGGAACACCCCGCCCTGGAAACACCACCCCAACAACAAACAAGCCCGTCCAGGCCAAGGGCCCGGCAGTGCCAGGCCCGTCAGGCCCCCTGCCCGGAAACGGGCGCGGCGATGGGTCGGGCGCCGCTACCCCAGCCCCTGCCGCGCCTGGGTCGCCAGCACATCGGCGCGCTCGTTCATCACGTCGCCTGCATGGCCGCGCACCCAGCGCCATTCGATGTCGTGCGGCTTGGCGGCCGCCAGCAGGCGCTGCCACAGCGGATAATTCGCCACCGGCTGCTTCGCCGCGTTGCGCCAGTTGTTGCGCACCCAGCCCTTCACCCAGCGCTCCATGCCGTTGCGGACATATTCACTGTCGGTGTGCAGCACCACGCGGCAGGGCTTCCTCAGCGCCTCCAGCGCGGCGCAGGCAGCGGTCAGTTCCATGCGGTTGTTGGTGGTCTCCGGCTCGGCACCGGTCAACTCCTTCTCCACTGTGCCGAAGCGCAGGATGGCGGCCCAGCCGCCCGGCCCGGGGTTGGGCTTGCAACCGCCATCGGTCCAGATCTCCACCAGCGGCGGCGCTTCAGGCTCCGATGGCACCGGGGCTCTCCACCTGCGCGAAGAAGCGCAGCTTCCTGAGGTATTCCAAGGGGTCCTTCCGGGTCACCAGCGCATCGGCCGGCGTGTGGGTCCAGTCGTAAAGCCGGGTCAGCAGGAAGCGGATCGCCGCCCCCCGGCACAGCACCGGCAGCGCCGCGGCTTCCGCCGCCGCCAGCGGCCGCACCGTCTGGTAGGCCCCCATCAGGGCGCGCGCCTTGGTCAGGTTGAAGCCGCCATCGGGCTCGAAGCACCAGGCGTTCAGGCAGACGGCGATGTCATAGGCCAGCAGGTCGGTGCAGGCGAAGTAGAAGTCGATCACGCCGGAAACCTGCGGCCGCCCGGCCGCATCCGGCAGGAAGAACACGTTGTCCGGGAACAGGTCGGCATGGATCTGCCCGGCCGGCAGCGCGCCCGGCCGCGGCCAGGCGGCCAGGATCGCGGCCAGCTGCGCCTCCAACTGCGCCATCAACCCCGGCTGCACCTCCTCGCCCCGCGCCCGGCAGGCCTCCAGCAGCGGTGCCCAGCCGGAAGGCCCCAGCGCATTGGGCCGGGAGCCTGCGAAATCCGCGCTCGCCGCGTGCAGCCGCGCCAGCGCCTCGCCCAGCGGCGCCAAGTGCTCCGGCCGCACGCGGCGTGGCCAGACGCCTTCGAGGAAGGTGCAGATCGCCGCCGGCCGCCCGGCCAGCTCGCGCAGCGCCACCCCGTCCCGCCCAGGCACCGGCGTCGGGCAGGCCAGGCCGCGACGCGCCAGGTGGTCCATCAGGCCGAGGAAATAGGGCAGTTCCGCCGGGTCCACGCGGCGCTCGTACAGCGTCAGCACGAAATCCCCGCGCTCCGTCCGCAGCGCGTAGTTGGAATTCTCCACCCCCTCCGCGATGCCGCGGAAGGCGAGGAGACCGCCGATCTCGTATTCAGCCAGGAAGGCGCGCAGCGCCTCGTCGGAAACTTCGGTGTAGACAGCCATGCGGCGGCTTCTACCCCGCCGCGAGGCCGGCCGGCAGGCGGAACACCACCTTTTCTTCCGCCACCACCACTTCCTCCACCACCAGTTCGAAGCGCGTGGCGAGCTTCGCCAGCACCTCCTCCACCAGCACTTCCGGCGCGCTGGCGCCGGCGGTCAGACCGATGGTGGTGCAGCCATCGGCGATCGCCGGGTCCAGCGCCGTGCCGCGCTGCACCAGCAGGGCGCGCGCGGCCCCGGCGCGCCGCGCCACCTCCGCCAGCCTGACGGAGTTCGAGGAATTGGGCGCCCCCACCACGATCACCAGCTCCGCCCCGCGCGCGGCGATGGCCTTCACCGCCGCCTGGCGGTTGGTGGTGGCGTAGCAGATATCCTCCTTCGCCGGCCCGGCGATGTCCGGGAAGCGGCGCGCCAGGATGGCGACGATGCCGGCGGTGTCGTCCACGGAAAGGGTGGTCTGGGTGGTGAAGGCCAGCGGCAGGTCGCCCGGCGGAATCACCGTCTCCGCCTGGGCCGCATCCTCCACCAGCGTGACCGCGCCAGGCGGCAGCTGCCCCATGGTGCCGATCACCTCCGGATGCCCGGCATGGCCGATCAGCAGGATGTGGCGGCCGCGCGCATGGTGGCGCTCCGCCTCCCGATGCACCTTGCTGACCAAGGGGCAGGTGGCATCCAGCGCGAACATGTTTCGCGCGGCGGCCTCCGCCGGCACCGCCTTCGGCACGCCATGGGCGGAGAACACCACCGGGCGGCCGTCATCCGGGATTTCGGACAATTCTTCCACGAAGACGGCGCCCTGGCGTTCCAGGCTCTCCACCACGAAGCGGTTGTGGACGATCTCGTGCCGCACATACACGGGCGCGCCGTGGCGCTTCAGCGCCTCCTCGACGATCTTGATGGCGCGGTCCACGCCGGCGCAGAAGCCGCGCGGCCCCGCGAGCAGGACGTTCAGCCGGGGCTTGGTCTCGGGCATCGCGGATCCTGGCGGCTGGCCGCCCGAAGCGGGGCGGGGATGGTCGGATGGCGCCGGCGATGCGATAGACGCAGCCGGCGGCGGCTCCGGGCCACCTTACCGGCCGCCGGGACGGCTTCAAAGGGGGAGCCGCCGGGACGGCTTGGATGGGGAGTGGGCTGGCATGGCATCGGGCATTCGCGGCACGGCGCCGAGGGCATCGCGGGGACGGTCCAGGCGCTGGGGCCTGCTGGCGGCGGCGGCGCTGCTGGCAGGCTGCGAGGGCAGCGCAACCGGCAGCACCGCCGGCGGGAACCTCGCGCCCTGCCCGCGCATCGTCATCCTGGCCGAGGGCGCGGACCTGACGCGCTTCCGCCCCGGTGCCGGCCGCGACCTGACGGCCCTGACGGCCGAAGCGCGGATCGCCGGCTTCGATGCCATCTGCGACTATGCCAGCCGCGACCGCAGCGCCCTGACCGTGCGCCTGGTGCCGCGCTTCGAGGTGGAGCGTGGCCCGGCGGCGGAAGGCCGCACGCTGGACCTGCCCTGGTTCGTGGCGCTGAGCGATCCCGGCGATGCCAATTTGCTGGACCGCCAGTCCTTCACCAGCCGCGTTTCCTTCGCCGCCAATGTGGTGCGGACCAATCTGTTCGGCCAGCCGGCAAGGCTGACCGTGCCGCTGGCCGAAGGCACCCGCGCCGCCGACTACACCGTCCGGCTCAGCCTGCAGCTGACGCCGGAGGAGCTGGCGCTGAACCGGGCGCGCGGGCCGCGCTGAGCCGTCTCAGCCTTCCCGCTGCCGCCGCGCCGCCAGCGCCGCGGGGCGGGACAGCGCCGCATCCAGCCAGGCCTTGACGGTGGGGCAGGGGGCCAGGTCGAACCCGTTGGCCCAGGCGCCGTACAGAACGCCGGCCAGGTTGCAGTCGGCGATGGTGAAGTCCTGGCCCAGCAGCCACGGGCCGCCGGCGGCCAGATGCGCCTCCAGCACCGCCAGCCGCGCCGCCAGCGCCTCCGCCCCCGCGGCGCCCTGGGCCGCGTCGCGCAGTTCCGGTGCGCGGATATAGGTGTTGTAGGCCCATTGCATGGCGGCGGGCTCGGCTTCCGTCGCCGCCCAAAGCGTCCATTGCAGGGTCCGCGCGGCATCGTCGCCGACGGGCATCAGCGGCGCGCCGGCCTTCCCGGCGATGTGCAGGTTGATGGCCAGGCTCTCGAACAGCAGCAGCCCGCCATCCTCCAGCGCCGGGATCTTGCCGTTCGGGTTGATCGCGGCCATCGCCGCCTTCAGCCCGGGGCCGAAGCCCACCGGCACGACCTCATAGGCCAGCCCCGCCTCCTCGGCCGCCCAGATGCAGCGGAAGGCGCGGGAGCGCGCGATGCCATGGATTCGGAGCATGTCGTGTCTGGTCCCTGCGGTGGCGTGGCTGAAATCTGCTACGCCACCGCAAGGGTGTCCATCCACGCCCGGGCGTGGCGAAGCGGCGTTCAGGCGGCGTCGCCGGTATCCGGCGTCAGCCCCGCGGCGTGGACGCCGGCCACCGCGCAGACCTCGTCCTTGTCCGACGCATCGCCGGAAACGCCCACCGCGCCAAGCACCGCGCCATCCGCCGCGCGCACCAGCACACCGCCCGGCACCGGCACGGCGCGGCCGCCCGCCAGGTCGGACAGCGCGTTCATGAAGCCGGTCATGGACTGGCTGCGCCGCGCCAGCTCGCGGGATCCGAAGCCGAGCGCCATGGCGCCGAAGGCCTTGCCCCAGGCGATATCCGTCCGCAGCAGGCTGGCGCCATCCTCGCGCAGCGCGGCCTTCAACTGCCCGCCCGCATCCAGCACCACGACGGTGAGCGGCGCGAGGCCGAGCGCGCGGCCCTTGGCCAGCGTCTCGTCCACCACGATGCGGGCCTGGGCGGCGGTGATGCCGTGCTGGAAGCCGGCGGGGGCGGCGTGGCGGGTCTCGGTCATGCGGGCGGTCTCCCTTTTGCCCGCACCCTCTGCCCGCAACCGGGCCGCGCGGGAAGGGGGGCACGGTCAGCGGATCGGCAGTTCCACCGGCTCCCCGCGGCTGCCATCGGCATAGACCGCCACCAGCACCAGCAGCCGGGCGGCCTCCGGCACCGGGAACTCCACCTGCAGCCGCGGCGGGTCGGCGGCCAGCACCGCGTCATCGCGGGGCGCCACCTCGATGCGGCGCGGTGCCAGGTCGGCATCACTGCGCCATTCGATCGCGGAAAGCCCCGGCAGCAGGCGGCCGGCCAGCGGCAGCGGGTTGAGCCGGCCGGGCTCCAGCCAGCCCGGCTGGTAAAGCCCGAAGGGCCCCTGGGCCTGCAAGGCCCGCTGCGCCGCCTGGCGGATCGCCGCTGCCGGGTCGAAGGCGTGTTCCACCGGCGGGCCGGGGACGCCGTCCCGGTCCAGGTGGCGGAAGCGCAGCATGGCCGGGTGGAAGGGGCGGGGCAGCGCCAGTTCCGGCCCGGCCGGGCCTTCCGGCAGCGCCACCCAGGCGCCGTCCTGCCACCACTGCACCGCGCGCGCCGGCTCCGGCGGCAGGACGCGCAGGCGAATCGGCCCGGGGTCACCCGGCGGTGGCGCCAGGAGCGCCACCGAAGGCCGGCGCGCCGCCACTTCCCGCGTCCAGCCCAGCGCCTCCAGCCCCTGGCGCAGCCGCAGCGCCCGCCCGGGGTCGAGGAAGGCGTCGGCGAAGGCGGCGAAGCGGGCTTCCTCCAGCAGGCCGTCCAGCGCCATCGCAATCTGCGCGGCGGCGGCCAGGGTGGGGCCGTCGGGCAGGCTGGCGGCGATCCGGGCATGGGCCAGCGCCGCCTCGGCGATCATCGCCTCCGCCGGGGGCATTTCCGCCAGCGCCGCCAGGGCCGCCGCGCGGTCCGGCGCCTCCGGCTGCTCCAGCGCGGCAAGCAGCGCGGCCTGGTCGGGTGGCAGCGTCACCGCGGCCAGGGGCGCGCGCGTCTCCGCCATGTCCCGCAGCGCCTCCAGCAGCAGCAGCGCATCGGGCCGCGGGCGGCCGGGCAGGCGCAGCGAGTCGGCCAGGGCGCTGGCGGCGGCACGCGCCTGGCCGTGCCGCGCCAGCACCAGCGCGTTGTACAAGGCCTCATCCGCCGAGGCCGGGCGCGGGCGTGGCACCGGGCGGCGCTCGGCCAGCGCCGCGCGCAGGCGTTCCGCCGGCCAGGGGGAAGGGGGCACGTGCAGCAGGCTTTCCTGCAGCCCCGCCACTTCCGGCAGATGCGCGCCGAGCAGGCCGCGTGGCCCGCCGGCCAGGATCTGCGCCAGGGCCAGCAGCGCCAGCAGCGGCACCAGCCGGGCCGGAAGCCAGGGCAGGCGGCCCAGCCGCGCCGGCCGCAGCGCCGCCAGCAGCAGCCCGGCGGGCAGCGCCAGCGCCGCGGCGAGCGCCAGCCAGCCCATCGCCGGCAGCCCCATCATCGGCAGGCCCAGCGCCGGCAGGGCCGGCTCCGCCAGATCCGCCGGCACCGCCAGACCCCCGACCAGCGCCAGCACGCCCAGCCAACCCCGCCGGGCTGCTTCCGGCCGCGGCCGGCGGCGCCAGGGCTGATAGGCCGGCTCAGGCCCCGGCACAGGGCCCGTGCTCATCCCCTGGCAGGGCGCATGGCTACATGCCGCCGATGTAGTTGGGGCCGCCGCCGCCTTCCGGCGTCCGCCAGTCGATGTTCTGGGTCGGGTCCTTGATGTCGCAGGTCTTGCAGTGCACGCAGTTCTGCGAATTGATCACGAGGTGCATGGCGCCCTCGCCATTGCCGGCCTCCTCGCCCACCGCCTCGTACACCGCCGCCGGGCAGTAGCGGCTTTCCGGGGAGGCATAGGTCTTCCAGTTCACCCCTTCCCAGCGCGCCGGGTCCTTCAGGACCAGGTGGCTCGGCTGGTGTTCCTCGTGGTTGGTGTTGGACAGGAAGACGGAGGACAGCCGGTCGAAGGTCAGCACGCCATCCGGCTTGGGATAGGCGATCTTCTTCGCGCTCGCCGCCGGCTTCAGCGTCTCGTGGTCCGCATGGTGGCCCCAGGTCCAGGGCGCCTTGCCGCGGAAGACGTAGGTGTCCAGCGCCGCCGCCGCCATGCCGCCCCAGAAGCCGTATTTGGCGAAGCCGGGGCGGATGTTGCGCACGCCCTCCAGCTCCGACCACACCCAGCTCAGCTTCAGCGCGGCGGGATAGGCTTCCAGCAGCGCCGGGGCCTCGCCTTCCAGCGCCGCGGCGATCGCCTCCGCCGCCACCATGCCGGACTTCATGGCGGTGTGGGTTCCCTTGATCTTCGGCACGTTGAGGAAGCCCGCGGCGTCGCCCACCAGCATGCCGCCGGGGAAGACCAGCTTCGGCACCGCCTGGATGCCGCCCTCGTTCAGCGCCCGGGCGCCGTAGCTGATGCGCTTGCCGCCTTCCAGGAAGCCGCGCACCGCCGGGTGGGTCTTGAAGCGCTGGAACTCGTCGAAGGGCGAAAGCCAGGGGTTCGGATAGTCCAGCCCGACCACGAAGCCGACGGAGACCAGGTTCTCTCCCAGCATGTACAGCCAGGACCCGCCATAGGTGTCGGCGGCCAACGGCCAGCCGGTGGAATGCCACACCAGCCCCGGCTTGTGCTTCTCCTTCGGGATCTCCCACAGCTCCTTCATCCCCAGCGCGTAGGTCTGCGGCGCCACGCCCGCGCGCAGGTCGAAGGTCTCGAACAACCCCTTGGCGAGGCTGCCGCGGCAGCCCTCGGCAAACACCGTGTAGGTGGCGCGAAGCTCCATCCCCGGCTCGTAGGACGGCCCCTTGCTGCCATCCTTGAGGATGCCGGCCACCCCCGCCACCACGCCCTTCACCCGGCCGTCCTCGATCAGGGCGTGGGAGGCGGCGAAGCCCGGATACAGCTCCACGCCCAGCGCCTCGGCCTTGGCACCCAGCCAGCGGCAGACATTGCCCAGGGAGACGACGTAGTTGCCCTCGTTGTGCATCTGCGGCGGGGTGGGCAGCTTGAAGCCACGGGTTTCCGTCAGCAGCATGAAACGGTCGTCGGTGACGGCGGTGGCCAGCGCCGGCGGATCGTCGCGCCAGTCCGGGATCAGCTCATCCAGTGCGCGGGGTTCCAGCACGGCGCCGGAGAGGATGTGGGCGCCGATCTCGCCACCTTTTTCCACCAGGCAGACATTGGTGTCCGGCCGCGCCTGCTTGAGCCGGATGGCGGTGGCGAGCCCGGCCGGGCCACCGCCCACCACCAGCACGTCGAACTCCATACTCTCCCGCGCTTCGGCGTCGGCACCCGACATGGCTGTTCCTCTGGCGTTCGTGGCGGCATTCCTGGGACGCCCAGGATGTAGCGTCGCCACCCATTGCACGAAACCCCGCGGCGGCCCGATATCGCACCCATGCAGGCAGGTTTGCAGGAAGCGCTGCTGGCCGCGCTGCGGCTGCAGATCGATCTGGGCGTGGACGAGGCGCTGCTGGAGGCGCCGCAGGACCGGCTTGCCGAAAGGGCGGAGGCCGCGCCGCCGCGACGTGCCGAGCCTCCGGCGCCCCCACCGCTGGCCACGCCCGCCTTGGCGCCGCCCGTCCCCGCCGCTGCCGGCCGGGTGGTGGCCGCCGCCGCCGGGGCGGACAGCCTGGCGGCCTTGCGGGCGGCGATCGCCGCCACTGACAGCCCGCTGCGGGACACCGCCACCAACCTGGTCTTCGCCGATGGCGTCGCCACCGCCGGCCTGATGCTGGTGGGGGAGGCGCCGGGCGCGGATGAGGACCGGCTTGGCCGTCCCTTCGTCGGCGTCTCCGGCCAGTTGCTGGACCGCATGATGGGCAGCATCGGGCTGGACCGGCAGCGGGACTTCTACCTGACCAACATCCTGCCCTGGCGCCCGCCCGGCAACCGCACGCCGACGGATGCCGAGATCATGTTGTTTCTGCCCTTCCTGCTGCGCCATATCGAACTGGTGCGGCCGCGACACCTGCTGCTGTTGGGCGGCGTGGCCGCCAAGACCCTGCTGCGCGCCAAGGAAGGCATCACGCGCCTGCGCGGCCGCTGGCACCGCCTGCCGATGCCGGACGGCGCCGCCCTGCCGGCCCTGCCCACCCTGCACCCGGCCTATCTGCTGCGCAGCCCGGCGGCAAAGCGCGAGGCCTGGGCGGATCTGGTCTTGCTGCGCCGCAGCATCGATGGTGAGATCACGCCGCCGTGAAGTGATATTAATCTCAGCATCGGGCGTTAAGGGTCTGATTCGGGAACGACTCGGTTTTCTGCCCAAAACTCGCCATGATTCAGGGGGTTGTCAGCGCCTTGAGGCGGCCGTTAGGGGTAGCGCGCCATGCAAGCGTTCTGCCCAATGGCCCGGCTTTCCCTGCCGCGGAACCCCCTTCGCCACCTGGTGAAGGGCCTGCTGCTGGGGGTGACGATGACGCTGGGGATTCAGGTTCCTGCCGTCGGGCAACGGGTCGACCAGACCGCCATGAGCGTCCCGCGTCCTGCCCAGCAGGACCGGGCCGCCGGGTTCCCGCAACCCCTAGCGCCGTCTGAAGCGGCGCGGCTTCGTCGTATCTTCGACCTGCAGGCCCGGGGCGAGCCCCTGCCGGCAGCCCGGGAGGTGGAACGCCTCGAGGACCGGCGCCTGCTCGGCCATGTGCTGGCCGATCGGTGGCTGCGCCCCGGTGCCGAACCGCCGCTGCACGAGGTGGTGGATTGGCTGACGCATCACGGCGACCATCCGGACGCGCCGGCGATCCACGCCATCCTGGCCCGCCGCGCGCCGCCCGGCATGGCGCTGCCCGCTGCCCCCGCCTTCGCCAGCCTCGACGGCGCCGAGGAGGTGCCGGAGGAGCGCGAACCCGCCACCCGCCGGATCCAGCGCAGCCCGGGCCTTGACCGCCTGGTGCGGGAGCGGTGGCGCGACGGCGACATCGCCGGGGCGCTCGCGACCATCGAGCGCTCCCGCGCCGAGGGCGCCTATGCGGCGCTGCTGCGGGCGGAGGTGGCGCAGTACCTGCTGCAGATCGGCCGCGATGAGGAAGCCTTCACCATTGCCTCCGCCGCCGCCCGCGTTTCCGGCGGCAGTGCCTTCCCGGGCTATATCGCCGGCCTGGCCGCCTGGGCGCTGAACCGGCCGGAAGCGGCGCTGGCCTATTTCGAACATGCCGCGCGGTCCGACATCGCGGCGCCGGCCACCCGCGCCGCCGCCGCCTTCTGGACCGCGCGCGCCGCGGTGCGCGCCCGGCGGCCGCAGGCCTATGTGCCATGGATGATGCAGGCGGCGCAGGAACCGCGCACCTTCTACGGCCTGGTGGCACGGCGTGCGCTGGGTCTGCCCATGGGCTTCGCCTGGCAGAACGAGGTGGCCGGGGAGGGCGAGGGCGCCGCCATCGCCGAGACCGCGGCCGGCTGGCGGGCGCTGGCGCTGCTGCAGATCGGCCAGAAGGCGCGGGCGGAGGCGGAGTTGCGCGTGCTGTGGCCACGCGTGCAGGGCAATGCCGGCGTGGTCCGTGCCATGCTGGTGGTCGCCAACCAGGCCGGCATGGCCGACCTGGCGGCGCGGCTGGCCTCGCTCTCGCAGTCGGCCGATGGCCGGCCGCGCGACTTCGCGCGTTTCCCGCTGCCGCGGCTGGAGCCGATGCACGGCTTCCGCATGGACCCGGCGCTGCTCTACGCCCTGGCCCGGCAGGAATCCAACTTCAACCCCGGTGCCGTCTCCCCGGCCGGGGCGCGCGGCATCCTGCAGATCATGCCCGCCACCGCCAGCTACGTGACCGGCGACAGCAGCCTGCGCGGCGCCAATGTCGCCCGGCTGCACGATCCGGGCTTCTCGCTGGAGGTCGGGCAGCGCTACGTCCACTACCTGGCCCGCAGCGGCCAGGTGGATGGCGACCTGATCCGCCTGCTGGCGGCCTACAACAACGGCCCAGGCAACCTGTCCCGCTGGCTGCCGGCGGTGCGCCACCGCACCGACCCCTTCCTGTTCATCGAGAGCATCCCGGTGGGGGAGACGCGGCTTTTCGTGCAGCGCGTGCTGGCCTATTCCTGGATCTATGCGGCAAGGCTCGGCCTGCCGTCGCCGTCGCTCGACGCGCTGGCCACGGGGCGCTTCCCGCGTTTCC
Source organism: Falsiroseomonas selenitidurans (assembly GCF_012103215.1). Lineage (GTDB taxonomy): Bacteria > Pseudomonadota > Alphaproteobacteria > Acetobacterales > Acetobacteraceae > Falsiroseomonas > Falsiroseomonas selenitidurans. The sequence goes on from NZ_JAAVNE010000072.1 coordinate 10,634, forward strand.
AGGGCACCGCGGCGGTCGCGGCCATGCTGATTTCGCGCTGAAGCGGGGGCGCGTCCCCCCGTCCAGGGGGGCTGCCCATGCCGATCGACCCGTCGCTTGCCTTCGTGCCGGTGAACATCGCCGTGCTCACCGTCTCCGACACCCGCGACCTCGCCTCCGACCGTTCGGGCGACACGCTGGTGGCGCGCATCGAGGCTGCCGGCCATCGCCTGGTGGCCCGCGCCCTGCTGCGCGACGAGGCGTCGCTGATCGAGGCACAGCTGCGCGACTGGATCGCGGCGCCGGAGGTGGATTGCGTCATCACCACCGGCGGCACCGGCATCACCGGCCGCGACGTGACGCCGGAAGCCTTCGCCCGGGTGCTGGAGAAGGAGATCACCGGCTTCGGCGAGCTGTTCCGGATGCTGAGCTACCAGAAGATCGGCACCTCCACGATCCAGTCGCGGGCGATCGGCGGCGTGGCGGGCGGCACCTATCTCTTCGCCCTGCCGGGCAGCACCGGCGCCTGCAAGGATGCCTGGGACGACATCCTGCTGTGGCAACTGGATGCCCGGCACCGGCCCTGCAACCTGGTGGAGCTGATGCCGCGCCTGCAGGAACATCTGCGCGCGGCGTGAGGCGCCTGCTGCGCCGCACGCATGGCTTGTGTTTTGCGCCATCAGCGTCGATCTTCGCGCGCCTGACCCGCCCGGACGCGGCTCGGCCAGGGTTTCGCCGCCAGGGGGCGGCAGGGTGGCGGGAGACTGGATGGAGCTGATGCCGGAAGATCACCCCGCCCCCTCGGGCCCCGCCGGGCCCGGCCTGCAGCGTCCCGGCGAGATCGAAATCGGCGTCGTCATCCCCGCCTACAAGCAGCCCGGCTTCCTGGCGGAAGCGCTGGACTCCGTGCTGGCCCAGCGCGGTCCCTACCGCATCGGCGCGGTGGTGGTGAACGATGGCTGCCCCTTCGCCCAGACGCACGAGGTGGCGCTGTCCTTCGCCCGGCGCCATCCGGACCGGGTGGTGTATCTGCGCCGGGCCAATGGCGGGCTGAGCGCGGCCCGCAACACCGGGGTCGAGTTCATCCTGGCGGCCTGGCCAGCCTGCCGCAGCATCTTCCCGCTGGACGCGGACAACCGCCTGATGCCGCCCTTCCTGGCGCGGGCGCAGGCGCTGCTGGACGAAAGCCCCGCCGATACCGGCTGGCTCTATCCGGATTTCGACTTCTTCGGGCTTGAGGGCAATTTCTCCACCGCCGGCGAATACTCCCACCTGCTGCAGGTGCTGGAGAATTTCTGCGAGGCCGGCAGCCTGGTGCGGCGCGAGGTCTTCGCCTCCGGCCTGCGCTACGACGAGGCGATGCGCGCCGGCTTCGAGGATTGGGCTTTCTGGCTGTGCGCCGCGGCCGCGGGCTGGCGCGGGCGGCACCTGCCGGCCTCCGGCTTCCGCTACCGGAAGCGGGCGGAAAGCATGCTCGCCACCTCCGAACGCCAGCGCGCGCAGGTGCTGGGCGACATGCGCCGCCGCCACGCCGCGCATCTCGGCGTGCGCAGCCTGGCGCGGCTGGAGGCGGCGGAACTGCCGCGCTACGGCCTGCAGGTGATGGGCGAGGACAGCCTGCGCCTGGTGCTGGACCCGCAGGCCGTGACCCCGCGCCGGCTGAAGCGGGCGGAGGCCCATGCCAGCTTCGTGGAGGCAAGCCGGGAGCCGCGCGCCGTCTTCTTCCCGCCGCAGACCTGCTGGGCCAGCCAGCCGGCGTTGGACCTGCTGGCCGGTGCCGGCCTGCTGCGCGGCATCTTCCACCAGGCGGCGCTGCTGCTGCGGAGCGCCCATTTCGTCGCCGTGACCCTGGCCGAGGATGCAGCCGGCGGGCTGGGCCTGGATGTGCTGCCGGTGCCGGGGCCGGAGGATGCGCCGGCCAGCGCCGCCGATGCGGTGCTGCTGTTCGGCCAGACCCCGGTGATGGAGGAACTGGCCCGCGACCCCTATCGCGGCTGGGTGAACTCCCTGGCCGCGCCGGTGGCGCAGCCGAAGCTCGCGCGCATCGTGGCGGTGCTGCCACCGGGGCTGGTTGTGGCGCCGCCGCCGGCCATCGTGGCCTATGCGCTGGGCGAGATCGATGCGATGCGCGATGCCATGCGCAGCCGCTCCGTCCTGCCGCTGGACTGGCGGAGTGATGACCGGCGGCCGCGCCGCAGCGCCTATGAGGCCTATGCCGAATTCGCCCGCTGCGGCGCCATCCTGCCGCATCTGCCGGCGGGCGATGGCCGCGACATCGGCTTCCTGCTGCCGCTGTTCGCCTTCGGCGGGGTGGAGAAGGTGGTGTTCAACTACGCCGCGGTGCTGCGTGCCCGCGGCTGGCGGCCGCACCTGTTCATCAGCGGCGCGCAGCGGATCCAGGCCTTCCCCGGGCATTTCGACGTGTTCGAGAGCGTCTGCTTCTTCGGCGCCGACGGCATCGAGGGCGGCGACTGGGACCGGCTGCATTTCGGCGCCTGCACCTCCGGCTTCGCGCAGTGGCGCGACACGCGCGACGCGGTCGGGCTGCTGGCGACCATGGATGTGGTGCTGAACACCCATGCGCTGGGCGGCCACGGGCTGATGCAGGCGCTGCGCCGGCAGGGCGTGCGCTGCTGGCTGGGGCTGCACCTGGTGGAGAAGGGGCCGCTCGGCGCCCCGATGGGCAACCCGCACATCGCGCTCGCCTATGAAGGCGCCTATGACGGCTTCGTGGTGATCTCGGAACGACTGCGCGACTGGTGCGTGGGCCAGGCGGTGCCGGCGGACAAGGTGGTGAAGGTGCTGAACGCACCCTCCTATGCGGCTGATCCGGCGCGGCTGGCCGCGGCGCTGGCAACCCGGCAGGTGGCGGTCCGCCGCCCGCTGCGGGTGCTGTTCCTCGGCCGGCTGGATGCGCAGAAGGGGCTGGACCGGCTGCGCGACATCATCCTGCAGACCCGCGGCCCCGCCGTGGAGTGGCGGCTTGTCGGCAAGCCGGTGCTCGACGATGCCGGGGTGGACCCCGCCACGCTGGGCGTGCCGGTGGAGCCGCCGGCGATGGACGGCCCGGCGCTGGATGCCCTCTATGCCTGGGCGGATGTGGTGGTGCTGCCCTCGCGCTTCGAGGGCGTGCCACTGACGCTGCTGGAAGCGCAGCGCTTCGGCTGCGTCGTCATCGCCACCGAGGTGGGGGCAGTGGCGGAGATCGTGCGCGACCGCGTCGACGGGCTGCTGGTGCCGGATGGCGGCCAGGACGCCGCCGTGGTGGCCGGCTTCACGGCGCTGATCGGCCAGCTGGCGGCGGACCGGGACCGGCTGCGCCAGATCGGCCAGGCGGCGGCGGCGCGCATCGGCGCCACATCCTGGGCGCGGAACATGCAGGACTGGCTGGAGCGCATCGAGGCGCTCAGGCCCAAGGAGAGCGATTTGAGGCCGGCGGCATGAGCGCGATCGAGATCCGAACCACCGACCTGGCCGGGCTGATGTCCGCCCGGCCGGCCCTGCTGGCGGCAGCGGATTTGCCGGGGCTGGAGGCGCTGCGCGTGCCCGGCCTTGACCTGTGGCTGCTGGCGCGGGACGGGCAGATGCTGATGCTGCGCCGCGATGGTGCGGCGCCGGCCGGGCCGGGCCTGCCGCTCAACCTGCCGCCCAGCGGGATGCTGGCGGTGGTGGTGGCCGATCCGGCCGCCTTCGGCCCTTTCCTCGGCTGGTGGCAGGATGCCTCCGGCCAGGCGCCGCCGCTGGTGCGGGCGGCCAGTGGCAGCGCCGCCCTGCCAGCCCTGCTGGCAAAGCTGTCGGCGGAACTGGGCTCGGCCCATGGCCGCGCCGTGCAGCTGGAACGCAGCCTGGTGGCGACCCGCCAGGATTATGAGGAAACCCGCATCGCCATGGCCGCGGCCGCGCGCACCCTGGGCCACCGCCCGCCGGGCGCGATGGCGCAGGCGGTGGCGATGGAACCTTCCATGGACCGTGTGGCGGCGCCGCGCGCCGGCGCCCGGCTGTTCCTGCGCCAGCCGCTGGGCCGCAAGCTGGAGGGGCTGGCGGCGATCGCCGTCCATGTCGGTGCCATCAGCGCCGCCACCACGGGACCGCTGCGGCTGCGCGTCCATGCCGAGGAAAGCGGCCGCATCGCCGCCAGCTGGACGGTGCCGATGGCCCAGGTGACGGAGGGCTGGCTGCGGCTGGACCTGCCGACGCCGCTCGGCCTGCAGCCGGAGACCGCGGTGCTCGAGATCACGGCCGACGTCGCCGGGCCGCATTCCCTGGCCCTGTCGCTGGAAGCGGATTGGGTGCCGGCGGAGGTCGCCTGCCTGGTGGAAGGCGCAGCCCCGCGCGGCCGGGCGCTGGCGCTGCGCATCTGGACCGCGCGCATCGGCGATCGCTTCGTGGTGCCGGCCTGGTGGAACTGGGACGAGGTCGGGGCCAGCCTGCCGCTGGAAGGCGTGCCCCAGGCGGTGGCGGCCGAGGAGCTGGAGGCGGGGCGGGTCCTGTCCGGCGCCTGGGAGGCGGCGCCGGGGGATCTGGGCGAGGTGCCCCTGCAGGCCATGCTGGAGGGGGCCGGCACCGCCGCGCTGGTGCTGCCGCGGATCACGCTCGCCGGGGCGGATGTGTTGCGCCTGACCTGGAACGTCGCCGGGCCGCAGCCGCGCAAGCTGCGCGTCGGCGCCTGGGTGCTGCCGCCCGGGCAGACGGTGCAGTCGTTGGAGGGGCTGGCCGGCCGTGCCGCCTTCTCCGGCTGGCGCGATGCGGAGCCGGGGCGGCCGGACGGGCTGAGCCTGGCGCTGCCGCTGTCGCTAGGCGCCCAGGCGCAGGTGGTGCTGGCGGTGGCGAGCCAGGATCCTGCCGCGCAGGCGCGGCTGGACTTCACCGGGATCAGCCTGCTGCCGACGCGTGACCCCGCCATGTTGCGCGACGAACAGGCGGCGATGGCGCAGCTGGTGCTGCCGGGCGCCGAGGCGACCCCGGAACTGCCCCCGGTGGCGCCGGAGCCGCTGTTGCCGGCGGCGCGCTTCGGCAAGGTGGCGCTGCAACAGCACCTGGTCGGCGGCGGCGGCTACCAGCACCTGGACCTGGTGGTGCAGGAACTGGCCGGCCGGGGCGAGGGCTGGTCCGGCATCCGCTTCAAGCTGGGCATCGCCGGCAGCGGCCCGGTGCTGGAATTCCGCCGCGGCCGCGGCTGGCCGGAAGCCTTCACCCGCTGGCCAGGGACGGAGAGCGACAAATTCGGCCCGGTGCTGCGGCTGCGGGCACCAGACATGCAGGGCTTCGCCGCGGCGCTCGCGCATCCACGCGACCAGGCCCTGGTCGCGACGCTGCTGGAGGTGCTGGACGAGGTCGCCGGCGATGGCGCCCGGCTGGCGGCGCTGGAAGCCGAGCAGGGCGCGCGCTGGGTGGAGGCTGCCCGCCGCCTGCGCGGCGCCTGATGTCACGCCGCCTGTGCGGCGGCGGAGACCAGATCCCCTTGGGCGGAACCGGCGCCCGCCGAAGGCGGGCGGGCGGCCGCCGGCCGGCTCAGCCGCGCTTGAGGTCGTGCTCGACGATCCCGGCGAAGAAGCTGGCGCCGATCGGCAGCAGGTCGTCGTTGAAGTCGTACTGCACCGTGTGCACCGGCGCGCTGCCCTTGGCGCCGGCCGCCTGGCCCAGCTTGATGTAGGCGCCGGGCTTTTCCAGCAGCATGAAGCTGAAATCCTCCCCACCCATCACCGGCGGCATGTCGCGGCGCACCTTCGCCTCGCCCAGCAGCCCGGCGCAGATGCGCGCGGCGAGCCGGGCATTCTCCGCATGGTTCACGGTGGCCGGGTAGCCGCGGGTGTAGAGGAGCTCGGCCACCGCATCATGCGCCGCCGCCGTTGCCTCCACCACGCGGCGCATCGAGGCCTCGACCAGGTCCTGCACCGCGGGGTTCAGCGTGCGCACCGTGCCGTTCAGCACCGCCTGGTCGGGGATCACGTTGCTCGCGGTGCCGGCATGGAACTGGGTGGTGGAGACCACCGCCGATTCCAGCGGATCCACGCGCCGCGCCACGATGGTCTGCAGCGCCATGACGATCTGCGCCCCGACCACCACGGGGTCGATCCCGCCATGCGGCCGCGCGGCGTGGCCGCCCTTGCCGCGCACCGTGATGGTGAAGCCGTCGGCGGCGGCCATCATCACGTCGTCGCGGATATCCGCCTCGCCCAGCGGCAGGGAGGGGTCATTGTGCATCCCGTAGACGCTGTCGCAGGGGAAGCGGGTGAACAGCCCCTCATCCATCATCGCCTTGGCGCCGGCGCCGCCTTCCTCCGCCGGCTGGAAGATGAAGTGCACGGTGCCGTCGAAGTTGCGGGTCTCCGCCAGGTACTTCGCCGCGCCCAGCAGCATGGTGGTGTGGCCGTCATGCCCGCAGGCATGCATCACGCCGGGGGTGGTGGAGGCATAGGGCAGGCCGGTCGCCTCCGTCATCGGCAGCGCGTCCATGTCCGCGCGCAGGCCGATGCTGCGGGAGGATCCGCCCTGGCCGCGCAGCACGCCGACGACGCCCGTCTTGCCGATGCCGCCATGCACCTCGATGCCCCATTCCGCCAGCAGCTTCGCCACCTGCGCGGCGGTGCGGTGTTCCTCGTAGCGCAGTTCCGGGTGGGCATGCAGGTCGCGGCGCCAGACCTCCATTTCGGGCTGCATGGCGGCGATCCGGTTGTTGATCGGCATCTGTCGGGCTTGTCCTGATCGGGCGGTGGGGTCAGAGGGCGATGGCGCGGTCCGGGTCCAGCACCCGCACCACATAGGCATCGACGAGGGGCGCGTATTCCTCCCACAGCAGGCGCAGCGCCGGCAGGGGCTCGGCATGGCCATCGGCGCGCAGGTCGACCAGGGCGAAATCCTCCGCCCCGTAGACCAGCAGGCTGGCGGAGCGTACCGCGCCATGCTCGCCGCCCGCCGCCTCCCCGGCCTCCAGCCCGCGCAGCAGGCGCTCGGCCAGCGGCAGGTCGGGTTCAGCCAGGAAGCCGGCGACCATCGCCTCCGGCACCGCGGCGCTGGACAGGATGTTGCCGATGGCGACCACGCCCGGGCCATGCGCCGCGCCGAATTCGCGCTTCACCTGGGCGCCGTGGAAATGCGCGGTGCGGCCCGCGGCGTCGATCGCCGCCAATTGCCGCCAGCCATGGTCGGGGGTGGAGGCGACCAGGGCCGCCACCGTCTCCGCCGCGCCGCAGCCGGAGCGCAGCAGGCCGATTCCGCGCGGGCCCAGCCGCGGGTCGGTGCGGTGCTGCGTCAGCACCGCACCGATGCCGGGTGCCACCGCATGCACCCGCGCCCCCACGGCGAGGGAGGAGGTGGTGGCGGCGGCGCCGAGATGCCCGGTGCGCGGGCAGCGCGCAATCAGCGAGAAGGTCATCGTGCCTGCACGTAGTCCCAGAAGTTGAAGGCGAAATCCTGCCCGCTGCGCGCCGTGATGTGGCAGTTGAAGCAGGAGCCGAGCGCGATGTTGCGCCGTTCGCCGGTACCGGTGAAGGCGGCGTATTCCCATTCGCCGTTGCGCATCTCCGGCGGGTAGCCCTCGCCCCAGCCGGGCTGCTTCTCCTGCGCCGCGATGGCGATCCAGCCCGGCTCGGCGATGAAGCGGCCCTGCTGGTCGCGCAGCGGCGTGCCGGTGGCGTCCACCCGGGCGCGCGCATCGGCCATGATGATCAGCGTGCCATGCGGCAGCGGCGCGCCGGGCGTGGCGGCGGCGAAGGCTTCCGGGTTCACGAACAGGTGCCGGATGATCTTGCGGTCCGCCTTGTCCACGGTGGCGTAGCGGATGAACCGGGCCTGCCAGTCGGCCGGCAGGCTGATGTTGTGCGCGCCGGTCGTGTAGCCCGGGCGCCGCTGCGCCGCGATCGGTGGCGCGAGGGCGAGCAGGCCGAGCATGGCGGCGCCGGCAAAGAGATATCTGCGCATGGCTGGGTGTCTCCGCGGACCTTCCCATCCTGGGCCCGTCGCCCCGCCATCCGCCAGCGGAAATGCGTGGCACCGGCCGGGTGCCGCCTGGTTCTGGCCGCGGGCCCGATACCCGACTCGATCGAGTGGAACCGGCCTCCGCCGAAGGCGGCCGAGCGGCCGCCGCGCCAGGTGGCGCGCCGCCAGGCCGGCGACCGCGGCGGTGATCGGTGACGATCACCCGGATCCGGCATCAGTCGAAGGCCGGCACCTGCCGCGCCAGGCCGCCATGCAGGTCCAGCATCCGCTGGCGCCAGGCCGCCACCGGGTCGTCCGCGGCCAGCAGCGGGAAGGGGCTGACGCAGCGGGCCCATTGGAAGCCGCCGAAGACGATGGAATCGGCGTGCAGCGGTGCCGCTCCGCCCAGGAAGGGCTGCGCCCGCAGCATCAGGCGCAGCGGCAGCAGGCTGCGGCGGAACACCTCCACCTGTGCCACCCGGTCCGCCTGCACCGCTTCCAGCGTCTGGCCGAAGCGGGCTTCGCGGCTGGTCCGGAAATAGGCGACATCGGCCGGATCCAGCACCGCGGGGATGTCCGCCACCACCAGCCGGACGATGCCCGGGATCTGCACCGAATCGGCCCAGGCATTGACGAAGCGGGCCAGCGCCCGGCCGCCGTCGCCGCCGAACAGGCTCGGCCCGTCCGGGAACCGGTCCTCCAGATATTCGGCGATGGTCCAGCTGTCGGCGATGGCGCGGTCGCCATGCAGCAGCAGCGGCACCTTCTCGGCCCCATGGGCGGCCAGCCGCGCGCCTTCCGTGAAGCGCCAGGGCAGGGTCTCCACCGCCAGCCCCTTGGCGGCGAGCGCCATGCGCACCCGCCAGCAATAGGGGCTGAAGCGTCGCGCCGGATCGGCGCCGGCCAGGTCGAACAGCTGCAAGGTCACGGGTTTGCCTCCTCCTCTGCCCGCAGCGCGGCGGCGCCGGCGGAATCGCCCATGGCCGCCAGCCGGGCCGCGATCGCGGCGCGCTCCGCCGGCGCGGATTGCGCGGCGCGGGCCCGCAGCGCGGCCAGCAATTCCGCCCGCCGCCCCTGGCGTTCCAGCGCCGTCTCGTAGCTGCGGCGCCAGGTCGGGCCCAGCGTCTGCGCCGCCAGCCGCGCCAGCGGTGCCTGGGCGGGTTCGGGGGCGGCGGCCAGCAGCAGGAACAGCGCATGTACCTGCAGCGGCCGCAGCAGGCGCGGCAGCAGGTCGCACAGAGCGGCGACGCCGGCCTCCGCGCCTTCGGTGCGCAGCAAGGC
>NZ_JAAVNE010000073.1 GCF_012103215.1 Falsiroseomonas selenitidurans
AAGGTCACAGGTTCAAATCCTGTCCCCGCATCCCCATCACAAACACACCCAGCACAAACCACCGCAGGCCAAACGCCACGCGGCAACCAACCGCGCCCTACACCACGCCACAACACGACACCAACGGTAGCGAGCGGCCGCTCCGGACATGTGCCGGAAGAGGCGCCTGAACCCCAGGTAAAGTGGCGAGAGCGGCTCCTCGCAGACCAGCAGCCAGCAGGACCAACGGAAAGGCGTTCGCCAGGCCCGAAAGGTCCTGGACGAGGCGGTGCGTCAGGCTTCGATCAGCCGGCGTCCAGGCCGAGCCGGGCTCGGATCTGTCGTTCCAGCATCCAGATCCGGTCCTGGCCCCAGGTCACGTAGTCGGCCAGCCGATAGGTCGGCGCGGCATACTGGCCGATGGTTTCGAGCACGGCGCGGTTTTCCGCCGCCCAGTTCCGCCAACCCTGATCGGCGAGATGCGGCTCGGCCTTCGGCCAGTCCAGCCCGGCGCGCTCCGCGATCAGGCGGAGCCCGGCATCGGTCGCGGTATCCAGGCCATCGGCCCAGACCCCCTGCATGACCGACAGGATGTAGGCTTCCAGCCGGCCGACGGCGCGGGCGTGGTCGACCAGCGCCATGGCGCGCTCCAGCCCGGCGCCGAATGGATCGCAGAAATTGCCGAACCGGACGCCATGGCGCAGCGCCTCCCGCGCCGGATCGAAGCGGAAATAGGCGGATTTCATCGGCGGCACGACATAGCCTGCCATCTTCATCGGCAGCATCAGCCGCGGCACCAGTCGTATCGGGTAGCGCCGCGCGAGGTCGAAGGTGCGGGCGGTGCCGATGTAGGTGTAGGGGCTGCGGAAGGTGCAGAAATACTCGAGTTCAAGCGTCGCCGATGCGATCGGCACGTCGAGCCGGGCCGGCTTCCGCTGCAGCAGCCCGACGCTGTGCCCGGGGCGCCGGCGGCCGGCGGTCAGCAGGTCATTCTCGAGATGCGCAAGGCGATCGACACCCCAATACCAGTTCTCGCCGAAGCCGATCATGCCGGTGTTGAAATGGCCCTCGCGGAGCTGCCGGGCCTGGTTTGCCAGCAGCCGGGCCGGGTCGGGCACAACCCCGTGGCACAGCGACCGGATCGAAGCCGCGTCGTGACGAAACAGCGCCGTGCCAAGCCGCACGGCCAGCGCCAGATACGCCGCCGGCGCGTGGACATCGAGCAGGCGGGCCGCCGCCAGCGCCGCCAGCGCCGGGTCGGGCGGCGTGCCATCGCCGTCGAAGGCCAGGTCGCAATGCCGCGCGAGGTCGAGCGCGTCGCGCAGCGCATGGGCGGTCAGCAGGTCCGGCCTGGGCGCGAAGTCCAGCGTCGGGAACGGCACGGTGATGCATTCGAGGCCGATGTCATAGGCATCGAGCAGCCCCGGCAGGAGCTGCGCGAGCAGAAAACTCCATGGGTCATCGACCCGGTGGAAGAAGCGCAGCATCATTCGAGCAGCAGCCGCGAGGATTCCAGGATGCGTCGATTGCGGAGGGATTCGCCCAGCACCTGCCGGCGGAATTCGGCGCCATCCGAATAGGCCCAGCCGACCTGCAGACGTTGCAGCAGGGCGCGATACTCCGGCGTGTCGACCGCCTGGGCGCAGGCCCGCTCCAGCTTCTGCCGGACCGTCGGGTCCATCCCCGGCGGCGCGATCACCCCACCCAGCACCGACCACACCACCGGATAGCCCAACTCGGCCAATGTCGGCGTGGTCGGCGATTCGGGCAGGCGCGCCGCCGAGGCCACGCCAAGCCGGCGGAGCTGGTGGATGCTGGCGACCGAGCTGGTGCCGAAATACACCTCGACCCGCCCAGCCAGCAGGTCGATCACCGCCGGCGCCTCGCCCTGATAGGGGATGTGGGTGAGGCTGACGCCGGCCGCGGCGGCCCAGTCCAGCGCCGCGAGATGCGGCAGCGAGCCTGGCCCCACCGTCGCGAAGTTGAGCTGGCCCGGCTGGGCGCGGGCCGCCTCGACCAGCGACTGCGCGGTGGTGAAGCGGGAATTCGGCGCCACCAGCATGTAGACCGGCACGTCGAAGGTGCGGCAGACATAGCCCAGCGCCTCGGCCCGGTACGGGACGGCCCGCATATGCGGCAGGGTGGTCAGCGACGCGGTGGCGACGAAGCCGATGGTCGAGCCGTCATTCGGCGCGGCAGCCAGGGCGCCGGCGCCGATCGAGCCGCCGGCGCCGCCCCGGTTCTGCACCACGACCGGGACGCCCAGGCCCTGCGCCATGCCGGCGGCCAGGCCGCGCCCGACCAGATCGGTCAATCCGCCGGGCGGGAAGTTCACGATCATGGTGACCGACCGGCCCGGCGTCTCCTGCGCCATCGCACCGATCGGCAAGGCCAGCGTCAACAGCGCCACCGCAGCGCGGCGCATCCATTTCGACATCTCGCTCTCCCCTTCTGTCTTATTCTTGTGCCAGCACCGCACGGCCCACCGCATCGCCATCCAGCGCCTGGTTGTCCTCCATGCTGATCGTCACCTTGTGCAGCCGGCCGGTGAAGCGGAAGGGCGCGGCATAATCCGCGACCGGCGAACCGCGGTCGCAGCCGATATCGAGCCCCGCCCAGGCGATCACGTTGACGAAGCCGAGCCGCGATTCCAGCCGGCCGGCCGGCGCGCCATCGATCAGCAGGGTGAATTCGGTGATGCCGGGCCCGGTCCGCAGCGAAGGCGCCGCCTCCCGGCTCAGCCGCCGCACCGCCACACCCACCCGGTGCTCGCCCGGCGGCACGGGGCGGTCGGCGGCGATGACGACATGTTCGCCACCGATGTTCATGTCGTGCATCAGCATGCCGTGGCGCAGATACAGGCTGTAGCCGCCGGTGGCGTCGCCATGCGCGATCAGGACGCCGTCATCATCCGGGCCGAATTCGGCCAGCGCTTCGATCCGGTAGCCGCGGCTGCGAATGTCGGGCGCCACCTCCGTGGGCACATGGCCGACACCGGCGTGGAAGACGTAGCGCGTGCGCCTTCCGTGGACGCGTGCCGCATTCTCGACAAAGCGCTGCCGGAAGCGGTCATCGAGGGGCAGTACCTGGTGCTTCCGCGCCTCCTCCCACCACAGCGCGATCAGCGCCTGAAGCCGTTCTGGCTCCGCCGTGGCGAGGTCATGCGCCTCGGAGAAGTCTTGCGCGAGGTGGAACAGCTCCCACCGGTCCTCCTCGAAGGGCGTCTCGGGCAGGTGATAGGCGACGGCCTTCCAGCCCTCGTGCACGATGCCGCGGTGGCCGAACATCTCGAAATACTGCGGCCGGTCCTTCGAAGGCGCCTCCGGATCGCGCAGCGACGCGGCAAAGCTGACGCCTTCGATCGGCATCTGCGGCACCCCGTTCACCGTGGCCGGTGGCGCGACGCCGACGAGCTCCAGCAGGGTGGGCGCGAGGTCGCAGGCATGCACGAACTGATGCCGCAGTTCGCCGCGAGCCGGGATGCCCTTCGGCCAGGAGATCACGAGCGGGTCGCGGATGCCGCCGCCATGGGTGTTCTGCTTGTAGCGCCGAAGCGGCGTGTTCGAGGCCATGGCCCAGCCGAGCGGGTAGTTCGCGTAGGTTCCGGGCCGGCCGACATCCTCGATGCGCGCGAGCTTCTCGGCCATCGTCTCCTCGCGCAGGTTGCGCGGGCCGAGCAGGTTGACGCCACCGGTCGGCCCGCCCTCCTGGCTGCCGCCATTGTCCGAAAGCACCAGCAGGATGGTGTCCTCGCGCAGACCCGCCTTCTCGATGAAGGCCAGCAGCCGGCCGATATGCCGGTCGGCGTGGTCGAGCATGCCCGCATAGGCGGATTGCAGCCGGGTGAAGAAGCGCCGCTCCTCGGCCGGGTAGGATTCCCAGGGGCGGACATCGTCGTTGCGCGGCGGCAGGAGGGTGGCCGCGGGGATGATCCCCATCTCCTTCTGGCGAGCGAAGCGCCGTTCGCGCTCGACATCCCAGCCTTCGCCGAACAGCGGATCATAGCCTCGGATGATCTCCGGCGGCGCCTGGTGCGGCGCATGCACGGCGCCGAGCGCGAGCCAGAGCAGCCAGGGCTCATCCGGTCGCTCCAGCGCGTGATGCGCCAGGAAGGCCATGGACTGGTCCGCCAGATCCTCGGTGAGATGGTAGCCCTGGTCCGGCGTGCGTGGCGGGGCGATGGGCGAGTTGTCCCGCACCAGCTCGGGCGTGTACTGGTCCGTCGCCGCGTCCATGAAGCCGTAGAAGCGGTCGAAGCCGCGGCCGAGCGGCCAGCCGTCGAAGGGCCCGGTGGAGCCGCTCTCGGTCAGCGGCGTCACATGCCACTTCCCCACCATGTAGTTGCGATAGCCATGCGGGCGCAGCATCTCGGCGAGCGTCCCCGCTTCCTTCGCGATCTTGCCGCGATAGCCGGGATAGCCGCTGTCGAAATTCGCCAGGCTGCCGACGCCCACCGAATGGTGATTGCGCCCGGTCAGCAGCGCGGTGCGCGTGGTGGAGCACATCGCGGTGGTGTGGAAGCCGGTGTAGCGCAGCCCCTCTGCCGCCAGGCGGTCGATGTTGGGGGTGCGGATGGGCGAGCCGTAACAGCCGAAATCGGCGAACCCCGCATCGTCGAACAGGATCAGCAGGATGTTCGGCGCCCCCGCCGGCGGCCTTGGCGGGTCAGGCCAATGCGGCGTCGAATCCCTCACCGTCACCCCGATGCGCGGCGCCTGCGCCATGGTGCATCCTCCCCGAGCTTTTGCGGCGCAGCTTGCGCGACGGACACGGCCACGGCAATTCTTCTTTACGAGGGCGGCACCGTCGTCGCAGGCTCCCGTCAAGAATCGAGGGGAGGATGTCGCATGGCCCGTTTCGGCCGCCGCGCGCTGGTCGGCGGCGCGATCGCCACGCCCATGGTGGCGAGGGCGCAGCCTGCCTGGCCCGACCGGCCCGTGCGCCTCGTCATTCCCTTCGCCCAGGGTGGGCCCGTGGACGCCATCGCGCGCCTGCTCGGCGAGCATCTGCGCCAGGCCTTCGGGCAGCCCTTCGTGCCCGATTTCCGGACCGGCGCCGGAGGCACTCTGGGCGCGCAGCACGTTGCGCAGGCCGCGCCCGACGGGACCACACTCCTCGTCACCATCGACACGGTGATGACGGTGAACGCCGCCCTCAACCCGCGTGCCGGCTATGATCCCGCGCGGGATTTCACGCCCGTCGCGCTCCTCGCCCGCATGGCGAGCGCCGTTACCGTGCCGGCGTCGCTCGGCGTGACGGACCTTGCCGGCCTGATCGCGCTCGGGCGGCAGCGCAGCCTCTCCTACGGGTCGGCCGGCGTCGGCGTGCCGGCGCATCTCTATGGCGAGTATCTGCGCCTGATCACGGGCATGCGGATGGAGCATATCCCGTTCCGGGGCCTCGGGCCCGCCGTGACGGAACTGGTCGCCGGCCGGCTCGACCTCGTCGTCGCGCTCATGCCCGGGGTGGCGCAGCACGTCGCCGGCGGGCGCCTGCGGGCGCTGGCGGTCACCGGCGGCGCACGTTCCCCCTTCATGCCGGACGTGCCGACGCTGGCCGAGACGATCGCGCCCGGCTTCGACACCACGACCTGGTTCGCCCTCTACGGGCCGCGCAACCTGCCGCCGCCCATGGTGGCGGCGCTCAGCCGCGAAGTCGCGCGCTTCCAGGCGCTGCACGCCACGCGGGAGCGCTACGCCGCCTTGACCTTCGAGACCGCGACCGCGACGCCGCAAGAGCTTCGCGCCCTGCAGGACCGCGACGCGGCAAGCTGGGCGCGCATCATCCAAGATGCCCAGATCCGGGTGGAGTGACCATGCTGTTCCTCGTCATCAGCGAGCCTCGGCCGGAGCCGCCCGCCGCCGTGGCCGAGCAGCGCCAAGCCTTCTGGCGCTGGGTGGAGCCGCTGATCGCCACGGGCGAGGTGCGGTCCGTTCATGCCCGTGTCGGCCGTGGCGCGGTGGTTCTCTTCGACGTGCCCGACAACGACACGCTGCATCGCCGACTCACCGAATGGTGCAACATGGTGCCCGCTACCTTCACCACCTATCCGCTGATCGAACCCGGGGCGGCCAGGGCCGCCCTCGCCGCGCGCTGAGCCTTCCGGCGCTGCGCATCGCATGGGCGGAAAGTGGCCTGGCGCATGCCCGCCGCCCCCTGCGAGCCGCCCCTTCGCCTGCGCTTCGTCGAACGCAGTCGATGGCTGGCCTGCACCCGTCGGAGCGGTCCGCCGGTGATGGGGAGCGGCGGCAGCGAAGCGCTGGCTGGGCTGGCGAGGCAGAAGGCGGACGCGCCGGAGGAGATCGTGGCGAAGCGCCGGCAGGCGGCGGTGCCGATCGGCCGGGGCAGCATGGTGGCGGCGGCGGTTCGGCCGATCGGGGCCGCGGAGCCGACCGACAATCGCTGTCGGATGGAAGATGGCGGGCCGAAGCCGAACCGGGTGAAGCGGCTGAAAGCGATGGAGCCGGCGAGCGCACGGTGACCGGCATGCTGGCCGGGCAGGACAGGGTTCCGGGTTCTGGACAACGGCTGACACCAGGCCGGTCAGCCAAGGTCGAATTTCCTGGCCGAAGGCATTTGGACTTTGGCCTTGCCCGCGGGCCGGCCCATGCTGCCGCCTCGCAACCGGAATCCCGCATGCCCGATACGCCCTCACTCACGCACCCAGCCCCGATCGGTCGGATCCTGCTGACGGCCTTCCCGCTGCGCCTGGAGCTGCGCGCGCCCATGCGCCTGGCCAGTGAAACCATCACCCATGCCGAAACCCTGCTGGTGCGCGCTCGGGACGATGCGGGGCTTGAGGGCTGGGGCGAGGCCTCCGCGGCGCCTACCATGACGGGAGAGGTGCTGCCGGGAATGGCGCATGTCCTGACACACCACCTTGCCCCCGCCTTGACGGCAAGCGCGGGCCTGACGGTCATGGAGGCCATCACAAGCATGGCCCGCGCCATCCGCGGCAACACCGGCGCCAAGGCCGCGGCCGAGATCGCGCTGCTGGACCTTCTGGCGCGCCGCGCGAGCCTGTCCTTTGGCGCGTTCCTGGGCGTTCCGCTTCGATCGGAGGCACCTGCGCTGCTGATGATCGGCGGCGGCGAGGCCCACCAGGCCATCACGGCGGCCCAGGCGGGCTGGGCGGCCGGCTACCGCCATTTCAAGCTCAAGGTCGGGCTGCAACAGGTGGGCGCGGATGCCGACACCGTGCGCGCATTGCGGGCGGCACTTGGCCCCGCGGCGCACATCGCGGCCGACGCCAACATGGCATGGGCCGTGCCGCAGGCGCTGGACTTCGCGCGCCGGGTCGGCCCCGGCGTGCTGGACTACCTGGAGCAACCCGTGGCCGATGACGATCTGCCCGGCATGGCCGTGGTGCAGGCCGAAGCCCCGTTCGACCTGTGCCTCGACGAAGGGCTGCACGGCCTGCAGGACATTGATCGCGCGGCCGATCTGCAGGCGGCGCGCGGCGTGGGCCTGAAGGCCATCAAGCTCGGCGGGGCGCTGGGCGTGATGCGGGCGGAGGCGCGCTGCACCGCGCGCGGCATGGCCCAGACCTTGGCCTGCAAGATCAGCGAAACCTCCATCGGCGCCGCCACCACGGCGCATCTGGCCTGCCTTCTTCACGATGTGGGCTGGGGCGTCAGCGTGACGGCGGGCGCTCTGATGGAGGAGCCTTGCGCGCCTCGCATCCTCCCGCAGGGCGGGATGTTGCGACCGCCGCCAGGGCCGGGATTGGGCGTGGTTCCGGATCTGGCGCGCCTGCTGGCCTGATCCGCTTCGGGTGGCGCGGCGGTTGCAAGGCCGGTAACGTCTGGATAGAGTTGATTACCGACGGTAATCAAATGCGTCGCCCCGACGCGCAAGCCCCCGCGCCGCCACCCTGCCGTGGCGCCCTTTGGACGGAGACAATGGCCATGACGATCCATCGCCGAACCATCATTGGTGCCGCCGTCGCTGCCGCCGCGATCCACGCCAGGCCCGCCAGCGCCGCGGAAGTGACGCTGCGCTACGCCGGCACCCTGCCGACCAGCCACCACAACGCCATCGGCCAGCAGCGCCTGGCCGATCGTGTGAAGGAGCTGACGAACGGCGAGGTCGAAATCCAGGTCTATCCCGCCGGCCAGCTCTATGGCGCGCGGGACATTCCCACGGCCGTCGTTTCCGGCGGCGTGGACATGGGGCACAACCTGACCAGCGTGTGGTCCACCGATGCGGTCGCTGAAATCCCCGACCTTCCCTTCCTGTTCGCCGACGCCGCACACGCCGAGCGCTGCTGGGAGCCCGCCGGCCCGCTGCACCGCGGCTTCGCCGCGCATGTCGAACGGCGGCGGATGAAGCTGATCCACACGATGTTCTTCGGCTCGCTGTTCGACTTCGGGAACAACGGCCGCCTGATCCGTGAGCCGGCCGACCTGCGTGGGATGAAGATCCGCGGCTATGGCCGGCTTTCGGCCGAGGGGCTGCGCGCCCTCGGCGCCTCGCCCATCGTGATGTCGCCGGGCGAGATGTATCTCGGCATCCAGCGCGGCACGATTGACGGCGCCATCACCGGCGTCACCTCCCTCGAATCCCGCAAGATCTGGGAGGTGGTGAAGCACGCCACCATCACCGGCGCGGCCTTCGGCGTGATGGCCGTGAACATCTCCATGGCACGCTGGAACGCGCTGCGCCCGGCGCATCAGGAAGCGCTGATGAAGGCCGGAGAGGAGGTCTATCGCTGGGCCGCGCAGGAAAGCGGGCGCCGCGACGTGCACTCCACGCAATTCCTGATCGACAAGGGGATCGAGACGCTGGTCCTCTCCGCCGAGCAGAAGGCCACCTGGGCGCAGGCCTTCGCCCCTGCGGCGGCGGCGTGGGAAAGCCGCGCCTCGGCCGAGGCGAAGCAGCTGGTCGAGGAAGTCCGCGCCCTGCGCAGGGCCGCCTGAGCACCGCCCAGCCACGCCCCTGCCGCAGGGGGCGTGGCGTGTTCCCGCCCTGACCCCACAGGAGGACGCCCATGGCGACCACCCTCGCCACGGCCTTCGACAGGCTTGTGCTCGCGCTCAGCGTCGCAATGGCCGTGCTCGCCGGCGTCCTGCTGGCGTCGCTCTTTGTCATCGTTCAGTACGAGGTGTTCACGCGCTTCGTCCTGGCCGCGCCGACCCATTGGACGCATGAGGTCAGCACCTTCGCCATCTCCTGGGTGGGGCTCCTGGCCGCACCCTATGTCCTGCGGCTGGGCAGCCACCTTGAGGTGGACCTCGTCACCACCCGCCTCCCGCACGGCATCCGCAACCTGCTCGGCATCGCCACGGACCTACTGGGCGCGTGCTTCTGCGGCTTCGCGGCCTGGACCGGGGCGGGCTTCGTCGAACTGGCGCACATGATGGAAGCGACCAGCGCGTCCGAACTCGATACGCCGCTGTGGATTCCCTACCTGGTCATCCCCTTGGCCTTCGGGCTGCTTGCGCTGGAATTCGTCACCCGGGCCGTGGCGCGCACCGGGCTGGTGCGCGGGCGCGACACGACCGCCACCGCCATTCACATCTGACGCCGCACATCCAGGGACGGGCCCGCCTTCATGATCGCAGGACTTTTCGCGGGGCTGCTCGCGCTTCTCGCCACGGGCATTCCTGTCGGCATCGGCATCGGCATCGTCGGCATCGTCGCGGGCTATGTGGGCATGGGCGAGGCGAGCCTCGCCGCCCTGCCGTCGACGCTGTTCGCCGGCATCAACTCCTTCCTGCTCATCGCCATCCCGCTGTTCATCTTGATGAGCGAGATCCTCAGCCGGGGCGGCGTGACTGAAATCCTGTTCAACACCGTCACGCGCTGGCTCGGGCACCTGCCGGGTGGCCTCGCCGTGTCGGCGGTGGTGACAAGCGCGATCGGCGCCAGCATCACCGGCAGTTCGGTGGCGAATGCCGCCAGCATGGCCATCGTCTGCGTGCCGCCCCTGCTCGCGCGCGGCTATGACCGGCGCTTCTCCTACGGGCTGGTCGCGGCCGCGGGCACGCTCGGCATCATGATCCCGCCCTCGATCCCCATGCTGCTCTACGGCGAGATCACCGAGGAATCGATCGGCGCGCTGTTCATGGCCGGCATCATCCCGGGGCTGCTGATCACGGCCGCACTCATCGCCTATACCGTCGTCGTCTGCTCGCGCGGCGGCGTGGCCGAGGCCATCCCCAAGGCGAGCTGGGCGGAGCGGTGGGAGGCCACCACCAGGGCCATCCCGGCGATGATGCTGCCGATCATCGTCGTCGGCGGCATCTACTCCGGCACCTTCACCCCGACCGAGGCCGCGGCCGTCGGCGTCACCTGGGCGTTGATCGTGGGCGTGCTCATCTACCGCACCGTCGGCGTGCGGCAGATCGTGGCGGCGCTGCGCAGCACGCTGATCTCCACCTCGCTGATCCTCGTCATCATTGCCGGCTCCAACGTCTTGGGCGCTGCCGTCACGCGGTTGCAGATCAGCCAGGACATGCTGGCGATGGTGCAGGCACTGGACCTGCCCTCCTGGGCCTTCATCGCCTGCACCATGGTGCTGCTGTTCATCCTCGGCATGATCCTGGAGGTGATCTCGATCATCTTCATCATCCTGCCGATCCTGCACCCCATCATCGTCAGCCTGGGCGTCGACCCGATCTGGTATGCGGTCATCTTCACGCTCAACATGGAGATCGCGCTGATCACGCCGCCGGTGGGCATGGTGCTGTACGTGATGACGGGCATCCTGAAGCGGCCGATCACCGAGATCATCCAGGGTGTGCTGCCCTTTGTGGGCGTGCTCATCGGCTGCCTCATCATCCTGATGATCTTCCCCGGGCTGAGCACCTGGCTCCCCAATCTGCTGCGCTGAGGAACACGCCATGACCGACTTCG
Organism: Falsiroseomonas selenitidurans; assembly: GCF_012103215.1. Lineage (GTDB taxonomy): Bacteria > Pseudomonadota > Alphaproteobacteria > Acetobacterales > Acetobacteraceae > Falsiroseomonas > Falsiroseomonas selenitidurans. Next base: position 10,837 of record NZ_JAAVNE010000073.1, read on the forward strand.
CGACCCTGGCGCAGGAGGCCGTGCTGGCGTTTGCCCGCATCAGCGCCGAAGGTGCCGCCGCCCGAACGCCCGAGGATGCGCTGTGGTGCGTCACCCGCGGCCTGCCCACCCTGGTCGGCGACCCGGCAGCCGCACTCGCGCCCAATGCCTTCCGCGAGAACCCACCGCCCGCCATTGCCCACGCCGCGACGATCTTCCTGCGGATGCCCGACGGCCGGCACCACCTGATCAGCGCGCCGGTGAACTTCCCGCCTGAGCAGCACCACGAACTGGTCGACATCGCCCTGGGCCATCCCGGCGAGGTCGCGCGCAGCCATCACCCGCTGCTGCTGCGCGATACCGCGCTGGTACCCAGCTTCGTGAAGATCCTGCAGGCCTTCCGCGCGGGCTCTTCCATGTTCGCGCCGCTGATGTGGCAGGGGCGCTACCTGGGTGTGCTGATCTGCGCCAACGCCGCCCGCCGCACCTTCGGCGAGCGGGACCTGGCGGTACAGATCGCCTTCGCCAACCTGGCCGCCGCGCTGTTCGTGGCGCAGGGCGGCCCGCAATGGCTGGAGGGGCTGGACACCTCCGCCCTGCCGGTTCGCAGCGCGGGAAACTGAGGCCAGGCCGTCCTGCCGAATGCCGGTGATCGTGACCGATCACCGCCTGATACGTGGGGCACGAAGTTCCGACCTGCGGTCCGAAGGGCCGAGCGCGCGCCGCGTATCGGTCGCCAGCGCCGGCATCCGCGGCTTGGCTGCGCACCGCCTGCCGCGCCGCCCCTTCGGGCGCAGGTTGCCGCCAAAGGGCGCTGGTATCAGCCCTCCAGCGGCGCCAGCCGGCGCCACGGCCGCGCCGCCTCGAACTGCGCGGCGAGGTCGAGCAGCGGCATCTCCGAACCCGGCCCGCCCGCGATCTGCAGGCCCACTGGCAGCCCGGTCCTGGCACCCGGGCCGCAGGGCACCACCGCCGCCGGCAGCCCGGCCAGGTTCAGCACCGTCGAGAAGATGGCCCCCGCGCGCGGCCCGGCTTTGCAGCCATCCACCTCGGGCGGGAATGGCTCGGCCTTGGGCCAGGGCATGGTGGCCGCGGCGGGCGTCAGCACGGCATGGCCGGCAAGCATCCAGTCGCGCAGTTCAGCGCGCAGCACGGCGATGCGGTCCATCGCCCGCACATAATCGGCGCTGGACAGGGCCAGCCCCGCCTCCGCCTGCGCACGGATGGCGGGCGTCACCAGCGCCTCCCACCCCGGATGCGCGGTGACGACGCGCGCCACCCCGGCCGAGGCGAGGGTCCCGAACAGCGCGCCCACCTCGTCCGGGTTCCAGGGGGCGGAGACGATTTCCACCTCATGCCCCATGGCCGCGAAGGCCTCCAGCGCGGCGGCGAAGGCTGCGCGCACATCGGGGTCCATCGGCGCGCCGGGAATGCCATCCACGGCGCGCAGCCGCTGGCGGGCGGGCCAGGCCGGCGGCGGCAGCGCCGGGTCCGCCATCAGTTCGAAGGCCACCCGCACATCGGCCACGCAACGCGCGATGGGGCCGATGGTCTGGAAATCCTGCGCCAGTGGCGGAAAGCCCCAGCGCCGCGGTACGCGGCCGATGCCCGGCCGCAGCGTCGCCACGCCGGCCATCGCCGCGGGCCGCCGCAACGAGCCACCCGCATCGGTCGCGATGGACAGCGGCGCCATGCCCGCCGCCACCGCCGCGACCGCCCCGCCCGAGGAACCACCCGGCGTCAGCGCCGGCGCCCAGGGGTTGCCCGTCGCGCCATGCACCAGATTGTCGGTGTGGCCCGCCAGCGAAAGCTCCGGCGTGTTCGTCTTGCCGATGATGAGCGCGCCCGCCGCACGCAGCCGCGCCACCGGGATGTCGTCCCGCGGGGCGATCTGCCCGGCGAACAGCCGGCTGCCCCAGCCCGCCGGCAAGCCGCCGACGAACAGGTTGTCCTTCACCGTGATGGGGACGCCGTCGAGCGGCCCGAGCGGCTGGCCGGCCGCCCAGCGCGCGTCGCTGGCGGCGGCGGCTTCGCGTGCCCCCGCCGCGTCCAGTGCGATGACGGCGTTGAGCCGCGGGTTCACCGCGGCCAGCCGATCGAGGCAGGATTGCAGCGCCGCCCCGGGCGTCGTCTCGCCCGCGGCGAAGCCCGCATGCAGGGCCGTGGCGGTCAGCGTCCAGGCGGCGGCGCTCATGCGTCGAGGATCGCGCAGGCCCGCACCGGGCTGCCCGTGCCGCCCTTGATCTTGAGCGGCAGGGCGATGAAGCGGAAGCGCCCCTTCCCCACCACCTTGTCCAGGTTCACCACGCCCTCGTAATGCGTGAAGCCCATGTCGCGGCAGACATGGTGCACCTCGAAATTGTTACGGCCCGGGCGGCCGGGGCTGACGCTCTCCACCGTGAAGGCATTGATGCCTTTCGCGCCCAGCCAGGTGGCGCTTTCCTTCGTCAGGCCCGGGAAATCGGTGATGTAGCCCTCGGTGCCGGCGGCGCGCTTGTAGAAGCCGGTGTAGAGCAGCACCGTGTCGCCCTTGCGGATCTCCACGCCTGCGGCGCGCTCGGCGGCCTCGAGATGCGCGATGGTGATGTCCGTGCGGTCGGGCACATGCGTCAGGTCGAGGCAAAGGGCCTCGGTGAAGAAGGTCTCCAGCGGCATCTCGTCGATGGTCTTGGCACCCGGCGTCTCGTCGAAATGGACGGGCGCGTCCACATGCGTGCCGCCATGGTCGCCCATGTGCAGCACCATGGTGGCGGAGGAGAATTCATAGCCGTCCGCGACGCGCTTCTCGTCATGCGTGCTGAAGGGATAGACCTCGATGCTGGGGTGGTTGGGCAGGCGCTGCATCTTGTGGGTGATCTCGCGGCTGAGGTCGATCAGCTTCATGGCAGGCTCCTGCGGCATGCGGGGGAAGGTTTGATTACCGGCGACAACTATAACGGCGGGGCTTCAGGCGCCGCAAGCAACGGCCCCAAATCCAGCGGGCGCGTCAGCGTGAACTCGACGATGGCGAGGAGTTCCGCCGCGTGCAGGTAGTCCACGCGCGACATGATGAGCGGCGGCGGTGCCAGACCGGCCCGCTCATACCCCTCGCGCAGGCCGGCCGCGGCGGCATGGGCGAAGGGCCCTGCCTCGGGCACGGGCCCGGCCAGGATCACGCGCTTCGGCCCCACGGAGGCCCCCAGCGCGAAGATGGTCCGGCCGAGCACCAGGCCGGCCTCCCGGAAGACGGCTGCGGCCCTCGCCTCGCCGGCATTGGCGGCGGCCACGGCGCGCGCCAGGTCATGCGGGCGCATGTCGCGCCAGGTGGCGGCCCGGCCGGGGTCATCCGCCAGCCGGCCCAGGATGCCGAAGCCGGCGGCGGCCGTCATCAGGCAGCCGGTTGCACCGCAGACGCAGCGGCCCTGCGCGCCCGGTACCTGGATGTGCCCGGCCAGACGCTCATCCGCAACGGAACGCACGGGCACGCCGTTGAACAGGATGGTGGTGCCCAGGCCGAAGGCCACATGCCCGACGAAGCTCGGGCCGCGCAACTCCGTGCCGTTGCCGCGCATGGCCAGCAGCGCCTCGGCCATGCCGAGGGCGCGGCCCACCGTGTCCACAACCACCGGCAAGTTGAGCCGCCCTCCCAGGTCATCGGCGAGATCGCGCCCACGCAGCACGTCCAGCGAGGCATCGAGGATGCGGCCGGCCACGCTGTCCACCGCCCCGGAGGTGACCGCCGCCAGGCCCAGCAAGCGCGCACGCGGCAGATTTGTCCCGGACAGGAACTGCTGCACCGCCCCGACGATTGCGTCCAGAAGTGCCGGATAGGAGCGGGGGAGGGCGCCCGGCAACCGCGCCTCGGCCAACCGCTCCCCCGCAAGGTCGACCAGCGCCACCCTTCGATCGGAAATGGAAAGGCTGATGGCCAGGAAAAAGGCACCGCTGGAGCGCGGCAGAAGCTGGACCAGCCGCCGCCCGCGCTGGCCAGGCGTGCCTGTCTGAGTGCTGCCCTCCCGCACCAGGCCGCTGTCGATCAGCTCCCGCGTGATGCGGGAAATGGCGGCTTCGGTGAGGCCCACGCGCTCCGCGATCTCGCTGCGCGACAGCCCGGCGCGGCGCATGATGTAGCCCAGGACCAGTCCCTGATTGTGTTCACGCACCGAAGTGGCGCGTGAGGCGCGTTGCGTCGCTGTCATCTTGCAGAATGGACTTTCCAAATGGCCTGCCGCCGGTTCGATGGAAGCCAACTTTAGCCTGAACCGGGCTGACCTGCCCCCGATCGGGGATCCACGGGCTGAGCGAGTTGGCCTGTGTCATGGCCCGGCCGGAGCGCAGCCTAGGCGGGGCCAGACGGCCACGGCAACACCGCGTCCGGCGCTGGCGGCCGATAGCCCAGGGCGCTGTGCGGCCCGATGGCGTTGTCGTGCCGCCGCGTTCTCCAAGGGGGCTGCCGGGCTCGATGACCAGTGTCGTCACCCCGCCCCGGCCGAGCCAGCCGCGCACCACCTTCGCCACGAACACCGGCCCATAGTCGGAGCGGATGTGCCCCGGTGCTCCGGGTTCGACGAACAGATCCGTCAGCACCTGCCGCACGCAATCCGACTTCAGCCGCGCCGCGCCACCACGATAGCCAGGCACTCCCGCGTGTACTCGTCGATCACCGTCAGCCTGCGCAACCGACGCCCCAGACATGTCCGGCCCGACGCGGCCGCAGCCGAACGCAGGAGCGATCGTTCAGCCTCAGCAGGCCCCGCTTCGGCTGCCGCCGCGGCCCCTTCAGCCCCTCGCGCCGCCAGATGCGTTCAACCCGCTTGGCGTTCACCCGCCAGCCCTCGGCACGAAGCAGCGTCGTGATCCGGCGGTAGACGTAGCGGCCATACTCCGCCGCCGGCGACAGTACCGCCTCGGTCAGTACAACCTCGTCGGACCGCACCACCCGCACCCTGCGCTGCGTCGGGCGTGGCTGGCCCAGTGTGCAGCACGCGCGACTTCCGATGCCCCGAGCACCGACCGCACATGCCGCGCCCCGGCCCGGCGGCGCGCGGGGCCTACGTCAACGCACAGGGCTTCGCCGCGCCGTAAGGCGCCGCCCCAGGAGCATCCCATGACAGAGCCCATCGACCCGGGCGGGGGCTCCCCCGCGCCGGAGGCCACGCCATTGCCCGATCGACTTCCCGCCGATGGGCCGTCGATCATCGCCCGCCGCGCGCTGGCCGCGCCCGTCACGGTCAATCGCGCGGCGCGCACCGTCGAGGTGGTGTGGAGCACCGGCGCCCGGGCCCGCAACTTCGTGCCGCTCTGTGGCCCCATCATCGAGGAACTCGACATGCGCCCCGAGGCGGTGCGCATGGGCTCACTGCGTTCCGGGCGTGCACCGGTGCTGGACACCCATCGTCGTGCCGGCACGCGCGACGTGCTCGGCCGCGTCACCGCCGCCCGCATGGAGCGCGGCCGTGGCATGGCCAGGCTCCAGTTCAGCACCGCCGCCGATGTCGAACCGGTCTGGCAGCGCATCGCCGACGGCACGTTGCGCGCGGTGAGCGTCGGCTATCGCGTGCACCGCTACGAGCCGCAGCCCGACACCGGCACCGGCGAGACCATCCACCGCCCGGTGGATTGGGAGACCGACGTTCCCACCGCCGGGAACGTCGCTCCGGCGTCGCCGCCGGCCGCGCCGGACATCCATCGCCCGCGTGGCTGGTCACTGAGCAGGGAGGGCACGATGGACCCGACCGTCCTCGCCTGGGCCCCGGCGCGGCCCTCGAGCGACCGCTGGCGCGCCGTTGGCGAAGGCCTACGCCGGCGGCACCACGCGGGTCATCATCGCGCCGAGCAGCGCGGGCGCCGCGTCGGCATGGTGCGGCAGGAAGACCGGCACGACCTCGCCGGCGCCGATGCTTGCCGCTCCCAGGGCTCGGCCGAAGCGCGAAGCGCCTCCGCCGCTTGGCCGAGGGTGAGGTCGTGGCCGGCCGCCAGGTAGCGCCAGCACGGCTTCGCCGGCGCGGCCTCGGCCTGCGCGAGGAAGGTCCTGACGAACTGTGCCGCATGGGCCGGACGCTCCGCGCCTGCCAGCAGCCCCGGGCGCGCGCGACAGTCGCGGCCGCGGAGCGGCCCAGTCAACCGCCCGGAGGCACCCGGGGTGTCGCCTCCGTCCTCCGTCCCAGGCGCCGAGGCCGCGCAGCAGGACCGCCTTGGCCTCCGGCTCCTTCGGCGAGAGCGGGTGCAGTACCATGCTCTCAGGCAGGCGCTCCGGCAGGCGCGGCATCCAGGCCTGCGGCAGGGCCCAGAGCCGGAGGGCGAGCGCCGCGCAGGCCCCAGGCAGCGGGCCCGCGGGATCGGCCAGCACCGTGTCGCGGAAGGGCGCTCCCGCCGCGGCACGCCAGACCAGTCCCAGGTCGTGCCGGCCGCGAGCAGCCGGTGGTTCAGCAGCACCTGGTCGTCCGGCTGGCCGCCTTCTGCCTCTGCCGCCAGCCCGTCGAGGAAGGCCGAGACCGCCGGCGCTGGCCGGGCGGCGAGCAGGCCGCAGCACAGCACGAAGCCCCAGTCCGCATGCGCCGCCTGCGGCCAGACGGCGCCGAGCGAGAAGACCAACTCGCCCGGCGACTCCGCCAGCGAAGGACGCGGGTCGGCCAGCCACACGGCATCGGCGTCGCTGTGGATGAACGCCACCCCCTCCCGCGCCAGCGTCGCGAACAGGCGGAGCCGCAGCGCCCAGAGCGAGGCCATGGTGCCGTCATGCCGCAGCCCCACCACGCCGAGGCCCGGGTGGCCGCGGCAGGCCGCCTCCGTCGCGTCGTCCAGCGCCACCACCAGCGTCTCCGCCACGCCGGCGCGGGCGGCGTGGCGCAGCCAGTTCTCGAGCACCGCGCCGTAGCGCCGCGCATCGGCGAAGACCACGGGCAGCAGCCCCGGCCGCCCCAATCCCGCCAGCGCGGCCGGCACTGAATCCTGAATCGTCAGAAGGCGTCGCCGCGGCGGGCGATGTCCTCGGCATAGGCCGCCGCCGCCAGGTCGCGCGTCTCGGCACTGTAGCTGTCGCGATAGGCGCCGCGGCGGGACGCGTTCAGCCGTGGCACGCTGTCCACCGCGAGCCCGATGCGCGCGGCGACGGCGCGCATGTCGGCCTCGAAGCTCTCCTGCCGGCCGAGCATGTCCACCTCCCCGTCCAGCCAGTGCGCCTGCGGTCGGAAGTGCATGTGGTCCAGGTGGCGGAGCAGGTTCCGCACGAAGCGCCGGAAGTCGCCGCCATAGACGGCCAGGTGCTTCTCCCGGTACGCCGCGTCGACGGGGTTGCAGCCGCCGGCATCCAGGTAGGCGAGGGCCGAGAGCAGCCGGTCCCAGGGATTGCGCACGAAGGCGAAGCGCAGGTAGCCGGCCGTCCCCGGCCGCGCGCACAGCTCCGACAGGCGGCGATGGCCGTAGGGCATCTCGAGATGCCGCCGGCTGCCGTCGTAGTCCTTGCCGAGAATCGGCAGGCCGAACAGCGCCAGCACGGTCTTCCCCGCCGTCTTCGGCACAGGGACGAAGACGGCGCGATGCAGATGCGAGATGATGCCGCGATTCTGGTCCCACGCGGTCCGCCCGCCGCCCTGGCGGCCGTGGGTTCGAGAATACCGCCCGACGCCGCCGCAGGCATCCGCCCGCCGTCAGCGGACCGCCGGCCGGCGTGCCGGCCCGGGCGCCTGCGCCGGCGCGCCCCGCAGGACAGGCCTGTTGAGCCGCGCCGGCGCGCGGCCCAGTATGCAGCGATGGCCGACCCGCCCGACCGTCCTCACTGGCGCAGCGCGACCGAGGCCGAGGCGATCGACCTGCTGCTGGCCGAGGGCTGGGCGTGGGAGCGCGACGCCCCCGGCGCGCGGCAGGCCGCGGCCGCGGCGCT
>NZ_JAAVNE010000074.1 GCF_012103215.1 Falsiroseomonas selenitidurans
GCGCCGATCGCGATGGATGAGGGCCTGCGGTTTGCGATCCGCGAAGGCGGCCGCACCGTCGGCGCCGGCGTCGTCGCCAAGATCGTCAAGTAACGCGACGAAGCCACGGCCGGCCGGGCGGGGTGGGTCGCGGAGGCGGCCCACCCCGCCTGCATTTCGGGGCTGGCGCATCGAGGATGGCGGGAAGGAGGCCGGGGATGCAGGGGGTGGAACTGGCCGGCTTCGGCCGGCGCCTGGCGGCACAGCTGATCGACCTGCTGTGGCTGCTGCCGCTGTCGGTGCTGCTGGGCACCGTGGGCGCCCTGCTCAATGGCGGGGAGTTGTCCTTGGGCGGCGAGGCGATGGCCAACATCATCGGCGCGCTGGTGGTGCTGCTGTTCTGGGCCGACCGGCAGGGCACGCCGGGCAAGCTGGTGCTGGGGCTGCGCATCGTCGATGCCGAGACCGGCGGGCCGCCGCGGTTTTCCCGCCTGGTGCTGCGCTACTTGGGCTACCTGCTGTCCGCCCTTCCGCTCTGCCTCGGCTACCTCTGGATGCTGTGGGATGCGCGCGGGCAGACCTGGCACGACAAGATGGCGCGCACGCTGGTGATCCAGGAGCCGCGGCGCCCCCCCGCTGCCGGTCGCCGCGGATAGGCGTTTCCGGCCCCTCGACAGGCCGCTTCGGCTGGGATAGAGGGCTCCCCTCGCGCGGACCCGTAGGGGCGTAGCTCAATTGGCTAGAGCGCCGGTCTCCAAAACCGGAGGTTGGGGGTTCGAGACCCTCCGCCCCTGCCAAGCGGCCGCGTGAGCGTCGTGGCCGCTTCCCCCCGCCGCGGGGGGCGGCGGGCGCGCAGCCCGGGAATTTCGTCGCCATCGCCTAATCCGCAAAGGGGCCCGTCTTGGCCAAGTTCGATCCCGCACAGTATGTCCGCGAGGTGCGGCAGGAAGTGGGTCGCGTCACCTGGCCTTCGCGCAAGGAGACGCTGATCACCACCGGGCTTGTGCTGGCACTTTCGGCCGTGGCGGCGGTGTTCTTCCTGGTGGTCGACCAGATCATCGCCTTCGCGATGCGCTGGCTGTTCGGGGTGGGAGCCTGAGGCGGATCATGGCTGACAAGAAGTGGTACGTCGTCCACGTCTATTCGGGCTTCGAGAAGAAGATCTCCCAGCAGCTGCGTGAGCAGGCGGCCCAGAAGGGGCTGGCCGATGCCTTCGAGGAAATCCTGGTGCCGGCCGAGGAGGTGGTGGAAGTCCGCCGCGGGCAGAAGACCAACCAGGAACGGAAATTCTTCCCCGGCTACGTGCTGGTGAAGATGGAAATGACCGACGACGCCTGGCACTTGGTGAAGAACACACCGAAGGTCACCGGCTTCCTCGGCGAGAAGAACCGGCCGACGCCGATCCGCGAGGCGGAGGCGCAGCGCATGCTGAAGCAGGTTCAGGACGGTGCGGACAAGCCGAAGCGCCCCGCCATCATCTTCGAGGTCGGCGAGCAGGTGCGCGTGGCCGACGGCCCCTTCACCAGCTTCAACGGCACGATCGAGGAAGTGGATGAGGAACGCGGTCGCGTGAAGGTCTCGGTTTCCATTTTCGGGCGCTCGACGCCGGTGGAACTGGAATACGGGCAGGTCGAGAAGGTCTGAAGGCGCGGCCGGGGCCCCCGCGGGTCCCGGCAACGCCATCCGCTTCAGGCCGGCTGGCGGCCCGGCGGCAGGCCGCCCACCGCCGCACAGGGTCCTCCCTGCCCCAGCGGTGCTGCGCGACACCGGCCGGTCGCGGCGCTTCATGAAGCCCCTCGTCGCAGGCGCTGGCCCGGCGCCGTCTCAGCTGCTTCGTCCCGGACGCGCGCCGCAACGGCGGCGGTTGCGTCGTCCTGGCAACCGGGCTGTAGTCCGGCACCAGGGTGGAACGGGCCGCTGCATGAACGTTGCCGACCATATTCTTTCGGTGCTGGCCAAGGCGGGCGTCAGGCGGATCTATGGCTATCCCGGCACGCCGCTGGTGCCGCTGCTGGCGGCGCTGGCGCGGCAGGATCCGCGGCGGCCGGACAGCATCCAGTGGGTGCTGATGCGGCATGAGAATGCCGCGGCCCTGGCCGCCGCGGCGGAAGCCAAGCTGACCGGCCGGCTCGGTGTCTGCATGGTCACCTCCGGCCCCGGCGCGCTGCAGGCGGTCTGCGGGGTGATGGATGCGCAGCTGGACCGCGCGCCGCTGCTGCTGCTCTCCGGCCTGGTGCCGCGCGCCCATCAGGGGCACTGGGATTTCCAGGATATCGACCAGGCGGCGCTGTACCGGGGTCTGCTGCCGGCTTCCGTCGCCTGCATCTCCGCCGGCCAGGCCGCCGCGCTGCTGCGGGCGCAGGTGGCGATGGCCGTCTCGCGCGGCGTCGCCACCCACCTCGCCCTGCCACCGGACCTGCTGGCCGAGACGCTGGCAGCCGATGATGCGCGCTTCGCCCCGCCGCCACTCGGCGCCATGCAGGAACGGCGGGTGGCGCTGCCGGCCCTCTCGGCCGCGGCGCGGCTGCTGGGAGAGGCGCGGCGCCCGGTGGTGGTGGTGGGAAGGCGCGCGCATGGCGCGGGGGCGGAGATCCTCAACCTGGCGGAGCGGCTGGATGCGCCGGTGATCGCGGCGCTGGACGGCAAGGGCGCGGTCGATGAGAGCCACCGGCTCTATCTCGGCGTGCTGGGCATCTTCGGTTTCCCCGGCATCGCCGCCACCGCGCGGGTCGTGGCGGAGGCGGATCTGGTGGTGGCCTTCGGGGTGGAGAACCTGAAGCCCTTCCTGACCGATGGCGCCCATGTGCAGCGCCGCGCCGTGCTTCAGGTGCAGCCGGAGCCCGCCTTCCTCTCGGCGGAATATGAAAGCCTTGATGCGCTGTCCGGCCCGATGCCGGCCATCGCCACCGCGCTGGCCATCGCGCAGCGGCCCGCGCCCTCCGGCGGGCGGGTGCTGGAACTGGCGGCGGAGCGCCTGGCGGTGATGGAGGATGTGCTGGCCCGGCTGGAGCAGGCGGAGACCGCGGCGGCGACCCCCCTGGCCACCCCCTTGGCCAACCCGCTGGACTTCCTGCTGCAGCTCAACACCCGGCTGGGCCCAGACCATGTGCTGGCCGTGGATACCGGCAGCCATACCATCTGGGCGGCGCTGTTCCTGCGGCTGAAGCATGGCCAGCGGATGCTGGTCAGCGCCCGGCTCGGCACCATGGGGTTCTGCCTGCCGGCGCTGATCGCGGCGCAACTCGCGGAGCCCGGCAAGCGGGCCATCGGCCTGATCGGCGATGGCGGCTTCGGCATGACGGGGATGGAACTGGCCACGGCCGCGGCGCTGCGCCTGCCGATCATCCTGGTGGTGGTCAACAACGGCGTGCTGCAGAACGTGTCGGCGCAGCAGGCCGAACCCTGGGGCGTGGCGCTGGCCAATCCGGATTTCGTCGCCCTGGCCCGGGCGCATGGCGGGGATGGTGCCGCGGTGGATGGCCGCACCGACCTCGACCAGGTGCTCGACCGCGCCTTTGCGCCGCGCGACATGCCCTTCCTCATCGACCTGCGCTGCGACCCGGCCCTGCTGGCCCCCCTGTCGCGGTGGGAGGCGGCGGGCCAGCAGGGCGGCTAGCGCATTTTCAAGCCTTGCGGCTTCGCAAGGCGACTCGGAACATGCGTCGAAACAATAAGCTGGAGCCGTTCCACCGTCCTCGCTGGCGATGAAACGGCTTTAGGTTCTGCACTCATAAAGCTTGCGTCGCGCGGGCTGGATTGATTCAAGGCTCCCGAATGGTTGGAGCCTTGGGATGGCACGGTTTGACCTGACGGACGGGGAATGGGCGATCATCTCGCCCCTGCTGCCGAACAAGCCACGCGGCGTCGCGCGAGTGGACGACCGGCGCGTGCTGAACGCGATCTTCTACGTGCTGCGTACCGGCTCGCCCTGGCGGGACCTGCCGGAGCGTTACGGCCCCTACACGACGGCCTACAACCGCTACAACCGCTGGGCCAAGGCGGGCGTGTGGCTGCGCATCTTCGAGGCGCTGGCGGCTCGCTCGCCGCAGTCCCTCCATCTGATCGACAGCTCGATTGTACGCGCCCACCAGCATGCGGCAGGCGGAAAAAAGGGGGGCCGGATCACGCCATCGGTCGCTCTCGTGGGGGACTGAGCACGAAGATCAACGCCGTGGTCGACGGAGCTGGGCTGCCGGTCGCGCTCTCCATCGCCCCGGGCCAGGCCTCCGACAAGGCTGCCGTGCCGGACCTCGTCGAACGTATCGCGCCGGGGCGGGATCTGATCGCTGACCGCGGCTACGACGCAGTGGCCATACTCGACCTTGTCGCTGCTCGCGGTGGACAAGCCCACATCCCTACCCAGCGGGACCGCAAGGTGCAGCGTTCCGTCCCGCCCGAACTCTACCGCGAGGGCAACCTCGTCGAGCGCTTCTTCAACAAGATGAAGCACTTCCGACGTATCGCCACCCGCTTCGACAAGCTCGCCCGCAACTACCTCGCCGCCCTACACCTCGCCGCCGCTCGCCTCTGGGCTCGCGCTTACGAGTCCACGACCTAGGCCCCGGCCTGCCGGAAAGCCGGCCCGGGCTGGACAGCGCGCGCTGGCCCCGCTATACGCCCGCCCTCGCGAGCGAGCCCGGAAGCATTCCGGGCTGTTTTGCGTCGCATGGAACGCGGGAGACTTCCCTCCGGAAGTCGCAGGCACCGCGGTCCTCAATGAGAGGATGCCTCGCCGATGGCGAAGAAGATCGTTGGCTACATCAAGCTGCAGGTGCCGGCGGGCAAGGCGAACCCGTCGCCGCCGATCGGACCGGCGCTCGGTCAGCGCGGCCTGAACATCATGCAGTTCGTGAAGGAATTCAACGCGGCGACGCAGCAGATGGAGCCGGGCACCCCGACCCCGGTGGTCATCACCGCTTTCTCGGACCGCACCTTCTCCTTCATCACCAAGACCCCGCCGAACACCTACTTCCTGATGAAGGCCGCCAAGATCGAGAAGGGCAGCCTGACCCCCGGCAAGGGTGCGACCGTCGGCCGCGTTACCAAGACGCAGCTGCGGGAGATCGCGGCGGTGAAGATGAAGGACATGAACTGCACCGACATCGAGAGCGCCGTGCGCATGCTGGCCGGTTCCGCCCGATCGATGGGCATGACGGTGGTGGAGGGCTGAGCCATGGCAAAGCAGGGCAAGCGCCTCAAGGCGATCGTCGCGGGCCTCGACCAGGCCAAGATCTACGCGCTGGATGAGGCCATCAAGCTGGCCAAGGCCAATGCGAAGGCGAAGTTCGACGAGACCATCGAGATCTCGATGAACCTCGGCATCGACCCGCGCCATGCGGACCAGATGGTGCGCGGCGTGGTCGGGCTGCCGAACGGCACCGGCAAGACCGTGCGCGTGGGCGTCTTCGCCCGCGGCGCGAAGGCGGAGGAGGCGCTGGCCGCCGGCGCCGACGTGGTGGGCGCGGACGACCTCGCCGCCGCCGTGCAGGAAGGCAAGATCGACTTCGACCGCTGCATCGCGACGCCGGACATGATGGCGCTGGTCGGTCGCCTGGGTAAGGTGCTGGGCCCGCGCGGCCTGATGCCGAACCCGCGCCTCGGCACCGTGACCATGGACGTCAAGGGCGCCGTGCAGGCGGCCAAGGCCGGCCAGGTGGAGTTCCGCGCCGAGAAGGCCGGCATCGTCCATGCCGGCATCGGCAAGGCGAGCTTCGAGGCCGACAGCCTGCTGGCCAATGCGCGCGCCTTCATCGAGGCCATCCAGCGCGCCAAGCCGACCGGCGCCAAGGGCACCTATGTCAAGAAGGTCTCGCTGAGCTCCTCCATGGGGCCGGGCGTGAAGGTGGACCTGGCGACGCTGTCCGCCAGCTGAGACCCTGGCCGGCCGCCCTTGCGGGCGGCGGGCCAACGAAATTCGGTGCCCCTGGCGGGGTGCCGGGCAGGGCAGGGGTGCAATCCCCTGCCCGAACCTGTCGGAGACCTCCTGTGGCGCCCGGCCTTGGCCGGATGCCTTGAAGCGGCGCAGGCCGCGCAGGTGAGAGACGGGGTGCCGCAGAGTTCCGCCGGACCGGATGCCACGGCATCCGGGCCTGGCTTGGCTTGGTCGGTCCCGTTCCAGCAGGCCTTGCGGGGTGGTTTTCATCCCGCGCTTGAACCGGCCGAGGCCCCTCCACAAGGCCCAGGCCAATTACGGAGACGGACGTGGACCGTACGGAAAAGCAGGCCTTCGTGCAGGCCCTGCAGGCGGTGTTCGCGGAGACGTCCTTCGTCCTCGTCAGCCAGAACAAGGGCTTGACGGTGGCGGATGCGACGACGCTGCGGCGGCGCATGCGGGATGCCGGCGCGACCTACAAGGTCGCGAAGAACCGGCTGGCCGCGCTCGCCCTCGATGGCACCAGCTTCCAGGGCATCTCGCCGCTGCTGAAGGGACCGACCGCGCTGGCGTGGTCGAGGGACCCGGTGGCCGTGGCGAAGACCGCCGTGGATTTCGCCAAGGCGAACGACAAGTTCGTGATCCTTGGCGGGGCGCTGGGGAAGCAGACGCTGGACGCCGATGGCGTCAAGGCGCTCGCCACCCTGCCGTCGCTCGAGACCCTGCGTGCGCAGCTTCTGGGCCTGATCCAGACGCCGGCGACGCGGATCGCGGGCGTGCTGCAGGCCCCCGGGTCGCAGCTTGCGCGGGTGTTCTCCGCGTATGCCAAGAAGGACGAGGCGGAGGCCGAGGCGGCCTGATCGGCGTCCTGCCGCCCCGCGGACGCCGCCCCTGGCGGCGCCGGGCGGATGCGGCAGGCCACCATCGGACCACCTGCACTGCCTGACACACCGGCCCGGCGGGGATGTGCCCCGCTTGGGCCTTGCAAATACCAAGCCAAGCCATTACATCGAAGGATACACACATGGCCGACCTCGCAAAGCTGGTTGACGAGCTCTCCAGCCTGACCGTCCTGGAAGCCGCCGAGCTCTCCAAGATGCTGGAAGAGAAGTGGGGCGTTTCCGCCGCGGCTCCCGTCGCGATGGCGGCGGCGGCGCCGGCTGGCGCCGCGGCCGCGGCCGCCCCGGTCGAGGAGAAGACCGAGTTCACCGTCACCCTGAAGGCCGCGGGCGACAAGAAGATCAACGTGATCAAGGAGATCCGTACCATCACCGGGCTCGGGCTGAAGGAAGCCAAGGACCTGGTCGAGGGTGCGCCGAAGGTCGTGAAGGACGCGGCGAGCAAGGACGAGGCTGCCAAGATCAAGAAGGTGCTGGAAGACAACGGCGCCGTGGTCGAGATCAGCTGAGGCCCTTGCACGCCCGTCCCGGCCCCTCCCGGCAGGGTCGGGCGTGCGAATTCCCGTCGGCGGGCCTTCGGTTCGCCGCCGGGCGACATATCTAGGGGAACGGGCGGAACTCCCCAGGGGGAGTCCCGCCCGCGCCCGCGTTTGACGATGAAACGCCGCTTGGTTGGGGCTGCGGGACTTTCCCGGCGCCCGGACAATCGGCGAGAGGCGGTATTCCTCCGGGCGCGGTGCGCAGCCGGCAGGCATTGGAAGCGGGACAGGCATGAACGCTATCACCAAGTCGTTCACCGCGCGCAAGCGCATCCGGCGGTCTTTCGGGCGGCTGCCCGAAGTCGCGCCGATGCCCAACCTCATCGACGTGCAGCGCGCCTCCTATGAGGCGTTCCTGCAGATGGGGGTGGACCCGGATGTCCGCCTGCATGCCGGATTGCAGGAAGTCTTCAAGTCGGTCTTCCCGATCGACGATTTCGGTGGCCGCGGCCGGCTGGAATTCGTCCAGTACGAGCTGGAGGAGCCGAAATACGACGTCGAGGAATGCATCCAGCGCGGCCTGACCTTCGCCGCCCCGCTGAAGGTGCGGCTTCGCCTCATCGTCTGGGACGTGGATGAGGATACGGGTTCTCGTTCCGTGCGCGATATCAAGGAGCAGGACGTCTACATGGGCGACATGCCCCTGATGACGGACAACGGCACCTTCATCGTCAACGGCACCGAGCGCGTCATCGTCTCCCAGATGCACCGTTCCCCGGGCGTGTTCTTCGACCACGACAAGGGCAAGACGCACAGCAGCGGCAAGTACCTGTTCGCCGCGCGGGTCATTCCCTATCGCGGCTCCTGGCTCGACTTCGAGTTCGACGCCAAGGACATCTGCTACGTCCGCATCGACCGCAAGCGCAAGCTGCCGGCGACCACGCTGCTCTACGCGCTGGATTCCGCCTGGACCCAGAAGCAGCGCGCCGAGCGTGCGGCCGCCGGGCTGCCGCCGCTCGAGATCGGCGAGGTCCGCGGCATGGATGCCGAGGAGATCCTGAACGCCTTCTACGGCCAGGTCGCCTTCACGCGCGGCCCCAAGGGCTGGTCGCGGCCCTTCGATCCGGATGCCTTCCGCGGCGTGAAGCTGGCCGAGCCGCTGATCGATGCCCGCAGCGGCGAGGTGGTGGCCGACAAGGACACCAAGCTGACGCCGCGCGCCGCGCGCAAGATCGCCGAGGGCGGCACCACGGAAGTGCTCGTTGGTCGCATGGACCTGCTCGGCCGTTTCGTCGCCGAGGACATGGTGAACATGGAGACCGGCGAGATCTGGGCCGAGGCCGGCGAGGAGCTGACCGAGCCCAAGCTCGCCGCCATCGAGGAAGCGGGTCTGGACCGGCTGGCGACGCTGGCCATCGACCAGTCCGCCGGCCCGTGGATGCGCAACACCCTGGCCGTCGACAAGAACGGCAACCGCGACGAAGCGCTGATGGACATCTACCGGGTGATGCGCCCGGGTGAGCCGCCGACGGCCGACACGGCGGAGACGCTGTTCCGCGGCCTGTTCTTCGACAGCGAGCGCTACGACCTGTCGGCCGTCGGCCGCGTGAAGATGAACATGCGTCTCGGCTTCTCCGCCGAGGAGGTGGCCGACACGCAGCGCACGCTGCGCAAGGAAGACATCGTCGAGACGCTGCGCGTGCTGCTGCAGCTGAAGGACGGCAACGGCTCCATCGACGACATCGACAATCTCGGCAACCGCCGGGTGCGGTCGGTGGGCGAGCTGATGGAGAACCAGTACCGCGTCGGCCTGCTGCGCATGGAGCGCGCGATCAAGGAGCGCATGGGGTCGGTCGATATCGACACCGTCATGCCGCATGACCTGATCAACGCGAAGCCGGCCGCGGCCGCGGTGCGCGAGTTCTTCGGCAGCAGCCAGCTGTCGCAGTTCATGGACCAGACCAACCCGCTCTCCGAGGTGACGCACAAGCGCCGCCTGTCGGCGCTTGGCCCGGGAGGCCTGACCCGTGAGCGCGCCGGCTTCGAGGTGCGCGACGTGCACCCGACGCATTACGGCCGCATCTGCCCGATCGAGACGCCGGAAGGCCCGAATATCGGCCTGATCAACAGCCTGGCCACCTTCGCGAAGGTGAACAAGTACGGCTTCATCGAGACCCCCTACCGCCTGGTTCGGGAAGGCCAGGTGGTGGGCGCGCCGCGCTACCTCTCTGCCATGGAGGAGGAGCGCCTGGTGGTGGCGCAGGCCGATGCCGGGCTGGACGCCGACGGCAAGCTGACCGGGGAGCTCGTCTCGGTCCGCGACGGCGGCGATTTCCGCCTGGTGAAGCCGGAGGAGGTGACGGCGATCGACGTCTCCCCGAAGCAGCTGGTCTCCGTCGCCGCGGCGCTGATCCCGTTCCTCGAGAACGACGACGCCAACCGCGCGCTGATGGGCTCGAACATGCAGCGCCAGGCCGTGCCGCTGATCCAGGCGGATGCGCCGCTGGTCGGCACCGGCATGGAAGCGGCGGTGGCGCGCGACAGCGGTGCCACCATCGTGGCCCGGCGCGACGGCATCATCGACAGCATCGACGGCGCGCGCATCGTGGTGCGGGCGACGGGCGATGACGGCACGACGCGCGGCGTCGACATCTACCGGCTGCGCAAGTTCATGCGCTCCAACCAGTCCACCTGCATCAACCAGCGCCCGCTGGTGAAGGTGGGCGACCGGGTGCAGTCCGGCGAGATCATCGCCGACGGTCCGTCCACGGAGTTCGGCGAGCTCGCCCTCGGCCGCAACGCGCTGGTCGCGTTCATGCCCTGGAACGGCTACAATTTCGAAGACAGCATCCTGATCAGCGAGCGCATCGCGCGCGACGACGTCTTCACCTCGATCCACATCGAGGAGTTCGAGGTCAACGCCCGCGACACCAAGCTGGGCCAGGAGGAAATCACCCGCGACATCCCGAACGTGGGTGAAGAGGCGCTCCGGAACCTGGACGAGGCGGGCATCGTCTACATCGGTGCGGAAGTGCAGCCGGGCGACATCCTGGTGGGCAAGGTCACGCCGAAGGGCGAGAGCCCGATGACGCCGGAGGAAAAGCTCCTCCGCGCCATCTTCGGCGAGAAGGCCTCCGACGTCCGCGACACTTCGCTGCGCCTGCCGCCGGGCGTGGCGGGCACCATCGTCGATGTCCGCGTTTTCAGCCGCCGCGGCGTCGACAAGGACGAGCGCGCCATGGCCATCGAGCGCGCCGAGATCGAGCGCCTGGCGAAGGACCGCGACGACGAGAAGGCGATCCAGGAACGCTCCTTCCATTCGCGCCTGCGTGAGCGGCTGCTGAACCGCAAGGCCTCGGGCGGCTTCCGCGGGGTGAAGGCCGGCACGGAAATCACCGACGAGGTGCTGGACCAGTTCGCCAAGCAGACCTGGCGCCAGATCGGCGTGCAGGACGATGCCGCCATGGCCGAGATCGAGGCGCTGAAGCGCGAATTCGACGCGGCGGTGGAGCGTCTGCAGAAGCGCTTCGAGAGCAAGGTCGAGAAGCTGCAGCGCGGCGACGAGCTGCCGCCCGGCGTGATGAAGATGGTCAAGGTCTTCGTCGCGGTGAAGCGCAAGCTGCAGCCGGGAGACAAGATGGCCGGCCGGCACGGCAACAAGGGTGTCGTCTCCCGCGTCGTGCCGATCGAGGACATGCCGTTCCTGGAAAGCGGCCAGGCCGTGGATCTGGTGCTGAACCCGCTGGGCGTGCCGTCGCGCATGAATGTCGGGCAGATCCTGGAGACGCATCTCGGCTGGGCCTGCGCCAATCTCGGCCGCCAGATCGGCGACATGGTGGAGGAGTACCGCCGCGGCGGCGCGATGCGCGAGGAGCTGATCGCCAAGCTGCGCGAGGGCTATCCTGACGAGACCATCGCCCGCGAGATCGAGCCGATGGACGACGACCAGCTCATCGAGTTCTGCGAGAACCTGAAGAAGGGCGTGCCGATCGCAACCCCGGTCTTCGACGGGGCGCGGATGGCGGATATCGAGGGCATGCTGACCAAGGCCGGGCTAGACAAGTCGGGCCAGTCCTGGCTGACCGATGGCCGGACCGGCGAGCGGTTCGAGCGCAAGGTGACGGTGGGCTACATCTACATGCTGAAGCTGCACCACCTGGTGGACGACAAGATCCACGCGCGGTCCATCGGCCCGTACAGCCTCGTCACCCAGCAGCCGCTGGGCGGCAAGGCGCAGTTCGGCGGCCAGCGCTTCGGCGAGATGGAGGTCTGGGCGCTGGAAGCCTACGGCGCCGCCTACACGCTGCAGGAGATGCTGACGGTGAAGTCGGACGACGTCTCCGGCCGCACCAAGGTCTACGAGGCGATCGTGCGCGACCAGGACAACTTCGAGGCCGGCGTGCCGGAATCCTTCAACGTGCTGGTGAAGGAATTGAAGTCGCTCGGCCTGAACGTGGATCTCGAGAACCGGCCCGGCTGATCGCTGATTTGACTGCCCCGCGCCGGCTTCGGCTGGCGCGGGTCTCTCCCTTTTCGTGGCGCGAGGCCGCAGGGCTGACGCGCCGGACGGAGTGGACCGCATGAACGAACTGATGAAGATCCTCGGCCAGACCGGCCAGGCCATGACCTTCGATCAGATCCGCATCTCGATCGCCTCGCCGGAGCAGATCCGCTCCTGGTCCTATGGCGAGATCAAGAAGCCGGAGACGATCAACTACCGCACCTTCAAGCCGGAGCGGGACGGGCTGTTCTGCGCCCGCATCTTCGGGCCGATCAAGGACTACGAGTGCCTGTGCGGCAAGTACAAGCGCATGAAGTTCCGCGGCATCATCTGCGAGAAGTGCGGCGTGGAGGTGACGCTGGCCAAGGTGCGGCGTGAGCGCATGGGCCATATCGAGCTGGCCAGCCCGGTCGCGCATATCTGGTTCATGAAGTCCCTCCCCAGCCGCGTCGGCCTGATGGTCGACATGTCGCTGAAGGAGCTGGAGAAGGTCCTGTACTTCGAATCCTATGTGGTGCTGGAGCCGGGCCTGACCGACCTCAAGCTGCACCAGCTGCTGACCGAGGACCAGTACCAGAACAAGCAGGACGAGTTCGGCGAGGACGCGTTCAGCGTCGGCATCGGCGCGGAAGCGGTGAAGCAGATGCTGGCGGCGATCGAGCTGCAGAAGGAAGCCGCGCAGCTGCGCGCCGACCTGAAGGAGACGACGTCCGAGGCCAAGCGGAAGAAGCTCGTCAAGCGGCTGAAGATGCTGGAAAGCTTCGGCGAGGGCGGGGCGCGGCCGGAGTGGATGATCCTGGACGTGGTGCCGGTGATCCCGCCGGAGCTGCGGCCGCTGGTGCCGCTGGATGGCGGCCGCTTCGCGACGTCGGACCTGAACGACCTGTACCGCCGCGTGATCAACCGCAACAACCGCCTGAAGCGGCTGATCGAGCTGCGCGCGCCGGACATCATCGTGCGCAACGAGAAGCGCATGCTGCAGGAGGCGGTGGACGCGCTGTTCGACAATGGCCGCCGCGGCCGCGCCATCACGGGCGCGAACAAGCGCCCGCTGAAGTCGCTGTCCGACATGCTGAAGGGCAAGCAGGGCCGCTTCCGGCAGAACCTGCTGGGCAAGCGCGTCGACTATTCCGGCCGTTCGGTCATCGTGGTGGGCCCGGAGCTGAAGCTGCACCAGTGCGGCCTGCCGAAGAAGATGGCGCTCGAGCTGTTCAAGCCCTTCATCTACTCGAAGCTCGAGAAGTACGGCCACGCCACCACGATCAAGGCCGCGAAGCGGATGGTGGAGAAGGAGCGTCCCGAGGTGTGGGACATCCTTGAGGAGGTGATCCGCGAGCATCCGGTGCTGCTGAACCGCGCGCCGACGCTGCACCGCCTGGGCATCCAGGCCTTCGAGCCGACGCTGGTCGAAGGCAAGGCCATCCAGCTGCACCCGCTGGTCTGCACCGCCTTCAACGCGGATTTCGACGGCGACCAGATGGCGGTGCATGTGCCGCTCTCCCTGGAAGCGCAGCTTGAAGCCCGCGTGCTGATGATGTCCACCAACAACATCCTCAGCCCGGCGAACGGCAAGCCGATCATCGTGCCGAGCCAGGACATCGTGCTCGGGCTCTACTACCTCTCGCTCGAGACCCCTGAATACAAGGTGGCGGAGGAGGAGAAGGCCCCGGCCTTCGCCTCGATCGGCGAGATCGAGCAGGCGCTGGCCGCCGGCGTGATCAACCTGCACAGCAAGATCCGCGCGCGCCGCAAGGCCGCCGACAAGGACGGCAACATCGTCACCGAGCGCGTGGTGACGACGGCCGGCCGCATGTTCATGGGCGCGCTGCTGCCGCTGCACCCGGCGGTGCCCTACTCGCTGATCAACCGCCAGCTGACCAAGAAGTCGATCTCCGACGTCATGGACGCGGTGTACCGCCATTGCGGCCAGAAGGAATCGGTGATCTTCGCCGACCGCCTGATGGGCCTCGGCTTCCGCCATGCGGCGAAGGCCGGCATCTCCTTCGGCAAGGATGACATGGTCATCCCCGAATCGAAGACCGCGATGATCAACAGCACCAAGGATCAGGTGAAGGAGTTCGAGCAGCAGTATCTCGACGGCCTGATCACCGCCGGTGAGCGCTACAACAAGGTGGTCGACGCCTGGTCGCGATGCACCGAGGAAGTGGCGCAGGCGATGATGAAGGAGATCATGAAGCAGGAGATCGGCAAGCCTGCCAACTCCGTGTGGATGATGTCCCATTCCGGTGCGCGTGGCTCGCCGGCGCAGATGCGCCAGCTGGCCGGCATGCGCGGCCTGATGGCCAAGCCCTCGGGCGAGATCATCGAGCAGCCGATCATCTCCAACTTCAAGGAAGGTCTGACCGTGCTGGAGTACTTCAACTCCACCCACGGTGCCCGCAAGGGCCTGGCCGACACCGCCTTGAAGACGGCGAACTCGGGCTACCTGACCCGCCGCCTGGTGGACGTGGCGCAGGACTGCATCATCGTCGAGGATGATTGCGGCACCGAGCGCGGCATCACCGTGCGCGCCGTCATGGATGGCGGCGAGACGGTGTCCAGCCTGTCCGAGCGCATCCTGGGCCGGACGACGCAGGAAGACGTGATCGACCCGGCCGATGGCCAGGTGCTGGTGAAGATCGGCACGCTGGTGGAGGAGCCGGAGGCCGAGATCATCGAGAAGGCGGGCGTGGAGGCGGTGAAGATCCGCTCCGTGCTGACCTGCGATGCCCGCGTCGGCGTCTGCGGCATGTGCTACGGGCGCGACCTGGCGCGCGGCACGCCGGTGAACACCGGCGAGGCCGTGGGCGTCATCGCGGCGCAGTCCATCGGCGAGCCGGGCACCCAGCTGACGATGCGCACCTTCCACATCGGTGGCGCGGCGCAGCGTGGCGCGGAAACTTCCGCCGTCGAGGCGATCGCCGATGGCACGGTGAAATTCCTGAACCGCCAGGTCGTCATCAACAGCCAGAACGCGGCCATCGTCATGAGCCGCAACTGCGAGGCGGTGCTGTACGACGTGAACGGGCGGGAGCGCGGCCGCAACCGCGTGCCCTACGGCGCCCGCCTGCTGAAGGAGGAGGGGGAGGCCGTCACGCGTGGCCAGAAGCTGGCCGAGTGGGACCCCTTCACCCTGCCGATCATCACCGAGCGCCAGGGCAAGGTCGAGTTCGCCGACATGCTCGAGAACATCACCCTGATCGACCGCACGGACGAGGTGACGGGGCTGAGCTTCAAGGAGGTGGTGGAGTACAAATCCACCGGCCGCGGCGCGGATCTCCGCCCGCGCCTGATCCTGCGCGACGCCAACGGCCATGTGGTGAAGCGCGAGAACGGGTCCGAAGCCATCACCTTCCTGCCGCCGGGCTCGATCCTCTCGACCGAGAACGGCAAGGAGGTGAATGCCGGCGACGTCATCGCCCGCATGCCGCGTGAATCGTCGAAGACGCGCGACATCACCGGCGGTCTGCCGCGGGTGGCGGAGTTGTTCGAGGCGCGGCGCCCGAAGGATGCGGCGATCATCGCCGATGTCGACGGGCGGGTGGAGTTCGGCAAGGACTACAAGGCCAAGCGCCGCATCCTGGTGGTGCCGGAGCAGGTCGGCGACGAGCCCGCCACGCCACGGGAATACCTGGTGCCGAAGGGCAAGCACGTCTCGGTCCAGGAAGGCGACTACGTGAAGGCCGGCGACCCGCTGGTGGACGGCCCGCGCGTGCCGCACGACATCCTGCGGGTGCTGGGCGTCGAGGCGCTGGCCAACTACCTGGTGAACGAGGTGCAGGACGTCTATCGCCTGCAGGGCGTGAAGATCAACGACAAGCACATCGAGGTGATCGTTCGCCAGATGCTGCAGAAGGTCGAGATCCTGGATCCGGGCGATACGACCTACCTGGTCGGCGAGACGGTGGAGCGCATCGAGTTCGAGATCGAGAACGAGAAGCGCCTCGCCGCCAAGGAGCGTCCGGCACGGGCCGAGCCGGTGCTGCAGGGCATCACCAAGGCGTCGCTGCAGACCACCTCCTTCATCTCTGCCGCCTCCTTCCAGGAGACGACCCGGGTGCTGACCGAGGCCGCCACGGCGGGCAAGGTGGACAACCTTATGGGCCTGAAGGAAAACGTGATCGTCGGGCGCCTGATCCCGGCGGGCACCGGCTCCGTGATGAACAAGCTGCGCGCGGTGGCGGCGCAGCGGGACCGGGGGCGCCTGCCGGCCTCCCCGGCGCCGATCGCCGGCCCGGCACGGGCGGCGGAATAGGACGGAGGCGGGCCGGGGCGGCCTCGGGGCGGGAAAGACACCCCCCCCCGAACCGCCGACTCGGCGCGCCTCGCTTGACTCACCCGGGGCGGCCGGATATATCGCGCGGCCTTGGACGGAAACGGCGCAGCCTGCGCCCAAACGGCCAGGCTGATTTTGGTCTCCAGCGACGCGCTTCCGGCACCGCCTCCCATCGGGGGGGCCTAGGCCGGGGGTCGGACAGGGTGCCCGCAGGGAAGTGCCACTTGGCCTTCCACGCGGGCCGATCTGTTTGCGGCGATGGGACGGACGAGACGAGCACGAAGGGGCGTCATGCCGACGATCAACCAGCTCATCGCCCAGGGGCGTGAGCCTATCGCGAAGCGGAACAAGGTTCCGGCCCTGCAGGGCAGCCCGCAGAAGCGTGGCGTCTGCACGCGCGTCTACACGACCACGCCGAAGAAGCCGAACTCGGCGCTTCGTAAGGTGGCCAAGGTTCGCCTGACGAACGGCTACGAAGTGGTGAGCTATATCCCCGGCGAGGGCCACAACCTGCAGGAGCACTCCGTGGTGCTGATCCGCGGTGGTCGCGTGAAGGACCTTCCGGGCGTCCGCTATCACATCCTGCGCGGCGTGCTCGACACGCAGGGCATCGCCAAGCGTCGCCAGCGCCGGTCGCTGTACGGCGCCAAGCGTCCGAAGTGAGGAACTGAGAGATGTCGCGCCGCCATAGCGCCACCAAGCGCGAAGTCCTGCCGGACCCGAAGTTCGGCGACCTCGTGCTGAGCCGTTTCATGAACGTGCTGATGTACGACGGTAAGAAGAGCACCGCCGAGGGCATCGTCTATGCGGCGATGGACACGCTGAAGCGTCGTGCCGGCGCCAACGCCGACCCGCTGGGCGTGTTCCATCAGGCGATGGACAATGTGAAGCCGGCCGTCGAGGTCCGCTCGCGCCGTGTCGGTGGCGCCACCTACCAGGTGCCGGTCGAGGTTCGCCCGGAACGGCGCCAGGCGCTGGCGATCCGCTGGATCATCGACAGCGCGCGCAAGCGCGGCGAGCACACGATGGAAGACCGCCTGTCCGCCGAGCTGATGGATGCCGCGAACAACCGTGGCTCCGCCGTGAAGAAGCGCGAGGACACGCACCGGATGGCAGAGGCCAACAAGGCCTTCAGCCACTATCGTTGGTAAGTCGCGCTGACGCGCGACGTAAGGACGCGCAGGCGCGCGGCACCGCTGGTAACACGATCCGATCCTGAGGATTTGACACAATGGCCAAGGCGAAATTCGAGCGGAACAAGCCGCACTGCAACATCGGCACGATCGGGCATGTGGACCACGGCAAGACGTCGCTGACGGCGGCGATCACGAAGACGCTGGCGAAGACGGGCGGCGCGACGTTTACGGCGTACGACCAGATCGACAAGGCGCCGGAGGAGCGTGCGCGTGGCATCACGATTTCGACGGCGCATGTGGAGTATGAGACGGCGAACCGTCACTACGCGCATGTGGACTGCCCGGGCCACGCGGACTACGTGAAGAACATGATCACGGGCGCGGCGCAGATGGACGGCGCGATCCTTGTGGTGTCGGCGGCGGACGGGCCGATGCCGCAGACGCGGGAGCACATCCTGCTGGCGCGGCAGGTTGGCGTTCCGGCGCTGGTGGTGTTCCTGAACAAGGTGGACATGGCGGACCCCGACCTGCTGGAGCTGGTGGAGATGGAGGTGCGTGAGCTGCTGAGCAGCTACAACTTCCCGGGTGACGACATTCCGATCATCCACGGCTCGGCGCTGTGCACGCTGGAAGACAAGCAGCCGGAGATCGGGGAGCAGGCGGTGCTGAAGCTGATGGAGGCGGTGGA
>NZ_JAAVNE010000075.1 GCF_012103215.1 Falsiroseomonas selenitidurans
CTTGATCCACCAGAAACTCGCCGCCTAACCTCGAAACCCGATGGGCCAGATCCTCCGCTAGCCAAACGCCTCCGCTGTCTCAAACCATTCGACGACGGACAGACATCCGGAGAGGCGCGACCTCTCCACGTGGCGAGAAACTACACCACGCGGATTCCGCGGCGC
This sequence comes from Falsiroseomonas selenitidurans, assembly GCF_012103215.1. GTDB lineage: Bacteria > Pseudomonadota > Alphaproteobacteria > Acetobacterales > Acetobacteraceae > Falsiroseomonas > Falsiroseomonas selenitidurans. The sequence goes on from NZ_JAAVNE010000075.1 coordinate 166, forward strand.
AATGCACTCGTGCGCAGGCACGGTGCCATTCGCACGAGCGCATCACGCCGCCTCATCTCACGCCGCTCGCGAGCGCGGCACGGTGCCGTAATGTGCCGCCAGCACACCCAGCGCTGCCACCACCATGCCCTGGGCCTGCGCCGGATTCACTACGCGCCCGCTCCAGCCATGGCGCATGGCCCATTCGCGGATCGAGCACTCCAAGCCGACGACATGCCACATGCAAGAACCCGCGGCGCTGTCCCATCCGCCGAGTGCCGCCATCGCACGTGCGACGCGGCCCCGCGCATCAACCTGCCGTTCACTGAGGGCAGTTCCCGTGCCGGCGGCGATCCTCACCATCTGCATGGTGCGCATGCCATCCAGCGCGGCGGCACGGAACTGCGTGCGGAACATCGCGCCGGCATCGTGCATCTCATGCGTGATCGTGCCGTTGGCCAGCATCTGGCCGAGGCCGTCCACCGTTCGATGATGCTGCACCGGCGTGCCCGTCTCCGGATCGGCCTCGCGGATCGGCTCGGTCAGGCCGCCATGCTGCATTCGCCACTTCGACGGGCGCATGAGTTCCTTCTGCTGCGTCTTCCGCTTACCGGCCATGATGGCGACCTCCGTTGCGTTGTCCCCAGCGGCGAACCGCCTCGTTGGTGATGACCTGGCGCAGCCAAGGATCCCCGACCTCATCGATGCTGAAGGTTGCGACGCCCTGCTCATGCCAGACCCGCCGTCGCATGCATTCCATTTCGGTGGACGTCGTGGGGCTGGCGCCGCGGTCGAGCGCATTGCGAGGCAGAGAGGGCGCACCTGGCACTCGCGAGACGTGCCAGGGTTCTGGGAGGAGTGTCGGCATCGGCCTCACCGACCTGCGCCCCATTGGGCGGCCTGGAGCAATGCTGTTGGCAGAGGCGCATGCTCCGCGTGGCGCGGGATCTGCGCCAGCGTCGTCTGAGTCGGAGCCATATGCTGCAATAGGCGCTGCAGGCTGTTGGCGCTTGCCATCGCGGCATGGGCTTGCAGAAAGGGCAGGATGTGCTTCGTCCGGAACGTCAGCCATTCGGCCTTCTCCGGCACCCACACGGCGTTGAGAATGTGGTCCTTCGTGCAGAACTCCGCATAGTGTCCGGCCCCCTCGGGGATGACCCAGGTCAGGACCTGCACGCCGTCCTGATCATCCCGACCGATGCTCTCGCTGAAAGGCAGAAAGTTCAGGGCCTCGGTGAGCGCGGTATGCCACGGGATTTGCCCGCCATTGCAGATCGCCTGCGCACGGACGATCCATTCGGGTGGCCGCATTTCGATCATCTCGCTGTGGAGGCAGGTGGTGACGGTGTCGTTTTTCATGGTCGGTGTCCTTCGGATGAATGGGAGTGGTTGGCAGGCCCAGCAGCATGGTGGCGCACGGGCGCGACGCGGCACTTCGGGCGCCGGCGAGCCTGCGGGTCCGGGTGGGTCCAGCTCTGGGTCCGGGTTGGGTCCGGGTCTGGCGCACGCAAAACCCGCGGAAATCCGCCATGGGTCCGGGTGGTCCGGGTGGGGCCGGGTTGTTCCCCTACTCTTCCGTTCACCCCGTATGCGCGTGTCATGCGCGATGTGCGCGACATGCGTGATGCACGAACCGGCTGCTACGAAAGAGAACACAACAGACCCGGACCACCCGGACTCACCCGGACCCAGCCAGGTAATCCCCGGCTTTCCGGCGATCGACAGACCCGGCCCCTTACCCGGACCCACCAGCGCAGACCCGGACCCACTGGCCATGGCGCGGGTCATCGCGGCGCCTCCTGTGCGGGCTGGCGGCGATACCGACGTTCGCGTTTGGCGGTTGCGCCATGCCCGCCCTTGCGCGCACGCGTCTGCTTGAAGCCCATGCTGACCAGGCTGCGGACCACGCGGTTCTGGTCTGCCTGCGTCCAGCGCCCCTTCTCAATGACGAGCGCATGCTGCAGCACCTCGGCCACCGAGACGTCCAGCAGCGGCGATGGCCGTGGGCGCCGATAGGCGTGGCTCTCGCCCAAGCCGTTCTGCATCCACTCGGTATCGTTCTCGAGATAGCTCTCGATCAGATCGTCCCAGGCATCGCCCTGGTAGCGCTCGGCCTGCTCCTCCGCGGCCAGGCCATCGAGCGCCTGCGTCTCCAGCCACCAAGGCTCTTTGCGGCGAAACCGATCCCGCGCCTCGGCCCAAAGCTGATCGCGATCCTGTTCCAGCGCAGGCAGATCAATGCTGCCGCAGACCACCGGCCAGAACCGCCGCCCGCCGGTCGGGTCCTTGAGATACCCGCCCTCCGGGTTCACGCTGCCGGCAAAGACGCACTGCCGCGGCAGATCTACCAGCCGCTTGCCATAGGGCGGGCGGAACCGATCTTGCGTGCGCGACATGAACGCCTTGATGGTGCTGACCTCGGCACGGCCCATCGTGTCGAGTTCGGCGATCTCGATGATCCAGACGCCGCGGGTCTCCATCGCCGCGTCCTTGCTGCTGAGGTCGGAGAGCCGGTCGGCGAACCATGGCTTGGCGATCGCCATCAGGGCGGAGGATTTGCGAATGCCCTGCGGGCCTTCCAGGATCAGCGCGCAATCCGCCTTGCAGCCGGGGATGTAGATTCGCGCGACGGCCGACATCATCCATCGCGGCCCGATGGCGCGGTGATAGGGCGTGTCCTCCGCGCCGAGATAGCGCCCGAGCCAGGCGTCAAGGCGTGGGGTGCCGTCCCAGGTCAGCGCGTCCAAATGGTCGCGCACCGGATGGAACAACCGATCGCGCGCCACCACTTCCACCGCCTGGCCGGCGATGGACATCGGCACCATGATCTCCTGGTGCTGCAGCCAATTCGCCACCAGCGCATCGTCGCGATCGGCCCAGGGCGTATCGGCCCACTCCGTGGCGCGGCCGATCCAAGGCGGCGGCTTGCGCGCGACGGTGGTGGTGGCGAAGGCATCGTGCCACAGCACGCCGTCCCATTCGGGGGCGCTGCGCAGCGCGGTGATGGCGTTCGCCAGGACGGGCCGGGGCTCGCCATCCTCGTTGAGCAACAGATCTTTGCGCCATTCGTTGGAGAAGGCGGCGGCGGGTCGGGTTGCTGCGATCAGCATCCGCACCGCGTCCGCACCGTCCGATTGCAGGACGTCGTTGAAGTCCATCGCTGGGGGTGGCTCGGCCACGCTCACATCGTGGCCGCGGGCTCGAAGCACGGTGACAGCCTGGCGCAGTTGCTGATCGGCCTTGCTGTTCGGCTCATCACCATCGCGGGCGATCACCACGGCCGCACCTTCCGGCAGCGGCGCACGCGCGATGTTGCTGATGCCGAGGCAGGCCCAGCTTTCCTGACCCGTGGCATGCCAGACGGAGAGGGCCGTCTCGACGCCTTCGCAGAGCACCACCGGCGCGGTGCCGGCAAAGCGCACGGCGAAGACATCAGCCCAGCCGTCATGCGCCTTGTTGGTGCGCTTTTGGACCTTCAGTGGCGCCTTGCGGCCGTCCTCGGTCAGGTAGATCAGCTGCAGGCCGTGAACCTGTGCCTGGGCGTCCGTCGCCAGCGCGACGAGCGCGCCATAGTGGTTGAACGCGTTCGGCAGAAAGCGGATTGATGGCGGCAGCGGCGTGGCCACGATGCCGCGACGGTGCAGGTAGGTCTCGACCCGCGTGGCGACGGCGTCCTCGCAGCCAGCGACGATCTCCGCGACCTTCGCAGCCCGCTTCGCATCCTCCGCAGCCTTCCTGGCATTTCCCGCATTGGCCCAAGGATCTGCGGCATCGAGGGGGAGCGGCTCGGCTGGAGCGGCATCCACCGGCGGCGCCAGGGCCTCCGGCATGTTGGCGCCCTCCGGCGCTGGCGCGGCCGCCTTGCGGCGTGGCTTGCGCCCTGGCGGCCAGCCGAGCCATTGCCGGGCCCAATCCAGCGCTGCGCCATTCGTCAGGCTGTGGCACTGCTTGACCAGCTCCAGCCCGTCGCCGCCTTGCCGCGCCTCATGGTCAAACCAGCGGCCGGCCTCCTCCCCGGTGATCTCCACGGCGAGGCTGCCATGCGTGCCGAACCGCAGCTGCTGCGCGCTCGAAAGCTCCCGGTTCGGCTCGCCGTGCAGGGCGGGCGCCAGATCCGCGATGCGCGCATTCAGGGCCGCGGCAACGTCCTTCGCGGCGGCTTCTGTCATGCGACACCTCCGGTGAAATCCGGAAGGGCAGGGCGAATCGGAACAGGCATCGGGCCTCCGCGGCAAAGCGAGGCCCGCAATGAGGCACATGGATTCCATGGCCGCAGCGTTGGAGCCGGTAAGGCCGCCGCCCGCATCAGGGGGTCAGGGGTTTACCCCGTGCGATGCAGCCTACCGCGCCATACCGACCTGCTTCTCAGCGGCGGGAAGCTGGCGCGGCGTCGGTGGCCGTCACACCATGCAGTACGTCGCGCTGCTGCTGCCACTCGGCTGGGAGTTCGCGTAACAGTGCCGGCAGGCCGACGCCCAAGGGCTCACGCCCGTCCATCACCGCCTCGACGATGTCGGGCGCGAGCAGCGTCAGGCGCAGCAGCTTGCCGAGATAGGAGCGATCAAGCTTCTCGGCCGTCGCCAACTCGTCAAGCGTGGCGTGTTGGCCCGTGTCGAGCAGGCGCTTCCAGCGATGCGCCCGGGCCAGCGCCTTCACCAGGGCGGGATCGGCGCGCGCGGGGACCTTCCCTGTAGCCGTGGCGCCGGCGGGGGCGACGACCAGCTTGCGGCCGCCATGGCGCCGGATGGTGATCGGCACATGCACGGTGATCGTTGTCATGCCGCCGGCGTCGTCGCGATGTCTTGAGCCAGGCTGGTCAGCCCCTCGATCCGCAATCGGATATCGGCGCCGGTGGGTCCGAGATCCACACGCTCGACCAGGAGGCGGATAATGCGGGCCTGTTCGGCGGGGAACAGCTCATCCCAAATCGGATCGAGTTGCAGCAGCGCCGTCCGCACCTCCGCCTCGGTCACATCGGCGGCCTCGGGTCGGGCGGCCTGCCAGGTGCCGATGATCATCTCCGGCTGTCGCAGCAGCCCGCGAATCTGCGCGATCACCAGCGCCTCGATTTGGCCAGCCGGCAGGCGCTGCGCATCGGTCGTGGCCGGCACGCCCTTCAGCACTGTCTGGCTGACATAGTAGCGATAGAGCCGGCCGCCCTTGCGCGTGTGGACCGGCGAGAGCGCGCGGCCGTCGCTGCCATGAATGAGGCCGCGCAGCAGCGCCGGCGCATGCTCCCGGTTCTGGTTGGATCGCAGCCGCGGGCTGATCTGCAGGATGGCATGCGCGCGGTCCCAGAGCTCCCGCGGCACGATGCCCTGATGCTCGCCCGGATAGGATTTACCCTTGTGCGAGACCTCGCCGAGATAGAGGCGCTGGTTGAGCAGCTTGTAGATCGAACCCTTGTCGAAGGGCCGGCCGGTCTTGGTCACGAGGCCTTCGGCCTGCAAGACGGGGATCAGCCGCGTGGCAGAGCCGATGGCGACGAAGCCCTCGAACACCCGCCGCACGGTTGGCGCCGCCGTCTCATCGACCACCAGCTTGCGGTCCTGGACGGCGTATCCCAGCGGCACCGGGCCACCGACCCATAGCCCACGCGCCTTGGACGCCGCGATCTTGTCGCGCACGCGCTCGCCGATGACTTCCCTTTCGAACTGGGCAAATGACAGCAGGATGTTGAGCGTCAGCCGCCCCATGCTGGTCGTGGTGTTGAAGGACTGCGTGACCGAAACGAAGGTCACGCCATGCGCATCCATCACCTCCACTAGCTTGGCGAAATGCATCAGCGAGCGGCTGAGGCGGTCGATCTTGTAGACCACGATGACATCGACATGGCCCTCCTCGATGTCGCGCAGCAGGCGCTGCAAAGCCGGGCGTTCCAGGGTGGCGCCCGAGACGCCGCCATCATCATAATGATCGCGCACCAGCACCCAGCCTTCGGTCCGCTGGCTTGCGATATAGGCCTCGCAGGAATCGCGCTGGGCATCGAGGCTGTTAAATTCCTTCTCCAGCCCCTCATCGGTGGATTTGCGGGTATAAACCGCGCAGCGCAGCTTTCTGGCCGTGGCGGGCGGCGCCATCGAAGGGCGGCTCATGCGGCGCCTCGCGCGCCGCGAATGCCAAAGAAGGCCGGGCCATTCCAGCGCGTGCCGGTGATGTGGCGCGCGACGGCGGAGAGCGAGCGGTATCGCCGGCCCTCATGCTCGAATCCATCCTGCACCACAGTGACGACATGGGTGACGCCACGATGCTCGCGCAGCAATCGCGTGCCGGGGATCGGGCCGTCCTGCGGGCGGATGCGTCGGAGCGCCGTGTTGCCGCCATCCAGTTGTTCGCCGAGCGTTTCGAGGCGCGACAGCGTCTCCGGCTTGAGCCCGCCATAGGCCAGTTCCTGAATGCGATAGGCGAGCCGACCCTCCAGGAAGGCGCGATTATAGGCGGGCGGTTCCTGGCCGAAGCAACTGCGCCATTGCTGCTTGAGGTCGGCGATGCCGATGGTCTTGAGCGCGGCCAGGCGCCACAGCACCTCGGCCGGGGCAATCTTCGGGAGGCCGGGTGCGGGCGGCGCGGCAGCGGTGCGTTTCGTCATGGGCGGACCCTTTCTGTGGGGTTCGCATAGCCGCGCTGCCGGGCGGTTCGGCGTAGGCGAACCTCTCCCTGGTCCCGAGAATTTGGCCCAGCGCGGCTGCACAGCCGCAGCGGCCCGCACGGATGCAAGGCGGCGCCGGGTGCAAGCTGTCGCCGGCCCGCGCTGTCGCTTGGCTGGCCATCGAATGCCCAGCGGTGGGCATTCGATCATGGACGGCGAGCGAGGCGGGTTTGTAGAGCTGATATCTGCGCGCATGGCGGGATCAGGCCAGACAATGCGCCCAAGCCTCTACCTTCGAGCCGGTGACAGGCGGCAGAGCAGGCCTGGGTTGAACCCTTCACCCCATCTCGTGTTTCTGTTATGTTCTCATACCTGACACCCCCCGGCGAGAGCACAGCCCGATGCTGATTGAACATCTGGATCGCACCCTTTGGACCCTTCAGCAGACCGAAATCCATGTCAGGGCACAGGTCGCGTCCCATCTCCAGGCCGATCCCGAGCGCCTCACGACGGCCCTGGCGCCCTCGGAAAAATGGCAGCCACCGCGCAAGCTGGAGGACGTCGTCAAACTCATCGCCTGGGAGGAAATCCAGGTCGCCCTGCGCGACGGCGATCTGCATGCGGTGGGCCGGGTTTCAACCGAGCGCGCCGCTGCCTGGGTGTCGGAGCATGATGGCTGGCGTTTCCATTCCGGCCGCCACAGCAGCATCGCGCCAGAGCATTGGCGCGCGGGCCAGCCCAGCACGCGCACCGATGCGCTGAGCCTGCTCGATCAGCATTTCATCGACATCCGCATGTCGCGCTTCATGGTGCTGGCGATCTGGCCGGTGACCGAGGTCCCGAAGCCGGCCCTGCTCCCCGATCCAGCGACCGGCGCGCCCTACCGCACGCCCTACATGGACATGCTCGACCAGGCGATCGCGGCCAATCGCATCACGCGGGGCGACCAGGGCAAGAAGGAACTCCTCGCAGAGTGGTTCCGCAGCCAGCAGGTGGAGGGCGAGCCGGTCTCGCAGAACCTGGCGGATGCCATGGCGACGTTGATCCGACTGCCGTCGTCGCAGCGGGGCGGCGCCAAGCGCATTTTTTGAAGCGGCCCTGGCCATTTGTCGCCAACCGCTCCCCAATAGGGGATGCCAACTCCCGGGCACGGAGGCGACGCTGAAATCGGCCTTTGGCCTCGGAAAATAGCTCGGGACCAAATCAGGCAATGTCCCGAGGTCCGGAGAGAAGGCGGCAAACAGAGAGGAAATCGGCGATTCGTTCCACCAGCGAAAGCCCGAGCTTTCGCGCGGAAGCCCCGGGGTTCCTGCGCCTCAAAGGGCTGTTCAGCCTGCGGGAGAGCGGTTGTCGGCGATGGTGGTGGTGTCCCCGGCGGGATTCGAACCCACGGCCCCCAGATTAGGAATCTGGTGCTCTATCCGGCTGAGCTACGGAGACGCCGCGGGTCGTCTACCACAGCCCCCGCCCGGCCTGCGAGAGGCGGCGTGACAGCGGCCAGGATATCCGCATGATCGCTCCGGCCCCCTGCCGGAAGGAAGCCGCCATGCCCGCGCCCAGTCCCGAAGCCCAGCCCGGCCCGATGCCGGAGGCCCAGTTCGACGCGCTGATGCAGCGCGCCGGGCTGGTGCTGACCGCGGCGCAGCGCGACAGCCTGCTCGCCGCCTCCCGCCACGTCGTCGCCGCCACGGCGCAGCTGCGGCCGCGGGGCGGCGTCTCAGTGGAACCGGCCACGGTCTTCGCCCCGAAGGCCCCCGTGGCATGACCGGCCTGCCCCTGACGCTGGCCGAAGCAGCCCGGCGGATTGCCGCGCGCGAGCTCTCGCCGGTGGACCTCGCCCAGGCGGCGCTGGCCAAGGCGGAGCGCCTGAACCCGGCGCTGCACGCCTTCATCCGCCTGACCCCCGACCTCGCCCTGGCGCAGGCCCGCGCCGCGGAGGCGCGGCAGATGGCGGGCGGGCTGCGGGGGCCGCTGGACGGCATCCCGATCGGCCACAAGGACATCTACGAGACCGCCGGCATCCCCACCACGGCGCATTCGCGCCTGCTGGCGGACCATGTCCCGGCGGCGGATGCCGCCGTGGTGCGCGCCTGGGCCGGGGCGGGGGCGGTGACGCTGGGCAAGCTTGCCACGCATGAATTCGCCTGGGGTGGCCCCTCCTTCGACCTGCCCTGGCCGCCGGCGCGCAACCCGTGGGACACCAGCCGCTTCACCGGCGGCTCCTCCTCCGGCTCCGGCGCCGCGCTGGCGGCGGGCATCGTGCTGGGGGCGACGGGCAGCGACACGGGCGGGTCCATCCGCGGGCCGGCGGCGCTCTGCGGCCTGGCCGGCATCAAGCCCACCTACGGCCTGTGCAGCCGCGCCGGCGTGCTGCCCCTGGCGCACAGCCTGGACACCACCGGCCCGCTGGCCTGGACGGTGGAGGATTGCGCGCTGCTGCTGCAGGCCATGCTCGGCCACGATCCGGAAGACCCCTCCTCGGCGGACCGGCCGGCGCCGGATGTGGTCTCCGGCCTCGGTGGCGGCGTTCGCGGCCTGCGCATCGGCCTGGTGCGGCACTTCCATGAACAGGATCTGGTGGCGAGCCCCGCCGTGCGCGCCGGCATCGACCACCTGGCCGATGTGCTGCGCGCGGAGGGTGCCACGGTCACCGAGGTCACGCTGCCGCCGCTGATGGATTTCAACGCCGCCGGCTGGGTGATCCTGATGGCGGAGGCGCATGCGGTGCATGAGCCCTGGCTGCGCACGCGCTTCAGCGACTATGGCGAGTTCCTGCGCGAACGCCTGGCGCTGGCCGCGCTGGTCTCCGCCGCGGACTACGTCCAGGCGCAGCGGCGGCGGCGGGAGCTGTGTGACGCGGTGGCCGCCGCGATGCGGGATTGCGACCTGCTGCTGACGGCCGCCCAGCCGGCGGAAGCGGCGCCGATCGACCGCATCGGCAAATTCGCCAGCCTGGAGGCGCCGGGCCTGACCATTCCCTTCAACCTGACCGGCCAGCCGGCCCTGGCGCTGTGCACCGGCTTCGGGGAGGGTGGGATGCCGGTCGGCGCCCAGCTCATCGGCCGGCCCTTTGCCGATGCGCTGGTGCTGCGCGCCGGCCACGCCTTCGAACGCGCCACCGGCCACCGCGCGCGCAAGCCGATGTAGCCCCGCATTCTCGCGTCAGGCGGACCGGCCTGACGACCGCAAAAGCCGTTGCATCAACCCCGCAGCAGCCCGGCCTCCGGCGCGATCGCCTCGCTGCCGGGGAAGGCGGCGGCGAGGGCGGCGTCGGGCAGGTGCAGGTGGTCGCGCAGCAGGCCCTTGGCCAGCGCCCGCAGATCCCGCGTCGGCTGCAGGTCGCGATTCTCGAACAGCGCGGCGCGGGACAGGCCCGGCCAATCCGCCAGCACCCGCCCGCCGCGCACCGCGCCGCCGGCCAGCAGGGCGGCGCCGCCGGTGCCGTGGTCGGTGCCGAGATTGCCGTTGGCGCGCGCGGTGCGGCCGAATTCCGTCACCGCCAGCACCGCGGTCCGGGCCCAGAGCGGGCCAAGCTGCGCCCGCAGCGCGGCGATCCCGGCATCGAGCTGCGCCAGCACCGGCTCCATGCGCTGCGCCTGGCCGGCATGGGTGTCCCAGCCGCCGAGTTCCAGCGCCGCGACACGGGGGCCGTCCTGCCGCGCCAGCAGCCGCCCGGCCGTGGTCGCCAGGCGCAGGAAGCCACCCTGCGTCGGTGGCGGCCCGCCCATGGCCAGCGCCTGCGCCGCATAGCCGCGGCCGCGCAGCCCTTCCGCCACGCCGGGGCCCAGCACCGGGTCGGCGTGCAGCAACTCCGCCATCCGCAGATAGAGGTCGGGCTCCGGCCGCGTGGCGCGCGGCGGCGCCCACATGCCGACGGGCACCGCGCCGCGCAGCAGCAGCGGCAGGTCGAGCCCCAGCGCCAGCCCGGCCCGTGCCGCGGCGCCGCGGCCGGGCTCCGGCAGATGCGCCAGCGCCCGGTTCAGCCAGCCGGAGTCCAGCCGTTGCGCCGCGCCGCCTTCCAGCAGGTCCTGGCCGTCGAAATGGCTGCGGGTGCGGTAGGGGCCGGCCACCGCCTGCACCGGCAGCAGCTCCCCGGCCTGGTAAAGGCCGTGCAGGGCGGCAAGCTTCGGGTGCAGCCCGAACATCCCGCCGAGATCCAGCGCCCCGCCGGCCACGCCGGGTTCCGGCATGGCCAGGACGCCGCGCAGCGTGGCGTAGTCAGGGTCGCCATAGGGGATGACGGCGTGCAGCCCGTCCATCGCGCCGCGCAGCAGGATGACGACAAGCCGCGCTTCCGCCGCCGGTGGCGCGGCCTCGGCGAGCGCCAGTCGGGCGCCGCCGGCGGTGGCCAGCGCGGTGAGGCCGAGCAGCAGGCCGCGGCGGCCGATGGGCGGCAGATGCGGGCGGGGCAGGTGGGGGCGGCTCATCGGCGTTGCATCTCCGGGCTGGAGAAGACCAGGGCGATGGCGTCGCGGGCGCTGCCGGCGCGGCGCACCGCGGCCACCGTCTCATCACGCGCCATCGGGCCGAGCGCGGTCTGCAGCACCTCCAGCGGCGGGCGGCGGCTGTAGCGGCCGGCGGTCTCGTAGGCGATGTCGAGGCGCTGCATCATCGGCTCCGGCGCCACCCAGGCGGCGGCGGTGTCGGCCCAGCCATTCGGCTGCGGCGCATTCCACAGCGGCTGGCCCAGCGCCGCCATGGCGCCCTGCACCGGCCCCGGCTCCGTGCCGCCGGCCGCGCGGTGCAGCGCCAGCACATAGTCCTGCGGCGCGCGCAGCTTGGACAGCGGCGGGTCCCAGGCCTGGGGCAGGCGCACCAGCGCGCGGGCGGCGGCGCCGAGGTCGCCGCCGGTCTCGGCCAGCACCGTCGCGATGGCCGTCACGGCGGCGGCCGGCGGGGCATCCGCCACGAAGTGCCGTACCAGCCGCGTCGCCAGGAAGCGGTGGGTGGCGGGGTGGTCCGCCAGCAGGCGCAGCGCTGCCTCGTAGTCCTGCGGCCCGCCGGGAAAGCGCCGGCCGAGCAGGGTCTTCTCTCCCGGCTCGTGGCTGCCGGGGCGGAACAGCGTGCCGAAGGGCGGCCGCAGCCGCTCCACGCCCCAGCCGGTCATGATCCGGGCGAATTCCGTCACATCCGCCTGGCCATAGCCGCCTGCCGGGGACAGCGTGTGCAACTCCAGGATCTCGCGCGCCAGGTTCTCGTTCAGCCCGCGGCCGCTGCGCCGGCCGAAGGGGCTCTGCGGGCCGACGGAGGCGGTCTGGTCCAGGTAGTAGAGCATGGCCGGATGCAGCGAGACCGCCAGCAGCATGTCCACGAAGCGGCCGGTGACATGCGGGCGGATGGCGTCGCGCAGCAGCGGGCCGAGCCCGGTGGAGACGCCGAAGCCGCCGCGTTCCGCCACGGTGAAGTGGTTCAGCCAGAACTGCGTCAGCCGGTCATGGAAGGGGGTGGCGCTGGCCAGCAGGTGGCGCAGCCAGGCGGCCTGCTCGGCGCGGAGGATCTGCGTCACCGGGCTTTGCTGGCCGGGCGGCGGCGGGCTCGCGTCATGCGCCACCCAGGCCGCATAGCCCTCCATCAGCGAGAAGGGGGCGTCGCGGCCGGGTGGCAGCGGCAGGGCGGGGGCGGGGCCGCGCGTCTGCGCGTCCAGCCAGGCGATCGGGTCGGCCGGCGGGGCCTGGTCGGGGCGCGGACCGGTTCCGAATCGGATCGCCGCGATGTGCGAGGTCGTGTCCATGACCGCATTCCACGCCGCGATTGTGGCGAAATCCGAGCGAGGGAGGTGCCGGGGGCACGCGGCGCGGGGTTCCCGCCCGCCCCGGCCGCGCCCTATCCTCGCGCTTCATCCGGGGGATTTGTCATGACCAGCCTGTTCCGCCGCCTTGCCCTGCCCGCTTTGCTGCTGGCACCGATCCCGGCGCTGGCGCACCACCCGATGGGCGGTGCGGTGCCGAGCACCTTCTGGCACGGCATCGCCTCCGGCGTGGCGCATCCGGTGATCGGGGCGGACCACCTGGCCTTCCTGCTGGCGGTGGGGCTGCTGGCCGGGCTGGCCGGCTGGGGCCTGGCGCGGCCGCTGGCCTTCGTCGCCGCCTCCCTGGCCGGGGTGGCCGCCGGCTGGCTCGGCTTCTGGCTGCCGGGGGTGGAGGTGTTGGTGGCGGCCACGGTGGTGCTGGCCGGCCTGCTGCTGGCCCTGCGCGCCGCGCTGCCGGCGGCCGCCTGGAGCGTGCTGCTGGCGCTGGCCGGGCTGGCGCATGGCCAGGCCTATGCCGAGGCGATGATCGGCGCGGAGGCGACGCCGGTGCTGGCCTATCTGCTCGGCCTGGCGCTGGTGCAGGGCGGGCTGGTGGCGGCGCTGGCCTGGGCGGTGCACCGGGCGCCGGCGCTGGTCGGGGGGATGGCGCCGCGGCTGGCCGGGATGGCGGTGGCGGCCGTGGGGGTGGTGGCGTTGGTCGGCCTGGCCGGATGAGCCTCCGGCCGCTCAGCCGCCACTGATCGCCGTCGTCACCAGCATCTCTGCCCCCGGCCGCAGCGCGGTGCCGAGGCTGGCGGGCTCGCCATCCACGAACACCTTCAGGTGACGGCGGATGGCGGGGGTGCTGTCGCACAGCCGGTCGCGCATGCCCGGCCAGCGCCGGTCCAGCGCCGCCAGCGCCTCCGCCACCGTCGCCGCGGGCAGCGCCACCTGGCGCGGCGCGCCGGGGAACAGCCGCAGCAGCGCCGCCGGCAGCAGCACCTGCACGGGCACGGGCGCCGTCACCCCAGCACCACGGCCTCGATGGAGGCGATGGTGGGCAGGTGCCGGGCGATCGGCCGCCAGCTCTCGCCCTCATCCGCGCTGGCGTAGATCTCGCCGCCGCTGGTGCCGAAATAGACGCCGGCGCTGTCCATCGTATCGGTCGCCATGGCCTGGCGCAGCACGCCGAAATAGGCGTCCTGCTGCGGCAGACCCTGGCGCAGATCCTGCCAGCTTCGCCCGCCATCGCGCGTACGCCAGACCGCGGCGCGGGCCTCCGGCACGAAGCGCCCCGCCTGGTCGCCGTTCAGCGGCAGCAGGAACAGCGTGGCGGGGTCGCGCGGATGCGCCGCAGCCGGGAAGCCGAAGGAGGAGGGCAGGCCGGCCTCGATGCTGGTCCAGCTGCGCCCGCCATCCTCGCTGCGGTACATGCCGCAATGGTTCTGCTGGTACAGCAGGTCCGGCTGGCCGGGCGCCATCACCACGCAATGCACGCATTGCCCGTGTTCCGGATAGCGCTGCTCCTCCGGCGCGTAGTCCTGCCGGGTGCCGCGGTTGCGCGGCGCCCAGCTCAGCCCGCCATCCGCCGTGTGGAAGATGCCGCCGGCCGAGATCGCGACCCAGAGCTGGTCGGGGTCCGAGGGGTGCGGCAGCAGCCCGTGCAGGATCAGCCCGCCGCCGCCCGGCTGCCATTCGGGGCGGGAGGGATGGTCGCGCAGCGCCGGCACCGGGGCGAAGCGGCGCCCGCCATCGGTGCTGCGGAACAGCCCGGCCGGCTCCACCCCCACATGCAGCACGCCATGCGCGGCGGCCAGGCTCCACACCGCCTTGATCGGCGTCTCGCCTGCCGCGTAGGCCAGGCCCTCGCTGGAATGGGTCCAGGTCGCGCCAAGATCGGGCGAGCTCCACACCGCCGGGCCGAACCATTCATTGCCGCCGCCGGCATGGATGGTGCCGGTGGCGCGGTCCATGATCACCTGGTTGATCGGCCAAGTCTCGCAGAACGGCCCGCGCAGCGCCCAGTCCTGGCGCGCCGCGTCGGATTGCAGGATGAAGGCACCCTTCCGGGTGCCGACCAGCAGCAGGACGCGCTGGGCCATGGCTCAGCCCACCCGCCGATAGCGCGCGGTCATCACCGGCTGCCAGCCGCCATCCGCCATCTGCATGCGCGATGTCAGGCTGCGGCTGTCCGGGCCGGTGAGGCCGATGATGTCCTGGTACTTCGCCACCCGGCCGGGGGTGCTGAAATCCGGGCCCTCCGCATCCAGGGTCAGCGTCCGGCCATCCGCCTCCAGCCCCCCATCATACAGCCACATCATCGTCATCATGGAGCCGATGAAGCTGCCGACGAAGCGGCCGCGCGCCGGGTCGAAGCCGAGGGTGAGCATGGTGAGGCCGGTGTCGCCATCCGGCATCTCCCCGGTGCCTTCCCCGATCACCCAGAGCCCGCCCAGGCTGCGCACCGTCTCCCGCCCCCGCATGGTCTGGGCGGGCTGGTCGGGGCCCATGATGCAGTCGGCCTCGCTGGTCCATTCGCCGACCAGCTGCTGCAGCCAGCGGTGCTGGTCGGTGGGCTGGGCGTCCATCATGGCAGGGTGTCCTCCGGCGTGGTTGCGAAGATGGCCGCCAGGCGCTGCATCGATTCGGTCCAGCCGCGGCGGTGGCGGGTGGCGGTGTCGGCATCGGCGAAGCGGTCATGCGTCAGCGTCAGCTCCGTGCCGTCCTCCAGCGGGCGGAAGCGGATGGTGACGCGGCTTTCCCGTTCCGGGGCGGAGGCCCAGGCCCAGGTGAAGGTCAGCGCCTGCTCCGGTTCCACCACCAGGTAGCGGCCGCCGATCTCGTGCCGCGCGCCGCCCTCCTCCCGCAGCACGATGCGGAAGCTGCCGCCGGGGCGCGGGTCGATGGCCGCCTCCTCCACCCGGGTGTGGTGCGGGCCGAACCATTGGCCGAGCATCTCGGCCTCGGTCCAGGCGGCGAAGGCCCGGGCGGGGGTGGCGCGGATGCGGCGCACCAGGGTCAGGCTGGGGATGGTCACGGTCATGGCTGGCGTTCCAGCGCCTGCGCGAGCCGATCCAGGCTCTCGGTCCAGAAGCGCTGGTAGCGGGCGAGCCATCCCATCGCATCCTCCATGGGTCCGGCGGTCAGCCGGCATTGCACGCTCCGGCCGGTCTTGTGGCGGGCGATGAGGCCGGCATTCTCCAGCACGTCCAGGTGCTTCATCACCGCCGGCAGGGACATCGCCAGGGGCCGGGCCAGCTCGCTGATCGTCAGCTCCTCCACCCCGTCCAGGCGCTGGATCAGGGCGCGGCGGGTGGGGTCGGCCAGGGCGGCGAAGATGCGGTCCAGCTGCGGGCCGGGCGGGGCGTGGGATGTCGGCGTTTGGTTAACCATGGAGTTAAACATAAACACCGAGAGCGCCCACCGCAAGCTTGCCGGCATCACGCCGGCGGGATCAGGATCGGCAGAGGGCAGGGAGGCCGCCGCATGATCCACAACCCGGTGCGTGAGCGCCTGCTGCGCGGGGAGGCCGCCTTCGGCGTGATGGCCTTCGAGTTCTTCACCCCCGGCCTGGCGCCGGTGCTGGCCGCCGGCGGGGCCGGCTTCGTGCTGCTGGACATGGAGCATTCGGGCCTGGGGATCGAGGGGGTGAAGGCCCAATGCGCCTTTGCCCGCGCCGCCGGCATCGTGCCGCTGGTGCGCCTGCCGCGCGCCGATCCGGCCCTGGCGCCGGCGGTGCTGGATGCCGGGGCGCTCGGCATCATGCTGCCGCTGGTGGAAAGCGCCGCCCAGGCGCGCGCCCTGGTCGCCACCTGCCGCTACCGGCCGGAGGGGCGGCGCGGCCTGGCCTTCGGCCTGGCGCACGACGCCTATACGGGCGGCGAGGCGGGACCGAAGATGGCGGCGGCGAATGCGGCGGTGCTGACCATCGCGCTGGTGGAAAGCGCGGCCGGCGTCGCGGCGGCGGCGGAGATCGCGGCCGTGCCGGGGCTCGACCTGCTCTGGCTGGGCCATTTCGACCTGTCGGACAGCCTCGGCATCCCGGGCCGCTTCGCGGATCCGCGCTACCGCGCCGCGGCGGCGGCGCTGCGCGAGGCGGCGCGGGCGGCGGGCAAGCCGATCGGCTGGGTGGCGGGCGACGGGGCGGAAGCCGCGGCGGCGCTGCGCGCCGGCTTCCGCGCGCTGTGCATCGGGCATGAGGCGGCGCTGCTGCGCCGGGCGCTGGCCGAGGCGCTGGCGGTGGCCCGATCAGGCGCGGATGGCCCGGCCGAGGCGCCGGGCCTGCCCTGAGGCCCGGTCTACCGGATCGAGAAGCCGATCGGCGCCAGCACCACGGCCCGCGCCTCCGGAAAATCAGAGGGCAGGCGTGGCAGGGGGGAGACGCGGCGCAGCAGGGCCATCGCTTCCTGGTCCAGCAGGGCGGAGCCGGTGCCGCGCACCATCTGCGACGATGTCACGGTGCCGTCGCGGGCGATGGTGAAGCGGATCACCGCCGTGCCTTCCACCCCCTGCTCGCGGGCGGAGGGCGGGTAGCGCAGGTTGCGCTGCAGGATGCGCACGAGCGCCGCCGCATAGCCGGGCGGCAATTGCCGCGCGCCATCCGGATCGCCGGCGGTGTCGCCAGACCGGCCGCCACCGGCCGGGCCAGGCGTGCCGGCCTGCCCGCCGGGCGAGGCCGGGCCGGGGGCGCCGGCGGCCGGGCTGGGTGCGCCGGCCGCTGGCCGCGGGGTTCACGTTGCGGCAGGCCCGCGTGCCCAAAT
>NZ_JAAVNE010000076.1 GCF_012103215.1 Falsiroseomonas selenitidurans
CGCGCTCGGCCTGCGCTACGCCAGCCCGGAAGCCCGCGCCGTGGGCGCCGCCATCGCCGCGCTGACCCGCGGCGCGGCGGAAGCCGAATCGGGCCGGCTGGCGGAAATCCTGGGCGCGAAGGAGCCGCTGGCGCTGTTCGCCCCCGCCCCGCCCGGCGCCACCGTGGTGCCCGGCCTGGCCGAAGCCGCCCGCGCCGCGCTGGATGCGGCGGCGGGCAGCCTCGGCCTGCGGCACCAGGCGCTGGTGGCGCTGGCCGCGCCGGATGCGGTGGAACAGCTTCTGGGGGCGGAGACCGGCGGCCTCGCCCCCGCCCCGGCCGCCACCCGCCTGGCGCTGGATTCCACCGGCTGGGTGACGGAGGTGCCGACCCGCGCGGCGCTGCGCGTCGGCCGGGCGGCGGCGGAGACGCTGCTGGCGCCGGTGGCCGATGCCGATTGGCGCGCCATGGCCCAGGCGCTGGCCGGCTTCCTGCATATCCCGCCGCCGATGCCGGTGGCGGAAGCCGCCCCGGCCCGCCCGGCACCCCCGCCTCCCCCCCGCGCGGCCACCCAGCCGGCGCGGCCCGGTGGTGCGGTGTGGCGCGTGGCGGTCGGCGGGCATCGCGTGGTGCTGCGCACGACGGAGGATGCGGAAGGCCGGCCGGTGGAGGTGACGGTCGCCCTCACCAAGGAATCGGCGGCCTATCGCAGCCTGATGGACGCCATGCTGCAGGCGGTCTCGATCGGGCTGGCGCAGGGCGTGGCGCTCGGCCAGTTCGTCGAGGCCTACGCCTATACCCGCTTCGGCCCGGCCGGGACGGTGGAGGGCGATCCCGCCATCCGCCGCGCCACCTCCGTGCTGGACTGGGCCTTCCGCCGGCTGGCGATGGAGTATCTCGGCCGGCGCGACCTGGCGGACCCGTCGGAGGCCGATTGCGCGCCGGATGCCACCGGCCATGCCGCGGAACAATTGCCGCTGCTGCCGATGGACCTGCCCTCCGCCCCGACGCCGCGCGCAAGGCGGCGGCAGTTGAAGCTGGTGGGGTAGGCGGCGCAGGCGAAGCCCCCGCCCGGCCTCCCCCGCAGGCGGGGGAGGAGAAGAACAGGCGCTTCCCTCCTCCGCTTGCGGTGGGTTGCGGCATTGCCGCAACGTCGCAGGCTGGTCAGGGTGGGGGCCATGGCCCGTGACCACCCGATCCCGTCAAAGGAACCCACTCCATGCCCGGCACCGTCGACGCCAACCTGGCCGCCCTCGGCATCACCCTGCCGCAGGCCCCCGCCCCGGTGGCGAACTACATCGGCTTCAACCTGGTGGGGAACCTGCTGGTGGTCTCCGGCCAGATCCCGCTGGTGGAGGGCAGGATCAGCACCACCGGCAAGCTTGGTGCCGGCGTCAGCATCGAGGAAGGCCAGGCGGCGGCGCGCACCTGCTTCATCAACCTGGTGGCGCAGGTGAAGGCCGCGGTGGGCGACCTGGACCGGGTGAAGCGCGTGGTGCGGCTCGGCGGCTTCATCGCCTGCGGCGCCGATTTCACCCAGCATGCGCTGGTGATGAATGGCGCCTCGGACCTCGCGGTGGCGGTATTCGGGGAGGCGGGGCGGCATGCGCGCAGCACCATCGGCGTGCCCTCCCTGCCCGGCGATGCCGCGGTGGAAGTGGAAGGCCTGTTCGAGATCGCCTGAGAGGTTGTGGCGGAACCGGCGCGCCCAATTTTGACCGGCATGCCCGAACTCAGCCTGTCCCTGCACCGCGCCATCGCGGACATTCCGCCCCTGGAGTGGGATGCCTGCGCCGGTGCCGGGAACCCCTTCGTCAGCCACGCCTTCCTCCTCGCCCTGGAGGAATCGGGCAGCACCGGCGGGCGCAGCGGCTGGCTGCCGCAGCATGTGGCGCTGCGCGACGCGGCCGGGCGGCTGCTGGCCTGCGCGCCCTGCCATGCCAAGGCGCATTCCCAGGGCGAATACGTCTTCGACCATGGCTGGGCCGATGCCTTCGAACGTGCCGGCGGCCGCTACTACCCGAAGCTGCAGGTCGCGGCGCCGTTCAGCCCCGTGCCCGGGCCGCGCCTGCTGGTGCGGCCGGATGCGGGCATCGGTGTCGAGGCGCTGGCGCAGGGCCTGGTGCAGGCCTGCCAGCAGCTGGACCTGTCCTCCGTCCACTGCACCTTCTGCACGGCCGCGGAGTGGGCGGCGCTGGGCGAGGCCGGCTGGCTGCAACGCCTCGGCACGCAATTCCACTGGACCAATGCCGGCTATGGCTGCTTCGAGGATTTCCTCGGCGCGCTGTCCAGCCGCAAGCGCAAGCAGATCCGGCGCGAAAGGCGCGACGCGGAGCAGTCCGGCTTCGTGCTGAAGACCCTGCGCGGGCATGAGATCACGCCGCGGCATTGGGAGGCGTTTCATCGCTTCTACCTCTCCACCACCGACAAGCGCTGGGGCCGCAGCGCCTATCTGAAGAAATCCTTCTGGCCGCTGCTGGGCGAAAGGCTGGGCGACAAGGTGGTGCTGATGGTGGCGGAACAGGAAGGGCAACCGGTGGCCGGCGCGCTGAACCTTCTGGGGGAGGAGGCGCTGTACGGCCGCAACTGGGGCTGCGTGGTGGACGCGCCGTTCCTGCATTTCGAGCTGTGCTACTACCGCGCCATCGACTTCGCCATCGAGCACAAGCTGCCCCGCGTGGAGGCCGGCGCCCAGGGCGAGCACAAGATCCAGCGCGGCTACCTGCCGGTGCCGACCTATTCCGCGCATTGGATCGCGCATCCGGGGCTGCGCCGCGCCGTGGCGGATTTCCTCGACCGCGAACGCCCGGCGATGCTGGCGGAGATGCAGGCGCTTTCCGAAATGTCGCCCTTCAAGCGCGAGGGCGAGGGGTAGCGTGCTGACGGCCTATGCGCAGCTTGCGTCCTCGATGGCGCTGGTCGGCGCCAATGTCGGCGTGGCCAAGCTGCTCGCGGCCTCCCTGCCCATTCCGATGATTGCCGGTCTGCGCTGCCTGTTGGCGGTAGCGGTGCTGTGGCCGCTGGCACGCGCCCGGGAAGGCGGCGTGCGGCCGGATGCGCGCAGCCTGTGGAACCTGGCCTGGCAGGCGGCCTTCGGCACGGTGATCTACAATGCCGGGCTGCTGGCCGGGCTGCGCCTGACAACGGCGCTGGAAGCCGGGCTGGTGCTGGCCACCCTGCCCGCGGTGGTCGCCATCGGCAGCGCATTGTGGCTGCGGGAAAGGCTGCCGCCACGGCAATGGGCGGCGGTGGCGCTGGCCGCCTTCGGCATGGCGGCGATCACGCTGGCCCGCACCGGGGCGGAGGGCGCCGGCAACCTGCTCGGCAATCTGCTGGTCTTCGGCGGGGTATGCGGGGAGGCGATGTATGTGCTGCTCGCCAAGCGCATTGCCGGAAGCGTGCCGGTGGTGACGGCCAGCCTGTGGATGCAGGGGTTTTCCGTGCTGTTCCTGCTGCCCTTCTGCCTGCCGGTTCTGGGCAGCGCGGCGGCGCTGGCGGACCCCGCCGTGGCCGGCCTGCTGGTGTTCCACAGCCTGACCACCAGCGTGCTGTGCCTGCTGCTGTGGTATGCCGGCATGAAGCGCGCGCCGGCCGGCATCGCCGGCATCTTCACCAGCTTCCTGCCGGCGACGGCCGCGATCGTGGCGGTGGGCTTCCTGGGCGAGACCTTCACCGGCACCCATGCGGCCGGATTCGTGCTGCTGATGGGCAGCCTGCTGCTGGCCACCTGGCCATCGCGGAGGCGGAACGGCTAGGCTGGGCGGATGCGCGCCTGGTTCGACTGCAGTGGTTCCGACCTGCTCGCCATGACGCCGGCGGCGGTGGCCAACGCGCTGGCCGCCAGCCAGATGTCCCGCCGCCTGTCCAGCGAACCGGCCCAGCTCCGCGCCTGGCAGGACCAGGTGCGGCTGCTGCAGGATTGCGTGCGGCGCTGCGATGGCCAGCACTGGACCATCGCGCTGGAATTCGACCTGATGCGGCTGGAAAAGCGCATCGACGCGGTGCTGCTGACCGGGTCGGCGATCCTGGTGCTGGAATTCAAGGTCGGCGCCCGGGCGATCGCCAATGCCGATCGCGCCCAGGTTGCCGACTACGCCGAGGACCTGCGGGACTTCCACGCCGGCAGCCGGCACCACCCGATCCAACCCATCCTGGTCGCGACCGAGGTTTCGGCGCCCGCCACCCCGCAGATCCCGCTGCCCATTCCCGGCGTGCTGCCAGTGGCGGAGGCCAATGCCGCCACCCTGCCCGGCCTCCTCACCACGCTGGACAACGCCCTGCGCGGGCCACGGCTCGATGGCTGCGCCTGGCTGGCCGCCCGCTACCAGCCGGTGCCCAGCATCATCGAGGCCGCGGCCACCCTGTTCGCCCGCAACAGCGTGGCGGAGATCGCCGCCGCCCGCGCCGACACCGTGAACCTGACCCGCACCACCGCCGCCATCGAGGCAGCGCTGGATGCGGCGGCGGCGGAGGGCGCGCGGGTGGTGGTGTTCGTCACCGGCATCCCCGGCGCCGGCAAGACGCTGTGCGGCCTGAACGTGGTGTTCGGCGACAGGCGGCTGGACGGCAGCGCCTTCCTCACCGGCAACAGCCCGCTGGTCGCCGTGCTGCGGGAGGCGCTAGCCTGCAACCGGGCCGGCATCGACCTGGCGCGCGGCCCGAGCGCAGACCCGGAACGCCGGCGCCTGGCGCCCCGGCTGCGCAAGGCGCGGCACGAATCGGAGGCGGCCTTGCAGAACGTGCATCGCTTCCTGGCCGACAATGCCGGCCGCGACGGCCCGCCGGCAGAACGCGTGATCGTCTTCGACGAGGCGCAACGCGCCTGGGACGCGGCGCAGGCGACACGCGACACCCAGCGCCGCGTCAGCACCCTGCGGATGAGCGAGCCCGCCCATGCGCTGGAGATCATGGGCCGCCATGCCGGCTTCGCCGCCATCGTCGCCCTGATCGGCAATGGGCAGGAGATCAACACCGGGGAGGCAGGCTTGCGCGAATGGGGCAGCGTGATCGCCGCCACCCCCGGCTGGCGTGCCGTCGCTGCCCGCCGGGTGCTGGACGCGGCGGAGCCGGCGCAGCGCCTGGCGGAGGGCCATCCCGCCTGGCTGCGCCTGGATGCGGCGCTCGACCTCACCGTCTCGCTCCGCAGCGTGCGCTCGGAAGCTGCCGCCGCCTGGGTGGATGCCGTGCTGCGCGGCGCGGTGGCGGAGGCGCGGGCGGCGGCGGATGCCGGGCCGGAGGGGCTGCCCTTCCTGCTGACCCGTTCGCTGGACGCGGCACGCCGCACGCTGCGGCAACTGACGCCGGGGCTGCGCCGGGCCGGCTTCGTGCGGTCCTCCGGCGCCCGTCGCCTGCGGGCGGAAGGCTTCGATGCGCAGCTTGTCGGCACGGAGGAGCCGGTGGCCTGGTTCCTCGAACGCTGGCCGGACATCCGCGCCTCCGACGCGCTGGAGGTCGCAGCCACCGAATATGCCTGCCAGGGGCTGGAGCTGGACACGGTGGGCCTGGCCTGGGGCGGCGATTTCCGGCGCCATGCCGGCCAATGGCAGGCCAGGCGCTTCGCCGGGGCCGGCTGGCAGGTGGTGCGCAATCCGGCGGAAGCCGAGTTCATCCGCAACACCTACCGCGTGCTGCTGACCCGCGCGCGCTACGAGACGGTGATCTGGGTGCCGCCCGGCAGCCCGCGCGACGACCCCTTCCATGACCCGACGCGCGACGCGGCGGAGATGGACGCCATCGCCAATTTCCTCGCTGCCTGCGGCGCCCGGCCGCTGCCGGAAGCCGCCCCGGCGCCGCGCGACACCGCCCCCGCCCTGCTGCTATAGCGCCCGCCATGCGCCGCATCCTGCTTGCCCTGCTGCTGCTCCTCGCCGTCCCCGCCGGGGCGCAGGAGATCAAGCTCGCCAGCTGGAACATCGCCTGGCTCACCCTGAAGCCCAACGGCCACCCGGAGCTGCCGCGCGGCGTGCCGGGCCGCCGGGACGAGGATTTCCGCCTGCTGCGCGGCTATGCGACGCGCCTGGCCGCGGATGTGGTGGCGTTGCAGGAGATCGACGGGGCGGAGGCCGCGGCCCGCATCTTCGACCCGGCGGAATGGACCATCCACCTGACGGATGAGCCGGACGTCCAGCGCCCCGGCTTCGCCATCCGCCGCCACCTGCGCGCCACGCCGCAGCCCGACCTGCGGGCGCTGGACCTGCACCCGCGCGCCCGCTTCAGCCTGCGCCGCGGCGCCGACATCCTGGTGGAGGGGCACTCCGGCGCGCGGCTGCGGCTGCTTTCCGTGCATCTCGATGCCGGCTGTCGCGAGGATGATTTCAGCCCCACGGCCTCACGCGATTGCCAACAGCTGGAACGCCAGGCGCGAATCCTGGCCGGATGGGCCCAGGCCCGGGCGCGGGAGGGGGTGGGCTTCGCCATCCTCGGCGACTTCAACCGCCGCATGACGCCGGACGACGATTTCGTCCGCATCCTGGCGGATGCCGCGCCGATGGACCGCGCGACGGAGGGCCTCTCCTCCCCCTGCTGGGCGGATGCGCGCGGCGGGCGGCCCTTCGTGGACCATGCCTTCCTGGGCGGGCCGGCGCGGCAATGGGCGGTGCCGCGCAGCTTCGCCGTGCTGGTCTATGCCGAGCGCGGCGGCCGCTGGCGGGACCGGCTTTCGGACCATTGCCCGATCAGCCTGCGCCTGCGTCTCCCCTGATCCGCGCCGACGTGCCAAGCTGGCTGCCATGCGCCTGTTCGCCCGGATCACGCTTCCCCTCGCCGGGCTGAATTTCGTCAACCAGGCGTCGCGCACCATGATCGCGACGCTGGGGCCGCTGCTGGCCCTGGAATTCGCGCTCTCGGCCAGCGAGCTCGGCCTGCTGGCGGCGATGTTCTTCGCCGCCTATGCGGCGGCGCAGCTGCCCGTGGGCCTGGCCATCGACCTGTGGGGCGCGCGGCGGGTGCAGACGGTCCTCGCGCTGGTCTCCGGCCTCGGCTTCCTGCTCTGCGGCCTAGCGGCCGGGCCGTTCTGGCTGGCCTTCGGGCGGGTGGTGACGGGCATCGGCATCTCCGCCGGGCTGATCGCCATGCTGAAGGTGAACACGCAATGGTATCCGCGCGACCGGGTGGCGGGGATGACCGGGCTCGGCGTGCTGTTCGGCTCGCTGGGCAGTATCGCGGCGACGCTGCCGGTGGCCTGGCTGGTGCCGGTGATCGGCTGGCGCGGCATTTTCGGCGTGCTGGCGGGGCTGTCCTGCCTGGTCAGCCTGTGGATCTGGGTCTCGGTGCCGGAACGTGGCCCGGGCGCGCCGCCACCGCCGCGCCGCGCCTTCGGGGCAGAGGTGGCGGAGTTCGGCCGCATCTTCCGCCATCCCACCTTCCTGCGCTTCGCCCCCTCCGTCGCGCTGCTTTCGGCGATGAACTTCACCTATCAGGGCCTCTGGGCCGGGCCATGGCTGCGCGATGTGGGCGGGCAGGACCAGGCGGCGCGGGCGGCGCTGCTGTTCTGCTACGCGGCCGGGCTGATGCTGGGCAGCGTCGGCACCGGCCAGGCCGCCAGCCTGCTGCAACGCCGCGGTGCCCACCCCATGCTGGTGCCCTGGCTGGCCATGGCCGGCATCATCGCCGTGCAATTGCTGCTGATCGCCCACCCCTGGGGCAACCCGGCGGCACTCGGTGCGATCTGGTTCCTGTTCGCGCTGTTCGGCGCGGCCGGGCCGGCCGGCTATGCGGCGATCGGCCAGCGCTTCGCGCCGGAGCTGACCGGGCGGGTCGCAACCGCCATCAACGTCGCCATGTTGGGGCTGGTCTTCCTGCTGCAGAACGCCATCGGCTGGATCCTGGACCTCTGGCCCCGGCTGGCGGATGGCGGCTGGGACCCGGCCGGCTATGGCTGGGCGCTGGCGATGACGGTGGCCCTGCAGAGCCTGGCGGCGGGCTGGATGATCCGGGGACGGGGATAGCGGCATGGAAAAGCGGATCGAATCGGTGCTTTCCCGCTTCCGGGTGGAAGATGGCGGCGCCTTCCACCTGAAGGACCACGACCCGGCCGACCTGGCCGGGCTCGACCTGAAGAAGTCCGAGGCGCCGGACCTGCTGGCCCGCGGCGTGGAGATCCTCGCCACCCAGCAGGACATGCTCTACGCGCAGGACCGCTGGGGGGTGCTGTGCCTGTTCCAGGCGATGGACGCGGCCGGGAAGGACGGCGCCATCAAGCATGTCTTCTCCGGCGTGAACCCGCAGGGCTGCCACGTGGTGTCCTTCAAGGCGCCCAGCGCGACGGAGCTGGACCATGATTTCCTCTGGCGCCACGCCACCGCCCTGCCGCCCCGCGGCACCATCGGCATCCACAACCGCTCCTGGTACGAGGAGGTGCTGGTGGCCCGCGTCCACCCCAAGGTGCTGGAATCGCAGAAGCTGCCGCCGCGGCTGATGACGGGGCGGATCTGGGAGGAGCGGCTGGAGGATATCGCCGCCTTCGAGCGCTATCTCGGCCGGCAGGGCATTGTCGTGCTGAAGTTCTTCCTGCATGTCAGCCAGGCGGAACAGCGCGCCCGCTTCCTGAAGCGGATCGAGGAGCCGGAGAAGCACTGGAAGTTCAGCGCCACGGATGTCGCGGAACGGCGGCACTGGGAGGATTACCAGGCCGCCTACGAGGCGGCGATCCGTGCCACCGCGACGCCGCAGGCGCCCTGGTACGTGGTGCCGGCGGACCGCAAATGGTTCACCCGCCTGGTGGTGGCCGCCGCCATCGCCCGCACCCTGGAAGCGCTCGACCTGCACTACCCGGTGGTGACGGAGCCGCAGAAGCGCGCCCTGATGCAGGCGCGGGAAGAGCTGGGCGACTGATGCGCCGGCGCGCGCTGCTCGGCGCCGCGCTGCTGGCCGGCGGCTGCTCCCCCACCGATATCGCCAACCTGGCCACGCCACGGCGCGGCACCATGCGGGTGGAGGGGCTGCGCTACGGCCCCCTGCCGCGGCACCGGCTGGATCTGGTGCTGCCGCCCATGCCGGTGCCGGCCACGCCGCTGCTGGTCTTCATCCATGGCGGGGGATGGGAAACGGGGGGCCGCGGGCAATACGCCTTCCTGGCGCGACGCCTGGCCTCGCTGGGCTTCGCCGTGGCGGTGCCCGACTACCGGCTGTGGCCGGAAGCGCGCTGGCCCGACTTCATCGAGGATGCGGCCCGCGCCGTGGCCTGGCTGCGCGCCGCCGGCGGCGTCGTGCCTGGCGGCCCGCTTTTCGTCATGGGCCATTCCGCCGGCGGCTTCATCGCCGCGGCGCTGGCGCTGGACCCGCGCTGGCTGGCTTCGGCCGGTCTGCCGGGCGGGCGCGGGGCGCTGGCGGGCGCGGTGCTGATCTCCGCGCCCATCTCCTGGCAGCCGACCGACGAGCCGGTGGTGAGCATTTTTGCGGGCGCGCCCGGCGGGCGAATCGAGGCGGCACCGGACGCGGCCATGCTGGCGGCCGCGCCGCCCACGCTGCTGCTGCATGGCACGGCGGATACGGTGGTGGGGCCGGTGCATGCGGTGGAACTTGCCGCGGCGCTGGAATCGGCCGGCCGGCCCGTGCGGCTGCGCCTGTATGAGGGCGTCGGCCATATCGGCATCATGAGCGACTTCGTCCCCGGCGCCCGGCTGCTGGGACTCAGCACCGCGCCGGTGGTGGCGGAGGTGCGAGATTTCGTGAAGGGGTCAAGCAGCGCATAGGACGGGACGGGCCGCTTTCGAAGCGGCCTCTCTGTCGCGGCCTCCACTGGCAGGGCGGGTCCAACCTGCGGTCAGCGCCATCGATCATCGTCCGCCGCCTCAAGGACATCGCCGCTGATCACCGGCTTCCATGCCACGGCGAGAACCGCAGAAAAATGTTCAAGATCGCCGGCATCAGCCTGCTGCGCATGGCCGTCAATAAAGCTGAAGGCTTGGAAATAATCCGGCTCATTGTAATCCAGCCGCACATTGGTTCGAAAGAAACGGCCAAATCGCTCCCGGAGAAGGCGTTCGCAGGTCGGATTGCTGGCCGTCAGCTCGGTGTAGGGTTCGCCATCGTCGGTAACATACGCCGCTGAAAGGCGAATACCACGAAGCCTCAGGGACCGATGGAGCCGGTCCAGTGCCATCGCCTCCTTTGGATCCAGATCATGGGAATAGCGGCTTGCGCTTGCGCAATAGATCACGGCGTGCTGCGTGCTGCGGTTCACGAACGCATTGCGGCAGTGATTGCGGCATAGTTCGAGTACAATTTCGGCAACCTGCGCATTCACACGCTGGATTCGCCGATAGGCTTCTGTCCGCCGCCTGAGGCTCGCGAACAGCCTTTCCTGTTCATCCCTGTTATCGACGATTTCCACGGCAGATTGCCACTTTCCGAAGCCGAACGCGGAATGCGCCGGGCGCCGCGTACAGGGTGGACACAAAATATTCGGACCACAAGCGGACCAAATTGGAGCCTGCGCCCCTGTGCTGGCGCAGACGTGCCGTCACGCTGCCGCCTCGCCAGCGGAACCATGCCTCCGCCGGACGTGGCACCAAGTCGCTCGTGCCCGCCCCAAAAGCGCGCTCGACGAAGTGGCTACCCCTGCCCCGTCCCGTCCATCGCATCCAGCACGTGCAGCGAATAGGTCAGGGCGGCGCCGGCGTTGAGCGCAATGGCGACGCCGAGCGCCTCGGCGATCTCCTCCTTGGTCGCACCCGCGGCCTTGGCCTTGCGGGCATGGGCGTCGATGCAGCCCTCGCAGCGGGTGGTGACGGCTACCGCCAGGGCGATCATCTCCCGCGTCTTGGCGTCCAGGTGCTGCGTGGTGGCGGCACCGCGGCTGAGCGCGCCGAAGCCCTTCATCAACTCCGGGTGCAGCGCCGTGAGCTCCCTGCCGCGGGCGCGCAGCCCGGCGCTGTAGCTGTCCCAATCCTCGATGCGCGTGTCGGTCGTCATCCTGCCCCCTGCGGCCAGCCCTCGCCGCCATCCTACAACCCCGCCCACCCGCGGGCAGGCCCCTTGGCACGCCGCCAAAAAGAAAGGTGCCTCCCCAACGGGAGGCACCCTTCCATGGGGACCGCGGCGGCGCCCCGGACAATCACTCGGCGGTTTCGGGTTCCTTCTCGGCCTCGCCGTCGCCGCTATCCTCGGGCTTGGGCAGGGCCGGGGGCGCGGCCTCGAAGAATTCGAAGGCCAGCGCGCCGTCCTTGAGGCCGACCTTCACGGAGCCGCCCTTCACCAGCTTGCCGAACAGAAGTTCCTCGGCCAGCGGCTTCTTCACCACCTCCTGGATCACGCGGCCCAGCGGGCGCGCGCCATAGAGCGGGTCGTAGCCACGTTCGGAAAGCCATTCGCGCGCGGCGGAGGACAGTTCGATGGTCACGTTGCGGTCGGCCAGCTGGGCCTCCAGCTGCATGACGAACTTGTCCACGACGCGGGCGACGATTTCCGGCGAGAGGCCGGCGAAGGCGATGACGGCGTCCAGCCGGTTGCGGAATTCCGGCGTGAACAGGCGCTTGATGGCGTCCTCATCCTCGCCGGTCCGGCTGTCGCGGCCGAAGCCGATGGCGTTCTTCGCCATGTCGGAGGCGCCGGCATTGGTCGTCATGATCAGGATGACGTTGCGGAAATCGACCGTCTTGCCGTTGTGGTCGGTCAGCTTCCCGTGGTCCATCACCTGCAGCAGGATGTTGTAGAGGTCCTGGTGCGCCTTCTCGATCTCATCGAGCAGCAGCACGCAATGCGGGTGCTGGTCGATGCCATCGGTCAGCAGGCCGCCCTGGTCGAAGCCGACATAGCCCGGCGGCGCGCCGATGAGGCGGGAGACGCTGTGGCGCTCCATGTATTCGGACATGTCGAAGCGGATCAGCTCGATGCCGAGCGTCTTGGCCAGCTGCTTCGCCACCTCGGTCTTGCCGACGCCGGTCGGGCCGCTGAACAGGTAGTTGCCGATCGGCTTCTCCGCATCGCGCAGCCCGGCGCGGGACAGCTTGATGGCCGCCGAGAGGGCATCGATCGCCTTGTCCTGGCCGAAGACCATCGCCTTCAGGTCACGGTCCAGGTTGCGCAGCGTCTCCTTGTCGTCGGAGCTGACGGATTTCGGGGGAATGCGGGCGATCTTCGCCACGATCTCCTCGACATCCTTCAGCGTCACCGTCTTCCGGCGCTTGTGTTCCGGCAGCAGCATGCGGCTTGCCCCGACCTCGTCGATCACGTCGATCGCCTTGTCCGGCAGCTTGCGGTCATGGATGTACTTGGCCGAGAGCTCCACCGCGGCGCGGATGGCTTCCGGCGTGTAGCGCACCTTGTGGTGCTTCTCGTAGTTGGTCTTGAGACCCTGGAGGATCTTCACCGCGTCTTCCAGGTTCGGCTCGTTCACGTCGATCTTCTGGAAGCGCCGGACCAACGCCCGGTCCTTCTCGAAATGCTGGCGGTATTCCTTGTAGGTGGTGCTGCCGATGCAGCGCAGCGTGCCCTGGGCGAGCGCCGGCTTCAGCAGGTTGGAGGCATCCATGGCGCCGCCGGAGGTGGCGCCGGCGCCGATCACGGTGTGGATCTCGTCGATGAACAGGATGGAGCCGGGCTGCTGCTCCAGCTCGTTCACCACCGCCTTCAGCCGTTCCTCGAAATCGCCGCGATAGCGCGTGCCGGCGAGCAGGCTGCCCATGTCCAGCGCGAAGATGGTGGATTTGGCCAGCACCTCGGGCACGTCGCCCTCGATGATCCGCTTGGCCAGGCCCTCCGCGATCGCGGTCTTGCCGACGCCCGGGTCACCCACATAGAGCGGGTTGTTCTTGGTGCGGCGGCAGAGGATCTGGATGGTGCGCTCGATTTCCGAATCGCGGCCGATCAGCGGGTCGATCTTCCCGGCCTGGGCCTTCTTGTTCAGGTTCACGCAGTAGTTGGTCAGCGCGTCCTGGCCGCGGTTGGCACCGCCGCGGGCGGGTTTTTCTTCCTTTTCCGTGGGTTCCTCCGGCGTCTGGGCACTGCCCTGCACGGGCCGGGTCTGGCTGCGCCCGGGGGCCTTGGCGATGCCGTGGCTGATGAAGTTCACCGCGTCCAGCCGCGTCATGTCCTGCAGCTGCAGGAAGTAGACGGCATGGCTCTCGCGTTCCGAGAACAGCGCCACCAGCACATTGGCGCCGGAGACCTCGTCGCGGCCGGAGGACTGCACATGGATGGCGGCGCGCTGCACCACCCGCTGGAAGCCGGCGGTGGGCTTGGCGTCGCCGGCGCGGTCGGACACCAGGCCGGCCAGGTCCTTGTCGAGGAATTCGGAAAGGTCGCGCTTCAGCTTGTCGCTGTCGACGCCGCAGGCGCGCAGCACGGTGGCGGCGTCCACATCGTCGGCGAGGGCAAGCAGCAGGTGTTCGAGAGTCGCGTATTCATGCCGACGGTCATTGGCGAGGCCGAGGGCGCGGTGGAGCGTCTGCTCGAGGTTGCGGGACAGCATGGTCTGACGCTCCCTAACGGGTGGCCGAAATGCGCATCACCGCATCTCGACTCGGGTTGCCCTCAATGTGGTCGTTCTCCCCTGCCGGTGACAGGTCCCCCGAAGATGTGCCCGGGAGATGAACGGTACGGGTTCCTGCCGGCCGCTGGTGACGGTGCATCCAAGTCGGTGCATCATTGGCAAGGGCACCGGTGCGTCGCTGATCTTGCACCGGTATCGTTGCATCGGTCGCGGTCACGCGCCCAGCTTTCTTTTCGGGCGTCACTCTTTTTCGATGGTGCATTGCAGCGGGTGCTGGTTCTGGCGGGCCAGATCCATCACCTGGGTGACCTTGGTCTCGGCCACCTCATAGGTATAGACGCCGCACACGCCCACGCCACGCCGGTGGACATGCAGCATGATGCGGGTGGCTTCTTCCCGGTTCTTCTGGAAGAACCGTTCCAGCACATGAACGACGAACTCCATCGGCGTGTAGTCGTCGTTCAGCATCAGCACCTTGTACATGGCGGGCTTGCGCGTGCGCGGGCGTGCCTTGACCACCACGCCGGTGGCCGGGCCGTCCCCGCCGTTGCCGCCCTGCCCCGGAGTGTCCTGACCGGGGCGCTTGTCGCTGTCGCTCATGCCTGCCTTGGTTGCTGATCCGGGATCCGAGCCACCCGGCATCCGATGGGGTAGGATATCGGAGCGCGGGGGCGCACGGGAAGGGCCAGTCGCATCCGCCCGTGCACTTCACCGGATTTGGGTTACCACGAGGCCAACGGCCAGGGGGAATACGTGAATTTCCCGAAGGGACCGGCGCCCGCCTGGCCGGGCCGGAAGCCCGGACGCCGAAAAGCCCGCCCGGCCATGGCGCCCGCCGCCGGTGGAACCAGCAGGCGCGCCATGGCCGGGGCGGGCCCCGGGGTCGCGACCACCCCGCGCGGGGTGGGGCAGTTCGGCGCGGCGGACCGCGCCGGCGGGATCAGGCCGCGAGCGGCTTGCCGAACTTCTCCGCCGCCAGCGACATGCGCGCGGCGATCGGGGCGCCGGCCTGCTCGGCCAGGCGGAAGGCGGCTTCCTGCAGCTTCGCCGTCTCGGTCATCGTCCGCTCCAGCGACGCCTTGGCGAAGGCGGTCTGGATGTCGGCGGCTTCCTTCAGGCTCTTCACCGCGGCCAGCGCCTTGGCGCTTTCCATGGCGTGGTCGGTCATGGACTGGGACATGGCGAAATACTGCTTGCCCAGATCCTGCATCCCGCTGGTCAGCATCTGGGTCGCCTTGGTCAGCGCCTCGATGTTGCCGCGGCCGAACTCCGCGGCCTCCTCGGCCGCCTTGTAGAAGCCCTCGGCCGTCTTCGTCGCCTGCTGCATGCCCTGCTCCATCGTCGCTCGCGCCTTGGCGGCGCCCTCCTCCATCGTCTTCTTCACACCCGCCGCGCCCGTCGCCGCCGCCGGGGCGGGCTTGGTCGCTGCGGTCTCAACCAGCGCGATCGCGCGCTTGGCCTCGGTCTTCGCTTCGGTCTTCGCTTCGGTCTTCGCTTCGGTCTTGGCTTCAGCCGCCATGTGTCCAGCTCCTTACAGATTGCTCGCCGGCGCAGGCGCCAGGGCGGGAGCCGTCTGCCTGGCTCCAAGGCTTTTGCTGCGGTGCAGCACGACGCTTCTCTACCGTCGGCACTGCCTCGGATGCAAGCACTTTTTTGCAGTGCAGCATAACGTGCTGGCAACCCGATGGCGCCAGCGCGACGGCCATCCCGGGGTGGCGCGACCGGTGGGGTTCCGGCGCGCTGTAAAGCAATCGTTCAAGCCCTTGGCTTAGAACGGTGTTCCGCAAATGGTCCCGTGGACACGCCCCTGTCGGACTCCGTAGCTTGGCTGCGATGGGGCGGCTCACGGGGGGTGGGGCGCCTTGGGGGGCAGTGGCATGTTGAACCGGCTCATCTTGAACCGGCTGGGGACCATGGCAGGACTGGCCGCCCTGGCACTCGGCCTGTGCGGCCTGGCACCGGCGCGCGCGCAGATCGGCAGCGAACGCTACGCGGCCATTGTGCTGGACCACCGGACGGGGGGGATCCTGGTCTCCGCCAATCCGGACGAGACACGGCACCCCGCCTCGCTCACCAAGATGATGACCCTCTATATGGTCTTCGAGGCGCTGCGGGAGAATCGCCTGTCGCTCGCCTCGCCGGTCACCATGTCGGCGGAAGCGGCCTCCCGCCCGCCGTCGAAGCTGGGGTTGCCGCCGGGCGCCACGCTGACCGTGGAACAGGCCATCCTCTCCCTCGTCACCAAATCCGCCAATGATGTCGCCACCGCGCTGGGCGAAACCCTGGGCGGGGACGAGGCCCGGTTCGCGCAGATGATGACGCAGCGCGCCCGCGGCCTGGGCATGACCCGCACCACCTTCCGCAACGCCTCCGGCCTGCCGGACTGGGACCAGGTGACCACGGCGCGGGACATGGCGACGCTGGGCCGACGCCTGCTGCTCGATTTCCCGGACCGCTACCACTATTTCGGCCGCACGGAAGCCGCCTTCCGCGGCCTGCGGCTGCGCAACCACAACCGCATGCTGACCAGCTATGAGGGCGTGGACGGCATCAAGACCGGCTACATCCGCGCCAGCGGCTTCAACATCGTCACCAGCGCCAACCGCGACGGCCACCGCATCGTCGGCGCCGTCTTCGGCGGCAGTTCCTGGGTGGAGCGCGACCAGCACATGACGGCGCTGCTGGACCAGTCCTTCGCGCGGCTGGGCGTGGCGCCGCGGGTGGAGGTGGCGCAACCCGCCGCCCCGCTGGTGCTGCGCCAGGCGCAGGCGGCCACCGCCCGCAACGCGCGCGCCGCCGTGCGCACGCCGCCGCGCAGCCAGGTGCGACAGGTGTCGCGCACGCCGGCG
>NZ_JAAVNE010000077.1 GCF_012103215.1 Falsiroseomonas selenitidurans
GCGGAACACCGCCGCGAAGGCCTGCGCCGCCGGGGCAGGCACGCCGCCGCGCCGCCAGAGCAGCGCCACGCGGCGCACCGGCGTCGGATCGCGCAGCCGCAGCAGCGTGGCGGGCAGGCCCGGCGGCACGCTGCGGTCCGAGAGCACGGTTGCGAGATCCGTCGCCGAGACGGTCGCGATCAGTCCGCCGATCGCGTCGATCTCCAGCGCCACCTCCGGCGGGCCGGCGCCGGCCTGTTCGAAGCAGCGCTCGATCAGCCGGCGCGTCGCGTAGCGCCCGCTCAGCAGCGCCAGCGGCACGCCCTGCAGCGCCCGCACCGGCAGCCGCGCGCCGCCGCGCGCGGCGCGCAGCAGCGGATGGCCGCGCCGCAGGATCAGCGCCAGCTCCTCCTCGAACAGGAACTCCGCCTCGGTGTCCTCGCGCAGCGGCGGCGCGAAGGCGATGCCGAGGTCGAGCGCGCCTTCCGCCACGCCGTCCTCGATGTCGCGCGCGGTGCCCTGCGGAGCGACCGCGACGGTGACGCCGGGATGCGCGGCTCGGAAGCGTGCCAGCGCGCGCGGCAGCAGCGTGGCGCTCAGCGTGTGGATCACGCCGAGCGCGAGCGTGCCGCGCGCCAGCCCTTCGAGTGCGGCGATGTCCTGGCGCGCCGCCGCCACCTCCGCCAGCGCGCGCGCGGCGCGCAGGCGCAGCGCCTCGCCGGCCGGGGTCAGCCGCAGGCCGCGATGCAGGCGTTCGAACAGCGGCGCGCCGACCTCCTCTTCCAGCTGGCGCAGCTGCTGGGAGAGCGTCGGCTGGCTGACATGCAGCGCCTCCGCCGCGCGGGTGACCTGGCCTTCGGCGGCGACGGCGAGGAAGTAGCGCAGATGCCGCAGCTCCATGGCTGCCATAGATAGCACCGATGGCACGCATAGGAACAAAGACTTTCACCTATGCCAACGCCGCTCGCAGATTGCCGCCGCCAGACCGAGGGACCGTCCAACATGCCAAACATGCCCTTCCTCTCCCGCCGCGCCGCGCTCGTCGCCGGCGCCGGCGCGCTGCTCGCCCCGGGCCTCGCCCGCGCGCAGGGGGCGGCCGGTTGCGTCCCGACCGGAGCCGACATCCTCGGCCCCTTCTTCCGCCCCGGCGCGCCCTTCCGCGCGAGCCTGGCGCCGGCCGGCGCGGCGGGCACCTGGCTCAGGCTCGGCGGCCGCGTGCTGGCGCCGGACTGCACGACGCCGCTCGCCAGCGTGGTGCTGGATGTCTGGCAGGCCGACCATGACGGCCACTACGACAATGCCGAGCCGGGCGCGGCCGACCCCGCCGGCGGCACGCGCTTCCGCGGCCGGCTGCGCACCGATGGCGAGGGCCGCTACGAACTGCGGACCATCCTGCCCGGCCGCTACCGGATCCCGCCCGGCCTGCCTGGCTTCGAGCGCTTCGCCGGCCAGGTGCGGCCCGCGCACATCCACCTGACGGCGGCGCACCCGCTGCTCGGCCCGCTGACCACGCAGATCTACTTCGAGGGGGACCCGCACATCGCGGAAGACCCCTGGGCGCGCCAGTCCCGCCAGGTGGTCGCGCTGCGCGACGCGGGGGCGGAAGGCGCCGCCGCCGCCTTCGACATCGTCCTCGGCCGCCCCTGATCCGGAGCACGCGCCGATGCGCCTCACCCGTCGCGCCTGGCTCGCCGCCGGCCTCGCCTCCCTCGTCGTGCCGCCCGCCCTCGCCCAGGCGAGCGGCGGCGCCGCCTGGCCGGCGCGCCCCGTGCGCGCTGTCGTGCCCTTCCCGCCGGGCGGCGCGATCGACGCGCTGGCCCGCGTCACCGCCGCGCGCCTGGCAGAGACGCTAGGCCAGCCCTTCGTGGTCGAGAACCGGCCCGGCGCGGGCGGCACCATCGGGAGCGCCGAGGTGGCGCGCGCCGCACCGGACGGCCACACGCTGCTCTGGGTCTCGACCGCCCATGCGGTAAACCCCGGCCTCTATCCGCGCCTGCCCTATGACGGGCTGGCCGATTTCGCGCCGGTGATGCAAGTGGCGCGCGTGCCGAACGTGCTGGTGGTGCGCGCCGACCTGCCGGCCGCGACGGTCGCGGAGTTCGCGGCCCTCGCGCGGCAGCGCAGCGGCGACGTCACCTATGCCTCCGCCGGGTCGGGGACGACGATCCACATCGCCGGCGAGCTCTTCACCGCGCGCACCGGCGTGCAGATGACCCACGTTCCCTATCGCGGCAGCGCGCCGGCGCTGCAGGACCTGCTGGCGGGCCGGGTGGATGCGATGTTCGACAGCCTGA
This sequence comes from Falsiroseomonas selenitidurans, assembly GCF_012103215.1. Taxonomy (GTDB): domain Bacteria; phylum Pseudomonadota; class Alphaproteobacteria; order Acetobacterales; family Acetobacteraceae; genus Falsiroseomonas; species Falsiroseomonas selenitidurans. Next base: position 2,274 of record NZ_JAAVNE010000077.1, read on the forward strand.
CCTCCGCCCTGCCGCAGATTCGCTCCGGCCGGCTCCGCGCGCTCGGCGTGACGACGGCCGAGCGCAGCACGCTGCTGCCGGAGGTGCCGACCATCGCCGAGGCCGGCGTCGCGGGCTACGCGATGGATCCCTGGTTCGGCCTGCTCGCCCCCGCCCGGACGCCCGACGCCGTGCTGGCGCGCATCGAGGGGACGCTCGCCGCGGCGCTGGCCGAGCCCGCGACGCGCGACCGTCTCCTCGCCGTCGGGCTAGAGCCGATCGCGCTAGGCCGCGCTGGCTTCGCCGCGGTGCTGGCGCGCGAGACGGCGGAGTGGACCGCCTTCGTGCGTCAGGCCGGGATCCGGGTGGAGTAGCCGCGCGCCATGCCCGACATCGCGATCGCGGTGACGGCCGGCCTGAAGCGCGACCTCGCCGTGCGGCGCATCCGCAGCACGATCGTGGACGTGCCGACGCGGCGCCGCCACAAGCTTTCCTCCCTTTCAGTCACGGCGCAAAGCTACGTGATCGTCGAGGTCCTGCTGGAGAACGGCGCGGAGGGCGTGGGCGAGGCCGCGACCCTCGGCGGCCCGCGCTGGAGCGAGGAGAGCGTCGAGGCCATCAAGGCCAACATCGACGCGCACCTGGCCCCGGCGCTGATCGGCCAGCCCGCCGACCGCTTCGAGGCCGCGGCGGCACGGATGGACGCGGCGGCGCGGCGCAACAACGCGGCCAAGGCGGCGATCGAGACGGCGCTGCTCGACGCCGTGGGGAAGACGCTCGGCCTGCCGGTCGCGGCGCTCTTGGGCGGCGCGGCGCGGGAGAGCTTCCCGGTGCTCTGGACGCTCGCCTCCGGCGATCCAGGCCAGGAGATCGAGGAGGCTGAGGCCAAGCTCGCCGCGCGGCTGCACCGGACCTTCAAGGTCAAGATCGGCGCGCAGGCGCCGGAGGCCGACCTCGCGCGGCTCGGGCGCATCGCGCGCGCGCTCGGCGACCGCGCGGCGCTGATCGTGGATGCCAACCAGGCCTGGGACGAGACCACCGCGATCCGCTGCCTGCCGGCGCTGGCCGGGCTCGGCGTGCGGCTGGTGGAACAGCCGCTGCCGGCCTGGAACGTCGCGGGGCTCGGCCGGCTGCGCGCGCGCGGCGCGGTGCCGCTGCTGGCCGACGAAAGCGTGTTCACCGCGCACGACATGCTGGAGGTGGCGCGCCAGGCCGCCGCCGACGCGGTCTCGCTGAAGCTCGTCAAGCATGGCGGGCTGCTGAACCTGAAGCGCGTGGCGGGCGTGGCGGAAGCCGCGGGCATCGGCCTCTACGGCGGCTGCCTGCTGGAGAGCTCGATCGGCGCGGCGGCGCATCTGAACGCCTTCGCCACGCTGCGGGAGCTGGGCTGGGGCTGCGAGCATTTCGGCCCGCAAATCCTGGCCGACGACCTGGTGACGGAGCCGCTGCGCTTCGAGGACTTCCATGTCCGCCTGCCTTCCGGCCCGGGCCTCGGCGTGACGCTCGACCGGGACCGGCTGCGGCGCTACGCGCGCGACAAGGAGGAGCCGTGCTCTACTGCGTGACGATGGAGGTGCGGATCCCGCACGACATGGACCTGGAGCGGCTCGAGCGGCTGAAGGCGGAGGAGCGGGCGCGCGCGCAGGAGCTGCAGCGCGCCGGCAGCTGGCGCCACCTGTGGCGGGTCGCGGGGCGCTACGCCAATGTCAGCATCTTCGACGTGGCCGACCATGACGAGCTGCACGCGATACTCTCCACGCTGCCGCTGTTCCCCTTCATGGACATCGCGGTGACGCCGCTCGCGCGGCATCCCTCGGCGATCGACTGATACCGAGCGCACGAAGGGTTCACCTTCGTGCCCTCAGGCGCCGGCGCTTCGCTTCGCCGCATAAGCGGCGGGCCGCAATCGCGGGCTCGGCCAGCTTCACTGGCCGCAGGTCAATCCTTACTGCGTCGGGTATCAGGCGGCGGCGCGCGGCGCGGCCTGGGCAGCGGCGAGCACGCGACGCACGGTCCGCAACGCCGCAGCGACCGCCGGCCGTGCGGCCTCGCGCCGCCAGGCCAGCAGCAGGCCGGGCGCCGGCGCGTCCGGCGCCATGGGGCGCAGCGCGAGGCCGGGTACCTCCGCCGCGCTGCCCGGCATCAGGAAGCCGATGCCCGCGCCGGCCAGGACGAGCGCCGTGACCTCGGCCGGCGCCATGGCCACGGGGCCGAGACGTGGCTCGAAGCCGGCGCGCCGGCAGGCCTCCACGATCGCCGCGTGCAGCAGCGGGCCGCGGTCCGGGGGGAACAGAATCAGGCTTTCCCCCGCCAGCGCGGCGAGCGGGATCTCGCGCCGGCGCGCCAGGGGGTGCCCGGCCGGCAGGCAGGCCAGCGCGGGCTCCTCCACGAGCGGCAGCGTGGCGAGCGCGGGGTCCTCCACCGGCCCGGCCAGCACCGCAAGGTCGAGGCGTCCGGCGCGCAGGCCATCCGCCAGCGTGTCGCTCCAGCCTTCGGAGATGCGGAGCTCCGGCGCGCGGCGCCCGGCCCGCCAGGCGCGCAGCAGCGCCGGCACCGGCCCGCGCAACGCCCCGGCGCTCAGGCCGAGGTTCAGCACCGGAGCGCCGAGCCCCGCCGCCTCCCGCGCCGCCGCGACGGCCTGCGACGCGGCCTCCAGCGCCTGCCGCGACGCCGTCGCCAGCGCCGCGCCGGCCGGGGTTGCGCGCACGCCGCCGCGGGAGCGTTCGAAGAGCGGCGCTCCCACCAGCGCCTCGATCCGCCGCAGGCTCTGGCTGACGCCGGGCTGGGTGGTGTTCAGCCGTCGCGCGGCGCGGCCGAAATGCAGCTCCTCCGCCAGCACCAGCACGGTGCGGAGTTGGCGCAGCTCGATCGGGGGCGGGGGCGGCAGGGTCTGCATCGGCGGGCTTCGATAACGCAGCGTGATGAGGGCAGTGCCGGGCGTGATTTCAACCGCGCCGACCCGACGCCCAACTGCGCGGACGAGGCCAGGGACTGGCCGCAACCGACAGGACGGGACCACCATGCACATCGCACGCCGCAACACCGTCATCGCCGCCGCGGGCCTCGCCGCCGCGGGCATCGGCCTGGGGGCCGGGCCCGCCGCGGCGCGGGCCGGCGATGCCGCGACGCTCGCCGCCCACCTGCTCGACGCCTTCACGCGGCGCGACCTGCCCGCGCTGGTGGCGGCGATGGCGCCGGCGGTCGTCGTGGAACAGCCCTACCAGCTTCCCGGGCAGCCCGACCGCTTCGAGGGCCGCGCGGCTGTGGAGGCCTTCTTCGCCCGCCTCTTCGAGCAGTTCTCGGCCGCCCGCTTCGTCGGCACGCCGCGCATCAGCCCGTTCGCCGATGGCCGCGGCGTGGTGGTGGAGACGAGCGGCGACTTCGTGCTGGCCGGCAGCGGGCGCCCCTACCGCAACCGCTACGTCTTCGTCCTCGAACTGGACGCGGCGGGGCGGGTCGCGGCATTCCGCGAGTATTTCAACCCGCTGGCCGTCGCGGAGATCGTCGGCCTGCGGCTCGCCGAGGCGCGCTGACGCGCCGGCCAACGGCGCGCCGCGCGCCAAGGTGGCCCCGCCGCGCGCCGATTGCCAATCGCCGCGCCCGGTCGCGATCGTCACGCGTGGTGATTTCCGCCACGGCGGCGGTCCGGCCACAAGGCGCGCAACAGGCCGTCCGGTCGGCCGCGGCCGTGCCGGGCCGCGTCCCGGCGCGGCGCACCGGAGCATCGCAGATGGATATCGACCTCTCCCGCCGCACCGCCATCGTCACCGGCTCGACCGCCGGCATCGGCTTCGCGGCCGCTGTCGAACTCGCCCGGCTCGGGGCGCGCGTCGTCGTCAACGGGCGCGACGCGCAGGCCACCGCCGCCGCGCTGGATCGGCTGCGCCGCCTCGTCCCCGGGGCGGAGGGCCTCGCCGTCGCGGCCGATCTCGGCACCGCCGCCGGCGCGGCGGCGCTGGTCGAGGCCGTGCCCAAGGCCGACATCCTGGTGAACAATGTCGGCATCTACGAGCCGAAGCCCGCGCTCGAGATTCCTGACGAGGACTGGATGCGCCTCTTCGAGGTGAACGTGATGAGCGGGGTTCGCCTGTCGCGCGCCTACATGCCGGGCATGATGGCGCGGCGCTGGGGCCGCGTCGTCTTCGTCTCGAGCGAGTCGGCGCTGCAGATCCCGGTCGAGATGGTGCATTACGGGCTGACCAAGACCGCGCAGCTCGCGCTCTCCCGCGGCCTCGCCGAGACGGCGGCCGGCACCGGCGTGACGGTGAACGCCGTGCTGCCGGGGCCGACGCGGACCGAGGGGGTGCGCGGCTTCCTCGCGAAGATGGCCGCTGACCAGGGGGTCACCGAGGCCGAGGTGGAGGCTGCCTTCATCCGCGAGAACCGCCCCTCCTCGCTGATCGGCCGCTTCGCGACGCCGGAGGAAGTGGCGGCGATGATTGCCTATGTCTGCTCGCCGGCGGCCTCCGCGACCAGCGGGGCGGCGCTGCGCGTGGATGGCGGCGTGGTGCGCGCCGCGGCGTGAGACAGGCCGGCCGATCCATGCGAGTCACTTCGACACAGGAGCTTCCCGTGCCGCCATCCGCCGCCACACGCCCCCGCCGCCGCCTGCTGCTGGCAAGCGCCTCCGCCGCCCTTGCCACGCCCTGGCTGGGCGGCATCGCGGGCGCGCAGCCGGCCGCGGCACTCGTGCCGACCCCTCGCCAGACCCCCGGCCCCTACTATCCGGTGGACTGGACCGGCGACGCGGACGGCGATCTCGTCCGCGTCACGGGAACCGACGCCGCGGCGCAGGGCGTGGTGACGCATCTGCGCGGGCGGGTGCTGGATGCGCAGGGCGCGCCGGTTGCGGGCGCGGTGGTCGAGATCTGGCAGTGCGACGCCTTCGGCCGCTACCGCCACCCGCGCGACCGCCAGGACGGGCGCGACCCGGGCTTCCAGGGCCGCGGGCGCGTGCAGGCCGCCGCCGACGGCAGCTATGCCTTCCGGACCATCCGCCCGGTGGCCTATCCGGGCCGCACGCCGCACATCCACGCCGCGGTCGCGGCGTCAGGCCGCGCGCCGCTGGTCACGCAGTTCTACGTCGAGGGCGAGCCGCTGAACGCCCGCGACGGCCTGTTCAACGCGGTGCGGGACGCCCGCCAGCGCGAGGCGCTGATGCTGCGGCTGGACCGAGCCGACGCGATCGAGACCGGGGCGCTGCTGGCAGTGCGCGACATCGTGCTGGCCTAGCAGCGTGATCGCCGGAGGGGAGCGTGGCGGATCATGGTCTCGCCGCGCTCGCCCGGGACGGATCAGAACCGCAGGCTCACCTCGGCGCCCACGAAGGTCGCGTCCCGCCCGCCGGAGGCGGTCACGGCCGGGCCGGCGTCGAAGCGCACGATCTCAAGGCTCAGATCCACACCACGCGCCAGCCGGTGCTCGAGCCGCGCCTGCGCGTAGCTGCCGATGCGTCGGCCGCCGCCATTGCCCGCCGTGCCGGCGACCGGCTGGAAGGGCTGCGCATAGACCGCATCCTGCTCCGTCTGCCGCCACAGCCAGCCATGGCCGACCAACAGCCGCGTCTGTGGCCCCGGCGCCAGGGTCAGGACCGGCTTGAGATGCGCCAGGTTCGAGAAGCCGGTGTACCCGGCGTCCGAGAAGTTCGCGCCGCGCGGAAACAGCGGGTTGAAGGTGCCGAGCCGACGGTCGCGCGGATCCTCGTCGCCCGAGGCGAGGTCCATCTGCAGCCCGAAGCGCGGCGTCCAGGGCAGCGAGGCCGCGCGGTAGCCCGCGGTGCCGGCCAGCGCCCAGCCGCGCACGTCCTGGCCGCCGAACGCGCCGGACTGGAACTGCCCCTCGAGGTCGCCGTCGAAGCCCGCCGCGGCGAAGGTCGCGCGCAGGCCGAGCACGTCGCGCCGCTCGTCCGCGACCACGCCGCGGAAGCGCGCGCCGTCTCGCTCGTACCGGTAGCCGTAGAGGCTGCCGCCGAAGGGTGAGCCGAGCAGCCCCGTGGCTTCCACCCGCAGGCCCGCAAAGCGGATGTCCTCGTTGCCGCGGTCGTCGAAGACATGGCGGTCGAGGTTCTGCACCGGCTGCGCGCCGAAGGCCGTCAGCCGCCAGCCCGGCGCGGTCCAGTCCATGCGGCCGCCGTCGAAGGCCTGGCGGATGTTCGGGCCGTTGCGCACGGTGACGAAGCGCTGCGCATCGAAGCCGAATTCCTGCCGCCCGACCCGCAGCCGCAACTCGCCCTCGCCGACCGGCGGCAGGACCTCCAGGAAGGCCTGCTGCAGGTCGAGCTGGCTCTCGTCGGTCGGCGCCAGCGGATCGCGCCGGCCGGCGACGATGTGGCTGCCGAGCTCGACGAAGGCGCGCAGGGACTCCCCCGCGCGCAGGTCGGCATGCAGCAGCAGCCGCGTCATCAGCGCGTCGTCCGCGGTGCGCCGCGGCGCATAGGGCGACATCGGCCGCTCATAGGTGGCGCGCGCCTGGCCGCCGAAGGAGAGCACGAGGCCGTCGCCGAGCTCGAGGTGCTTCAGGCGCGCCACCGGGTCGCCGGCCCGCGCCCGTTCCGCCAGTCCGCGGTAGTCCTCCTCCCAGCGGAAGAGCCGCGGCGGCGGCAGGTCGGAGGCGAAGGCCGGGGCGGTCGCGGCCGTGCCGACCAGCACGGCCAGCGCCGCACCCGGCAGGCCCCTCACGACGCCCGCCAGAAGCCGCCGAAGCGGTTCACCGGCGACCAGTCGGGCCGGAGCGCGGGCAGCGGCGCCAGCAGCGCGGCGTGCTCGCCGGCGGCGAAGCCCACGCGCCCGCCGACCACGGTCAGCACGCTCTCGATGGCGCGGATCTCGGCCGCCGGCACCGTGAAGTAGTCGCGGTCGAGCACGGAGAAATCCGCCAGCAGCCCGGGCGCGATGCGGCCCTTGCGGCCCTCCTCGGCGGAGAACCAGCCATTGTCCGTCCACAGCCGCAGCGCCGTGTGCCGGTCCAGCACCGTGCGCTCCGACAGCAGCGGCGTGCCGCCGAGGCCACGCCCCGTGACCAGCCATTCCAGGCAGAGCCAGGGATTGTAGGAGGAGACGCGCGACATGTCCGTCCCCGCGCCGACCGGCAGCCCCATCTCCAGCATCCGGCGCAGCGGCGGCGCCTGCTCGGCCTGCGCGGCGCCGTAGCGCGCGAGGAACTCGCGCTCCTGGAAGGCGATGCGGTTCTGGATGGCGATACCGCCGCCCATCCGCGCGATGCGCTCCATGTTCCGCTGCGACAGTGTCTCGCCGTGGTCCACGATCCAGCGCAGCCCGTCGATCGGCGTGTCGCGATGCACGCGCTCCAGCACGTCGAGGTGCCGGCCCACCGTCTCGTCATAGGTGGCGTGGAAGCGGAAGGACCAGCCGCGCGAGACTAGCAGCCGCACGACCGGCTCGAGGTCGCCCTCGGCGCGCGCCGGCGGGATCACCTGCGGGCGGTCGAAGATCTCGAAGTCGTAGATCGAGCGCACCAGCATCTCGCCGCCGCCGATCAGGCGCAGCCAGTCATCGCCCTCGCGCGGGCGGTAGCGCTCGGTCCAGGCACGGAAATCCTCGAGCTCGCGGCCCGGGCGCTGGATGAAGGTGGAGACGCCGAGCCGCACCGTCATCTCGCCGCGCCGGCGCAGATCCTCGATCGCCGAATAGTCGTCGGGCCAGGACTGGTAGCCGCCGCCGCAATCGAGCGAGGAGGTGATGGCCAGCCGGTTCAGCTCCCGCATGAAATGGCGCGTCGAGATCAGCGCATCGGCGTCGTCCAGCCGCGGCCCCTTGTAGAGCGTGTCGTAGAGGATGAGCGCGGAGGGGCTGCCGAGCAGCAGCCCCGTCGGCTGGCGGTCCGGCCCGCGCTCGATCGTGCCCTCGGGCCAGGCATTGTCGGGCGTGTCGCGGGTGATGTTCAGCGCGCGCAGCGCGGCGCGGTTGAGGAAGGCGCCGACATAGAGGTTCAGCACGAAGACCGGCGTGTCGGGCGCGATGGCATTGAGCTCGTCGAGCGTCGGGTGGCGGCGCTCGTCGCCGAACTGCCAGGGCGAGTAGCCGCCGACCACGCGCACCCACTGGCCGGGCGGCGTGCGCGCCACCATCTCGCGCAGCCGCGCCATGGCTTCCGCGAAGCTCGGGATGCCGTCCCAGCGCAGCTCCAGCGCGTAGTTCAGCCCGCCGCGCACGGTGTGGGTGTGCGTGTCGTTGAGGCCCGGGATGACGCGCCGGCCGCCGGCATCCACACGCCGCGTGGCGGGCCCGGCGAGCGGCAGGATCTCGGCATCCGTGCCGACCGCGGTGAAGGCGCCGTCGCGCAGCGCGAAGGCGGTCGCGTCGGGCCGGGCGCGGTCCATCGTCGTGACGCGGCCGTTGAAGACCACCATGTCGGGCGGCGCGGCCTGCGCGACGGCGATGCGCGCGGGCAGGCCGAGCGCGAGCGCGGCGCCGGCCGCGAGGCCGCCCGCGGCGCGGCGGGTGATGTCGGTCGTCATGGCGTGCTGCTCCTCAGTTCCGGCGGAGGAACTCGGCCTCGACGAGGATCTCGACCTCGTCGCCGATGTTCGGCACCAGGAAGCCCATGCCGAAGGCGGAGCGCCGGAGCGTGGCGCGGCCCGAGAAGCCGAGCGCGGCGACCTTCTCGATCGGGTGCTCGGCGAAGCTGCCGTTGAAGCGCACCTCCATCTCGACCGGCCGCGTGACCCCGAGCAGCGTCAGGTCGCCGCGCATGCGGGCGGTGCGCGCGCCGGTCATCTCGATGCTGCGCGAGACGTAGCCGATGCGCGGATGCGCGCCGGCGTTCAGGAAGTTCGCGTCGCGCGCGATCTCGGCGTCGAAATCCTTCGGGCCGACGAAGTCGGTGCGCACGGAGAGCGGGTCGATCGCGACCGAGAGCCGGCTCTGCGTCGGCTGCGCGGCGTCGAAGTCGAGCGTCGCGTCGAAGCGCGTGAAGCGGGCGGTGTACTGGGAAAGACCCCAGTGATTGAGCCGCCAAGTGACGGAGGCATGCGCGGGATCGATCGCGTAGCGCCCGCTCGGCGCGGCGACCTCGACCGGCTGCGCACGCGGCGCGGCGAGTGGCAGCAGGGCGAGCGCCGCGGCGGCGATCGCGGCGCGGCGGCTGGCGTGAAGAAGCGTTCGGAGCATGGCGGCCTGGGTCCCGGAGCTGGTGTGGCGACGACCTAGCCGGCTGGACGCCGCGGCCTCTTCCAGACCTGCAACGGCGATTGCCCTGGCTTGCTTCCGGGCTCACCGCACCCCGGCACGCCGCCGGCGCGGCGCGGCAAGATCCGGCAAGGCAGCGCCACCGCGCGAAGGCGCCGCTCGCGCGGCGCCGTGTAGGCCCCGTCCCGGCGGCAGGCCTGCCCGCGCATCATCCGCCCGGCTGCTGATGATCATTCGTCCCGCCGCATGGCGGTCGCAGGCGGCGTGCCTCTACGGACGTCCGCACGCAACCGGACAGGGGTTCCCCGATGGCCCGCGTGCTCGTGCTCTACTATTCCTCCTACGGCCACATCGAGACGATGGCGCATGCCGTTGCCGAAGGCGCGCGCGCGGCCGACGCCGAGGTGGACGTCAAGCGCGTCCCCGAACTCGTGCCGGAACAGGTGGCCCGCGCCTCCGGCTATAAGCTCGACCAGGCTGCGCCGATCGCGACGGTGGACGAGCTGCCCGGCTATGACGCGATCATCTTCGGCAGCGGCACGCGCTTCGGCAGCGTGACCTCGCAGCTGCGCAATTTCATCGACCAGGCCGGCGGGCTCTGGGCGCGCGGCGCGCTGAACGGCAAGGTGGGCGCGGTCTTCACCTCCTCCGCCACCCAGCATGGCGGGCAGGAGAGCACGATCCTCGGCTACCTGCCGACGCTGATGCATCTCGGCATGATCGCGGTCGGGCTGCCCTATGCCTTCCAGGGCTAGATGGGCGTCACCGAGGTGATGGGGAACAGCCCATACGGCGCCTCCACCATCACCCACGCGAATGGCAGCCGCCAGCCTACCGCCGTAGAACTCGAGGGCGCGCGCTTCCAGGTCGGCTATGTCGCGAAGGTGGCCGCGGCGGTGAAGTCTGGCGGGCCGCTCTTCGGCTGATCCCGGCCGCAACCGCCGGCACCCGGTGCCGCGGTGCAAGGGCGCTGCCGCGGGAGGTGGCCTGGGCTGTGACCGGCCGGAGGTTGCGGATGCCGTGCGTGGCGGATGCGTGCGCGCATGGGCGCTCGGCGTTCGGGTGGCGGGGAGGCTGTCCTCGGAAGCGTCCCGCCACCAGCCGATCGCCCGGCCGCCGCGGAAGACGCCGCCGGTCCGCCCGACGGGATCGCGGCGCAGCAGCGGCAGCAGTGCCGCCGTGACGCGCCAGGCGCCGAGCAGGTTGGTCTCGAGCATCTCGCACACCACGCCCTCGACATCGGCCGTCGCCGCGCGGATCACGCCCCAGCCGCGCGCGGCAAGCTGCCGGCCGGTCTCGAGGCCGAGGCCGCGACTCGCCCCGGTGACGAGCGCCCAGCCGGGCATCCGGCCCATCCGGTCGGGCACGGGGATGCCTGCCCGGTCACGCGCGGTGCTCGCGCCGGTAGCGGCTCGGCGTGGTGCCGAGGCGCTTGCGGAACAGCGTCGCGAGCTGGCCCGGATCGTCGTAGCCGACGGCCGCGGCGATCTCCGTCACCGGCAGCTCGGTCGCCAGCAGCAGCTCGGCCGCACGCGCGACGCGGCGCGCAAGCTGCCAGCGCTGCGGCGGCAGGCCGGTGCTCTCCCGGAAGGCGCGGCAGAAATGCCAGGGCGAGAGCCCGACCAGCGCGGCCAGCTCGGCGAGCCCGAGATCCTCCGCCAGCCTGTCCTCGATCGCCGCCTGCACGCGCTTCAGCTGCCATGGCGCGAGCCCGCCGCGCGCCGGCTTCGGCACCTGGCCCGCAGCGCGCAGGAGCGCGCCCATGATCGCGATCGTCGCGCCCTCCGCATAGAGGCGCGACGCCGCATCCGCCTCGCCCGCCTCCGCCCAGAGCCGGTCGAGCAGCGCCACCAGATGCGCATCCTCGAGCCCGCCGCGGTGGAGCCGGCCGAAGTCGAAGGGGTCGCGCCCCGGCCGCGCCGCCTCGAGCTGCGGGCGGATCAGCGCCGCCGGGAAGCAGACGCTGCGGATCACGTGCGGGACATCGACCTGGATCGTCGTGGCGGTGGCGGGGGGAACGGGGAAGACCGCGCCGGCCGGGCTGTTCGCCTCGAAACGTCCCGCCCCGAAATCGCTGCGGTGGCGGATCCCGGACGAGACGGTGCGGATCAGCACCAGGTCGGACGCCGGCGGGTCCGACATGTCGCCGGCCGGCTGCGCCGCCTCGAACATCGCGGCCGAGGCGAAGGCAGCCCGCTTCTCGCGCAGATAGGGCGCGAGGCGGCCGCGCTCATACCAGTCGATGTAGCCCTGCAGCGCCGCGGTCATGGCGGCGTCACGCCTCGCCCGGCGGCGCCCGGACGCGGCGCTGTGGCATCGGATCGGCGGGCGCAGCGCATCACGATCGCTCCGTCAGAGGGAGAGGTGGCCGGCCGACGGGACGCAGGCCGCCGGTGCTCCCGGTTACCAAGCCTCGTGGCAGGGTGCAGCATCCGTAATGTAACCAGGCCGGCCGGACCGCAGCCAACCGCAAGATGGCCCGCTTCGCCGCAACCCCGCCCGATCCCCGCGCTGGCGCAGGGCCGAGACTGCCCTTCACGCATGGCCGGAGGAGCGGCGGGGGCCCATGACGCTGGATCGCGTCGTGCTCAGCACGGCGTCAGGCATGGTCGTGCGGCTGGCGACGCGCGCGGCGCGCGAGCCGATGCCGGGCGAGGTGGAGGTCGCGGTGCGCGCCGCGGCCATCGGGCGCGACGACGCGCTGCTCGCGCTCGGTCGCGATGCCCCGCCGCTGCCGCGGCCGCTGGTGCCGGGGAGCGACCTGGCCGGCGTGGTGCTGCGCTCGGCGCATCCGCGCTGGCGCCGCGGTGACGATGTCGTGATGACCGGCCACGGGCTCGGCCGCGGACCGGAGGGCGGCTGGGCGGAGCGCACCTGCGTGCCGGGTGCCCTGCTGCTGCCGCTGCCGCCGGGCCTCTCGCATGAGGAGGCGGCGGTGATCGGCACGCCCGGGCTCGCCGCGATGCGCGCGGCGGAGGTGCTGGACGAGGCCGGCATCCCGCCCGAGGCCGGCGCCGTTCTGGTGACGGGCGCGAGCGGCGGCCTCGGCACGCTGGCCGTGCTGGCGCTGCGCAGCCTGGAGTATCGCGTCGTCGCGCTGACGCGGCGGCCGGCGCTGGCGCCGTGGCTGGCCGGGCTCGGCGCGGCGGAGACCTGGCCGCTCGGCGCGCTGCGCGAGGCCG
>NZ_JAAVNE010000079.1 GCF_012103215.1 Falsiroseomonas selenitidurans
GCCCCGCCCGCCCCCGCGCCGGGCGGCGAAAGCCAGCCGGCGCCCCCGGCCGCGCCGCAATAGGGCTCCCTCAGGCGGCGCCGCCGCGCCGCGCCCGGCGCTCGCCGGCCAGCAGCGCCGCCTTGCGCGGTACGCCCCAGCGATAGCCGGTGAGGTCACCGCTGGCGCCGACCACCCGGTGGCAGGGTACGGCCAGGGAGACCGGGTTGCGGGCGCAGGCCCGCGCCACGGCGCGCGTCGCCGCCGGCATCCCCATCTCCGCCGCCAGGCCGGCATAGGTGCGGGTCTCGCCCAGCGGGATGCGCGTCAGCGCCTCCCACACCCGGCGCTGGAAGGCGGTGCCGCGCAGGTCCAGCGGCAGGGCCAGCGCCGCGGCGGGTTCCGCCAGGAAGCCCACCACCGCGCGCACCGCCTCGGCCAGTGCCGCCGCTGCCGGTTCCACCCGCGCCTGGGGAAAGCGGGCGCGCAGATCGCCTTCCAGCGCCGCCGGCGGCTCGGCGAAGCCGATGAAGCAGATGCCGGCTTCCGTCGCGCCGACCAGCAGCGGGCCCATGGCGCTGTCGGCATGGGCGATGCGGATCACCTCCCCTGCCCCGCCGCGCCGGGCCGCGCCGGGGGTCATGCCGAGATGCCGGCCGGTGTCTTCGTACACCCGGCTCTCGCTGCCGAAGCCGGCGCCGGCGACCGCTTCCGCCACCCGGTCCCCGGCGGCGAGCGCGGCCTGCAGGCGGCGGGCGCGGACGCCTTCGGCATAGCTGCGCGGGGTGACGCCGGTGACGTCGCGGAACAACCGCAGGAAATGATGCCGCGCATAGCCCGCGCACGCCGCCAGCGCGGCGAGGGAGGGCATGGCCTCCGCCTGCTCGATCAGGTCGCAGGCGGCCTGCACGGCGGCGGCGTGCAGCGCGGCGCGCTCCCCCTTCGGGTCGCAGCGCTTGCAGGCGCGGAAGCCTTCGGCCTCGGCGGCGCGGGCATCGGCGAAGAAGCGGGTGTTGCGGCGCAGCGGCGGACGGGCCGGGCAGCCGGGGCGGCAGAACACGCCCTGGGTTGTCACGGCATAGAGAAAGCCACCGCAATCCGGCGCCGCCACGCGGTCCAGCACGGCCTGCCAGCGCAGCGCGTCCAGGTCGATCGGGGCTTCGGGCATGGGGCTCACCTGGGGCGGAGGGGGGGTTGCGGACAAGCTGTCGCATTCCTGACCGGCCGCGGCCATCCGGGCGTTGCGCCGGCATGGACGGCGGCGGCGCCGGCCTTTCCAATGGTGGCGGACCGGAGGGGGGGGAGAGGTGGAACAGGGGACGAGCCTTGCCGACATTGCCGCCGTCGCCGGCGTCATCCTCGCCCTGGCCGCCCTCTGGCAAGGCGCCAGCCGCGGCGCCTTCGAGGAACGGGTGCGGGTGCTGTCGGACGACCCGGCGGAGCTGGATGCCGCGGTGGCGCGGCTGCGCACCATGGACCCGCTGGGGCGCTACCGCGCCTGGATCGGCGCGCTGCTGGCCACCGCCGACCGGCATCTGGGGCGCGGCCGGCTGCTGCTGCACTGGCAGGGGCTGGGCTGGTCCCTCATGCTGGCGGCGCTGTACGTCTCCGTCTTCCTGCTGGCGACAGTGATCGCCAGTGGCAGCATGCCGCTGTTCGCGGTCAGCCCGGATCTGCGGGCGGAAAGCCTGGGCGGGCCGTGGCAGCGGGCGCTGCTGATGGCCAGCCTGCTGAGCTGGCTCGGCCTGATTTTCGCCGCCGGCTATTTCAACAGCCGAGTCGAAGGGACACTGCGTCCTCGCCTGGCGGCAGGGTTGCGCCGGCTGCTGGGGCGGGAGGCGCCGGCCTGGCTGATGCATCTTGCCGAGGCGGCACCGGCAGCCGCCTTGTTCGCCCTGGGCAGCGCCGCCTTTTCCAATGCGCCCCTGCTGGCCACTGCCGCCGTCTGTGCCGGGCTGCTGGTGGTGCCCTCCCTCGGGCTGAGCATGCTTCCCTTCATCGTGGTGCTGATGACCGGCTACCTGATGCCGCATACGGCGGTGATGCACCCCGTCTTCGTCATCGCGCTGACCAGCGGGCTCGGCGCGCTCGGCGTCAGCCTTGCGCCGCCGATGGTGCCGCGGGACGTGCCAGTGGGTGGACTTGCCCTGATGGCGGCCGCGATCATTGGGCTGCTGCTCGCGCCGGTTTTCACCCGCATCGGCACCATGAGCTACCTGTTCGTCGCGCTGATCCTGCTGCTGCCCCTGGCCAATGCGCTGCTCGACTGGATCTCCACCGCGATCAGCCGGCTGCTGGCCGAGCATCTGATGCGGCAGCGGCGGCTCTCCTGGCCGGCGCTGGCGCTGCACCTGGTGGCGGACATCCTCGCCGCGATCCTGCTGCTGCTGTTGCTGGCGCTGCTGCTGCCGCTCGCGCTGCACTGGCATTGGGGGTTCGAGATCTTCACGGAATTCCGGATGCTGCGGGGCGAGCCGGTGGTCAATGCGGCGAAATACGCCTGCCTCGCCGTGCAGCAGCCGCTTGGCACCGGGCTCTGGGCCACGATGATGCTGGGCAGCACGCTGGTGCCGACCATGCTGCACCTGACCCTCGCGGTGGCCAGCCCGCTGATCCACTGGCTGGGCCCGCGCGGCCGACTGGCGCGGCTGCTGGCCAGCGCGCCGGAGGGTCCCCTGCCGGCCAAGCTGCGCGCCCAGGGCATGCTGCCGCTGGCCGTCGCCCGCTATGAGCGGCGGGAGCAGCCCCTGGCGCTCGGGCTTGGCGTGGCGCTGGCCTTCCTGCTGGTGCTTGGAGTCTCGCTTGGCATCTTCCGGGGCCTCGACCTGCTGGCCGCCGCCGCGCTGGGCTGGCCGGAGGCGACGGCGGGCCAATTGGCGCTGTGGTTCGCCAGCGGCTTCGACACGGCGATGGTGCGCGCCTGCTTCGACCTGGCCGGTTGAAGAGGGCTACAGCGCGTCACCCTCCGCCCGCCGCAGCAATTCCCGCCGCCGTTCCGGGCCGCCGGCCAGCTTCGGGTGCAGCGCCAGCACCGCGTCCAGGCTGCGCAGCGCGCCGCGAAAGTCGCCGGCTTCCTCCTGCAACCCGGACAGTTGCAGCAGCGCGCCGAAATGCCGCGGCTCCAGCCGCAGCGCCGCCTGCAGGTCGCGCGCCGCGGCGATCCGGTCGCCCTGCCGCGCATTGGCCTGGGCCCGCATCAGCCAGGCTTCCGCCGCCTCCGGCTCCAGCACCAGGGCGGCGTCGAAATCCTCCAGCGCCTCCGCCACCTCTTCGGCCTGGAGGTTGCGCTGGCCGCGGCGCAGCAGCAGGGCCGCGGCCGGGGAGACGGCCTGCGCCCATAGGCTGCGGATCCGCGTCTCCAGGATCTGCGCGCCGCCGGAATCCTCGGCGGCCTGCAGCGCCGCGAACAGCCGGTCGAGCTCGGCCGCCCGTGCCGCCTCCCGCGGCGACTGGGCCGGGGCGGGGTCGGGCATGGCCAGAAGCCAGGCCAGGGCGAGCAGCAGGGCGCGGATCATGGCCGGAGCCTCCGGCATCGCCCCGCCCCCTTGCAAGCGCAATCGGCCGCGAGGCGGCGGGTCAGGCGCTGCGGGCGGCCTTGTCTCGTGCCCGCGCCGCCGCGATGGCTCCCATGATCGCCGCCGGTTCCGGCCCGCCGGCCATCCAGTCCAGCAGTTCCACCGTGTGCACGGTGGGCATGGCGCCGCCGGCCAACTGGGTCAGGCAGCCGATATTGCCGGCGGCGATCAGGTCCGCCCGGGTGCGGTCCAGATTGGCCAGCTTGCGCTCGCGCAACTGCCCGGCGATCGCCGGCTGCATCAGGTTGTAGGTGCCGGCGCTGCCGCAGCAGAGATGCGATTCGGCCGGCTCCTTCACCGTGAAGCCGGCGCGCTTCAGCAGGTCCTTCGGCGCCGCCGTCACCTTCTGCCCGTGCTGCAGCGAACAGGCGGCGTGGTAGGCGACGGTCAGGCCGGGCGCGGGCCGGCTCGGCGCATAGCCGAACTTCACCAGAAGTTCGGAGACATCCATCGCCAGGGCGGAGAGGCGCGCCGCCGCCACGGCCTCCGGCTCCTCGCGGAACATGAAGCCGTAATCCTTCACCGTGGTGCCGCAGCCGGAGGTGTTGATCACCACGGCGTCCAGCCCCTCCGCCTCCAGCTCCGCGGTCCAGGCGGCGATGTTGGCGCGGGCCAGGCGCATCGCCGGGTCGTGGTGGCCCATATGGTGGTCCAGCGCACCGCAGCAGCCCTGGGCGCGCGGCACCACCACCTCCAGCCCCATCCGCGTCAGCAGGCGGATGGTGGCATCGTTGATGGAAGGTGACAGCACGCGCTGGGCGCAGCCGGTCAGCAAGGCGACCCGGCCGCGCCTTGTGCCTTCGGCACGGAACACGCCGGGCCGGTCCAGTGCGCTCGGCCCCGGCACCCGGGCGGGGGCCAGGCGGAACATCGCCCGCAGCCGCTGTGCGGTCATCGATGCGCCGGGCACCAGGCGCGCCAGCGGCCGCGCCAGCCCGGCGCCCAGCAGCGCCAGGCGGAAGCGGCGCGGATAGGGCAGCAGGGCGGAGAGCAGCCGGCGCAGGCCACGTTCGGCGGGCGGGCGGTCGTAGGTCTCCTCGATATGCCGCCGGGCGTGGTCCACCAGGTGCATGTAGTTCACGCCGGAGGGGCAGGTCGTCATGCAGGAGAGGCAGGAGAGGCAGCGATCGACATGCCGCACCACCTCCTCCGTCGCCGGCCGGCCGTTCTCCAGCATGTCCTTGATGAGGTAGATGCGGCCGCGCGGGCTATCCAGCTCGTCGCCCAGCAGCAGGAAGGTCGGGCAGGTGGCGGTGCAGAAGCCGCAATGGACGCAGGTGCGGAGGATCCGGTTGCTTTCCGCCGTGTCGGGGTCGCGCAGCTGGTCGGGCGTGAAGCTGGTCTGCATCCTGGGTCCCCCGCCCCTACAGATAGGGCGAAGTCGCCGGCCCGGGAAGCACCCCGGGCCGGCCGTGGCCCATCCTCAAGCGAGGAGGAGCGTCAGGCGAAGATGAAATCGCTGGCCGAAAGCCCCGCGCCGGCCAGCCCGTCGAGGTCGGTGATGTCCGTGAAGCGGGCGATGGAGACGGCGGTGTCCGGGGCGGAGACCACCAGCAGGCTGGCGACGTTCACCGTGGTGTTGAAGTAGATCACCATGTCACCCGCCTGTTCGCCCTGCGCCGCCTGCACCGCCAGCGCGCCGGAGGCGAAGCCGGTATCCGTCAGCACCATCACGCCCTGCCCGGCGGAGCCCGCGGCCGCGCCCTGGTAGAAGGAGGAGACCTGCCCGCCGCCGCCGCTGCCATCCAGGAAATTGGCGCCGGCCGCGTCGTTGCCGACGCCCATGGCGTCGAACAGGAAGCTGTCCTGCGCCGCGCTGAAATCCTCGATCGCGGCGAAGGCCGGCGCGGTGCCGGCGGCGGCCGGGGATTGCGGGTTGTTGAAGCGGAAGGCGAAGCGGTCGGCGCCGGCGCCACCGCTGACCACGTCCAGCCCCTCGCCGATCAGCAGCGTGTCGTCGCCGGACCCGCCGTTCAGCACATCCGCGGACAGGTCGCCGCGGCCGGTGACGTTGCCCGAGTCGCCGGCCAGGATGTCGTTGCCGGCGCCGCCGATCAGCACGTCGATGCCGGTGCCGCCGGTGATGGTGTCGTTGCCCTCATTGCCCAGCAGCCGGTCGGCGCCGGCTTCGCCGCGGATGGCATCGTGGCCCAACCCGCCCTGCACCTGGTCGTCGCCGGCACCGGCGCGGATGGTGTCGTCGCCACCGCCGGCGCGGATGCTGTCATCCCCCACATTGCCGAACAGCCGGTCCGCGCCCGCCCCGCCGATGAGGCGGGAGCCGACGGCCTCGATCTCGCCGGAGGCGACCGGCAGCACCAGCTTGTAGCCCGCCGTGCCGTCGATCTCGCCGCCCGTGCCGGCGCCGGCGCTGCCGTCCACGGACAGGCCGTGGATCACCATCTCCCGCAGTTCCAGCGGGAACACCTGCTCCGCCGTGATGCCCGCGGCCAGGCCCTGGCCGGCGCCGAGGTCGAAGGTCTGGAAGTAGCGGATGCTGCCATCGGGCGCGGTTGGGAAACCGCCGAGCCCCGCATTCGGCGGCATGGTCAGGTTCACCAGGATCGGGCCATAGGCGGGCGCGCCCTCCGCCAGTTCCACGAAGCCGTCGCCGTCCAGGTCACGCGCGAGCGAGGGGGTCTTGCTTTCCAGCGGCAGGCCGGCAGGGGAAAGCCGGCCGTGGATGTGCTGGATGTGGACCTGGTTCGGCTCCAGCCCATCGGCGTGGATGTGCACCGTCAGCAGGTTGCCCTGGCGCGACAGCTCGGCGAAGCCGCTGACGCCGGAGTCGTTCAGGGCGCTGAATTCGACATAGCCCAGGTCGCGGGCGACGAGGGTGACACCCTGGTCGCCGGCGCGCTGGACCGGGACGAAGGTGACCGGATGGGCGGGCGTGGTGGGCGCCGGGCCGCTCGGCGTGTGGGAATGGCTCATCGTCTTGGGCTCCCCGGCGCGCGTGATTGCTGCGCCTGCCCCGCGCTACGGGCCTGCGGTCCGGGTGGATGCACCGCTCACGCACGCGTCATCGGTGAATCGTATCGGAGAGAGGGGAAGGGAATGCGTGCCCGGCAGGCAAAATGCACGGCAGGCTACTTGCAGAACAATGCAGGTCCGCAGCTAGTGTTGCGGATTGCGAGAACAGGCGCAGGCATCCTCATCCGCCCGGTAGAAGGAATCGCAGAATGCGAGTCGAACCCAAGGATCACCGCCCGGTCACCGAACAGGCGGCGCAACCCTCCCAGGCCGCCTGGATGGGCGCGGCGGAGGCGGAGCGCCAGCAGGCGCTGCTGCGGGTCGCCGGGCGCCCGGCCGAGCCGGCCAAGACGCCGATGCGCCGTCGCACGGATCGCCCGGCCTCGGGACCCGCCGCGCCCTGACCCTCAGGGCCAGGTCGCGCCGGGATCCAGTGGGAAGACCGGGCGCGGCAGGCCGCGGAAATCGAAGCGGGCAAGCACCGGGCTGACCAGACCGGGGGCATCGACTTCCCACGTCCGGTCGGGCGTTGCGTAGAGGTCGAAGCCGGCGCGGAAATGCCCGCGCGACTTGACCACGATGGTGCGCGCGGCCTCCACCTCCACGCCCAGCAATTCCAGCATCGCGGGATCCTGCAACTGCCGGCGCAGCGACCCCACGGCCAGCAGCAGGCCGCTGCCCTCCAATTCCAGCAGCGCCGCGGGGCCGAGGTTGAAGGCGCGCCCGGCCAGCCCGCCGCGCCGGCCCACGCCCTGGCCGTCCGACACGGCCCGCACCCGCGCCATGGCACGAAAGGTCGCCGCGAAGGGGCCCGGCGTGGCGTTGGCCACCGCCTCGATCCGCGCGCCCGGCCCGGCCGCCTGGGCGGCGGCGGCCAGGGCAGGGTCCACCAGCACGCCGAAGACCACGCCGCGCGCGCCCGATTCGTGCAGCGCCGCCAGCAGCGCCGTGGTGTTCCCGCCACCGCCGCCGCCGGGGTTGTCCGCCACATCGGCCAGGATCAGCCGCGGCCGCGCCGGGTCGCCGCCGGTCGCCACCGCCTCCGCCACCGCCGCGTCGATGGGCGTCAGCCGGCGGGTGAGTTGCGCGCGGCTGGCCCAGATGTCCGCGGCCAGGCGCTCGGCCAGCGCGCGCGCCTTGGCCCCCTGCCCCGGCCGTGCCGAGGCCCAGACGCAGAGGCCGCATTTCGGGATATCGGTATAGGCGAAGCCGCCGGTGACGGAGACGCCGAGCAGATCCGCATCCGCCTCCCGCGCCGCGACGCCGGCGCGGATGGCATCGGCGTAGGGGGAGGATTCGGCCGTCAGCAGGGTGACGGTCGGTGGCGTCAACGGCAGGCGGATGAAATGGGTCTCCGGCCGCTCCCCGGTCGCCAGGATGCGCCGCAGCGCATCGGCCGCCTCCGCCGCGCGCGCGCGCATGTCCACATGCGGGTTGGTGCGGTAGCCGATCAGCAGATCCGCCAGCGCCACCTGGCGGTCCGAGACGTTGCAATGCAGGTCGAGCGTGCCGACGATGGGCACCGCCGGCCCCAGCAGGTCCCGCAGCAGGGCCAGGATGGCGCCGTCCGTGTCCTCCTCCTCCGCCGCGCGGCTGGCGCCGTGGTTGGCGACATAGACGGCATCCACCGGCCCCGCCGCCGCCAGCCCCTGCCGGACCCGGTCGAGAAAGCCGGAAAAGATGCCGGGCGCCATGGTGCCGCCGGGCGGTGCGCTGATGCAGATCAGCGGCACGGGCTGCCACGGCCCGGTGGCGTCCATGCGCTGGTAGAAGCCGGGGATCTCGCCCGGGGCGGCGCTGACCGGGGCGCGGCCGGCATCCGTCAGCGCCTCCCCCTCCAGCCAGGAGAGCTGCTCGAAATCCGCCCGGGTGGTGGGCGGGGAGAAGGCGTTCACCTCCAGGTGCAGGCCGAGGATGGCGATGCGCGGCGTCATGCGGCGGCTCTCATCCGGCCGGGGTTGAAGATCTGGTGCGGATCGAGCGCCGCCTTCACCCGGGCGCCGATGGCGGCCAGCGCGGCCGGCTCCTCCGGCAGCACGGGCACAGCGGCCCGCAGCGGCGCCGGGGCGCGGAACAGGGTGAAGCTGCCGCGCGAAGCCGCCGCCGCCTGCATCACCGCCACATGGGCAGCTGCCGTCGCCGGGCCGGCGAGCCAGACCAGCCCGCCGCCCCAATCCAGCAGCACCCTGCCGCCCAGCGCATCGGCCAGCGCGGCGACCACCCCGGGCGCGGCGGAGGGGCGGACGGAGATGCGCCAGATGGCATCCTCCGGCGCCGCCGCCAGCGGCGCGGCATCGCGCAGGCCGCGCCACAGCGCCTCCGATTCCGCGCCTTCCAGCAGCGTGACATCGCCCCGCGCCGCGAGGTCCGCGCGCAGGCGGCCGGCCCGATAGGCGACGCTGTCCGGAAAATCCTCCAGCCGCAGCCAGGCGGTGGCGCCGGAGGCGGCAGGGGCCAGCGCCGCGCCGGTGACGCCATAGGGGCTGGCCAGCCCGGCGGAGAGCGCGCGCACCCCCGCCGCCACGCCCGGCACGGCGATGGCCAGCGTGGCGGAGGCACGGGCGGCGGGCAGCACCTTCAGCGTCACCTCGGTCAGCACCCCCAGCGTGCCGTGGCTGCCGGCCAGCAGCTTGCAGAGGTCGAGCCCGGTGACGTTCTTCAGCACCCGCCCGCCGCTGCGCACCATCTCCCCCACCCCATTGACGAAGCGGATGCCCAGCAGATGGTCGCGGATGGCGCCCACCGTGATGCGGCGGGGGCCTGAGAGATTGGTGGCGACGATGCCGCCGATCGTGGCCGGGTCCGGCGCGCCGAACAGGCTGCGCGTATCCGGCGGCTCCGGCGCCAGCATCTGGCCATGCTCGGCCAGCGCCGCCTCGATCTCCGGCAGTGGCGTGCCGGCGCGGGCCGAGAGCACCAGCTCGGTCGGTTTGTACAGGGTGATGCCGCTCAGGCCCCGCGTGGTCAGGGTGCGGGCGGCCTGGACCGGGCGCAGCAGGGCGCGCTTGCTGCCATGCCCCTCAATGGCCAGGGGCTCCCGCATCGCGACGGCGGCGCGGATGGCCTCCACGACACCCGCCTCGTCGGCGGGCGCGATCAGATCGGTCATGGGGCGGTGCTTCCGGCCGGCGGGTCGAAGGGGGAGCCATCCGGCGCACGGCGCCAGACCGCGCGCGCCAGCCCCAGCCGTGCCAGCGCGTCAGGCAGCCGCAGAGGCAGCGCGGCGCGGCGGCGGGCCAGCGTCGGAACCCAGTCCGCCGGCCCGCGCAGCAGCGGCAGGAAGGGGTTGGGGCGAGAGATCGCGTAGATCTCGACGCGCATGGATGGCTGCGCCGTGCGCGACCGCGCATGGAAGCCGCGCACATCGGCCCCCACCAGCGTATTGGCCGGCACCGCCAGGCGCCGCGGCGGCGGCAGCTGCAGGCGCAGCAGCGCCTCCTCCGCGATGCGGAAGGCGCCGCCGATGCGGCGCTGCGCCGCCACCACGCTGCGCGTCCGCTCCCAGGCCTGGCGGCGGCGCGTCAGGCGGTGGGAGCCGGGCACGAAGGCGAGCGGTCCGACCTCCTCCGGCACGTCCTGCAGATAGAACCAGGCCTTCATGTTGGGGTGGAAGGTGTCCATGTGCAGGGCGGTCTGCGGGTCCGCCTCCGCCCCCGGCGCGGCGTGGGTCAGGATGGTCTGGATATAGACCAGCGGCTCCGCGGCGGAGGCCGCGACATAGCGCAGCGTGCCGCGCCAGACCGGGTCTTCGAGCAGCGTGCGCAGCGCCTGCAGTTCCGCCCGCAGCGCGGCGAAGGTTTCCGGCGGCAGGAAGTTGTCGCGGCGGATGTAGCCTTCCTTGTCGAAATGCGCCCGGTCCTCGGCCGCCACCGCACCGGCCAGGCGGGCACGGCGCCAGGCGGCGAGGCTTTCCGCCAGACGGGCGCGCCCGACATGCAGGCCGCGCCGGTTCAGCGTGACGCTGCCGATCAGGGGGTTGCGCCTGTAGTCCTTGCTGCCGCTCAGCAGCGCCCCGGCGTGCAGGGGCAGCAGCAACCAGCGCAGCATCAGACGGGCTCGGTCAGCGGGAAGACCTTGTGCGGGTTCAGCAGCCAGGCGGGGTCGAAGGCCGTCTTGATGGCGCGCTGCTGGGTGAGTTCGTGGGGCTGGAACTGGACCGGCATCAGGTCCCGCTTCTCCACGCCCACGCCATGTTCGCCGGTGAGGCAGCCGCCTACCTCGACGCAGAGCCTCAGGATCTCCGCGCCGAAGGTCTCCGCCTTGTGGAAGCTGTCCGGGTCGTTGGCATCGAACATGATCAGCGGGTGCAGGTTGCCGTCGCCGGCGTGGAACACATTGGCCACCTGCAGGCCATAGGCCGTGCTCATCTCGCCGATGCGCTTCAGCACGAAGGGCAGTTCGCCAGTCGGGATGGTGCCGTCCATGCAGAGATAGTCGGGCGAGATGCGGCCGACCGCGCCGAAGGCCCCCTTGCGGCCCTTCCAGATCGCCATGGATTCCTCCGCCGAGGTTGCGACCTTCAGGCTGATCGGGTCGAAGCGGGCGCAGATCTCCTTGATGCGGTCCAGCAGCGCGTCCTGTTCCGCGACGCTGCCCTCCACCTCGATGATCAGCATCGCCTCCGCATCCAGCGGGTAGCCGGCATGGGCGAAGGCCTCGCAGGCATGGATGCAGGGGCGGTCCATGAACTCCAGCGCCACGGGGATGATGCCGGAGCCGATGATGGCATCCACCGCCGCGCCGGCGATTTCCGTGCCCTTGAAGGCGGCCAGCATGGCACGCGCGCCTTCCGGGCCGCGCAGGATGCGCACCGTGACCTCGGTGACGATGCCGAGCATCCCTTCGCTGCCGGTCAGCAGGCCGAGCCAGTCATAGCCCGCATGGTCCAGATGCGCGCCGCCGACCTCCACGATGTCGCCTTCCGGCGTGACCAGCTTCAGGCCCAGCAGGTTGTTGGCGGTGACGCCGTACTTCAGGCAATGCGCGCCGCCCGAGTTCATGTTGACGTTGCCGCCGATCATGCAGGCGAGCTGGGAGGAGGGGTCGGGGGCGTAGAAGAAGCCCTCATGCTCCACCGCCTTGGTGATGCCGAGATTGGTGACGCCGGCTTCCACCACCGCCAGCCGGTCCTCGAAATCGATCTCCAGGATGCGGTTCATGCGCATCAGGCCGATCACCACCGCATCCTCCAGCGGCAGGGCGCCGCCCGAGAGGCTGGTGCCGGCGCCGCGCGGCACCATGCGGATGCCATTGGCGTGGCAGTAGCGCACCACCGCCGCCACCTGTTCCGTGGTGGACGGCAGCACGACCGCGAGCGGCATCTGGCGGTAGGCGGTCAGGCCATCGGTTTCATAGGGCCGCATGCGCAGCGTCTCGTGGATCACGGCGTCGGCGGGCAGCAGGGCGAGCAGCGCGGCCACGATCTCGGTGCGGCGGGCCAGGATGTCGGGCTTGGGCGGCGGCAGGGCGATCATGGCGGCTTGGTGCTCCCCTGTCCCGAGGATGGCGGCAGCGCGCAGCGGGGGCAAGGCCGTCGGCGCCCCGCAAACGCGTCGCGCCGCGCCTGGTCACCCAGGCGCGGCGCGACGAACCCCGACAAGCCCCCGGAAGGGGGCCCTTCGGCTCAGCCCTGGCGGGCCTTCAGGCGCGGGTTCTTCTTGTTCAGCACATAGGTCCGGCCACGGCGCCGCACCAGGATGCAGTTCTTGTCGCGGGTCTTCGCGGTCTTCAGGCTGTTGCGGATCTTCATGGTCATGGTCCTGTGAAGGCGGGCGAGATACGGGGCGGGCGGCGGCGAGTCAACCTTGGGCGGCTCAATCCGCCGCCAGCTTGCCCATCGCCGCTTCCTCCGCGATCACCCGCAGGAAGCCGTCCCGGGTCTGCGGCAGCTTGCGGCCGAGGATCTGCTCCGCCACCTGGTTGCGCAGCACCTGCGCCGTGCCGCCGGCAATGGCGAACATGCGGGCGTCGCGCAGGTAGCGCTCCATCGGGTTGTCCTTGGAATAGCCCGCGGCGCCCCAGACCTGCAGCGCGCCATTGGTGACGCGGATCGCCATCTCACTGGCAAAGACCTTGGCCTGGGCGGCGGCGAGGCGATCCGGGAAGCCGGCGGGGCCGGCGCTGCGGGCGGCGCGGTGCACCAGGGCGCGGGCGGCCTCCACCTCGATCGACATGTCGGCCAGCATCCAGCCCAGCCCCTGGAATTCCGCGATCGGCCGGCCGAACTGGGTGCGCGCATTGGCGCGGCCGATGGCGTGTTCATAGGCCCCGGCCGCCAGCCCCAGCGCCACCGTCGCCGCCCCGACGCGCTGCCCGTTATAGGCATCGATCAACCGGCCGAAGCCGCGCTGCCAGCCGCCGGGCGCGCGCAGCACCATGTCGTCCGCCACCTCGAGGTCACGGAATTCGAGCTCCGCCTCCGGCATGCCGCACAGGCCGAGCGAGGGGATGCGGCGGGAGATGATGAGCCCCTCCGGCCGCCCATCCGCCTCCCGCACCACCAGGAAGCCGCCGATGCCCTTGAAGGCGCCGTCCTCCATCACCCGGGCGAAGATCAGGTGCAGCTTGCTGACGCCGCCGCCGGTGATCCAGGTTTTCCGCCCGTTGATGATCCAGCGGTCGCCACGCTTGATCGCCGTCGTCGCCATCTCGGTGGCGGCAGAGCCGGCCTCGGGCTCGGTGATGCAGATGGCGGGCTTGTCGCCGGCCAGCACCAGCCCGGCGGCGAGCCTCTTCTGCGCCTCCGTGCCATAGGCCATGATGGCGCCAACCGCGCCCATATTCGCTTCCACGGCGATCCGGCCGCAGACGGCGCAGGCCTTGGAGAATTCCTCCACCACCAGCGCGGCATCGAGCACGGAGCCGCCCGGCCCGCCCCATTCGCGCGGCACGGTCAGGCCGGTGAAGCCGGCTTCCGCCATGCGCTTCACCATGGGCCAGGGATACTGGCCGCTGCGGTCGGTCTCCGCCGCCTGGGCGGCGGCCTCCTGCGCCAGTTCCCGTGCCCGGTCACGCAGCGCCGCCTGTTCCGGCGTCAGCCCGTCCCTGTCCATGTCTCCCCCGTTCATTGGCCCAGTTTCTCCTCGATCGTCGCCGCCGCCTGCGGGTCCAGGCCCAGGGCCTGGCGAAGGCGGTCCAGCCAGGCGCGCTCCGGCGCCGAGATGTCGTCCATGCCAGCCACGGCCGCGGCATAGAGCCGGGCGCGCAGCATCGGGTCCTGCGCTTCAGCCGCCAGGGCTTCCGGCGCCAGCGGCGTGTCGAAATCGGCCAGCACCAGATCGCGTTCCGCGGCCGACAGCCCGGCGGCGTCCAGCTGCTCCGCGATGGCCTCGCGTTCCGCCGCCTCCACCACGCCATCGGCCTGGGCCGCGGCAACCATGGTGCGGACCAGCAGCAGGGGTTCGGCATCCTCGGCCGAAGCGGCGGCTGCCGGCGGGGCGGCCGGCGCCATGGCGCCACCGGTCTGCGGCAGGCGCCAGGGGGTGGCAGGGCGCGGCACGGGCCGCGTAGCCGGATCGGGCGGCAGATCGGGGGCGCGGACGCGCCCAGCGGGGCGCGGTGGCGCGGGCTGCCGCTGCTCGCGGGTCATTGCCTCGATCGCCACGCCGGCCAGCGTGGCCAGGCCGCGGGCGAGCTGCGTCATCATCTGCGCGAACCGGGCCTCGT
>NZ_JAAVNE010000080.1 GCF_012103215.1 Falsiroseomonas selenitidurans
CCCCGGCGGCAGCAGCGCGGCCAGGCGCAGCAGCGGCGCGGCCGGCGCGGCGCATGCCAGCAGCGCGCGCAGCGGCCCCAGCGGCCCGGCTTCCGGCAGCACGGCCGCCAGCAGCCCCGCCTGCCGCATCAGGGCCAGGGCTTCCACGGGGTCCGCGACTTCCAGCAGCCGCTTCAGCTCCATCCAGATGCGTTCCGGCGCGATGCGGGCGCGCAGCCCCTCCACCGCGCCGCCGATCGCCGCCAGCGCCGCCGCATCCGGCGCGCCGCGGCCGTAGCGGGCCCAGAAGCGGAAGAAGCGCAGCGCGCGCAGGTAATCCTCGCGCAGCCGGGTCGCGGCGTCGCCGACGAAGCGCACCCGGCCGGCTTCGAGATCGGCGCGCCCGTCGAAGTAGTCCCAGAGCCGGCCGGCGGCATCCATGGACATGGCGTTGAAGGTGAAGTCGCGCCGTGCCGCATCCTCCCGCCAGTCGGTGGTCCAGGCGACCTCGGCGTGGCGGCCATCGGTGGCCAGGTCGCGGCGCAGCGCCGTCACCTCCACCGGCTGGTGGTCCAGCACGGCGGTGACGGTGCCATGCGCCAGCCCGGTCTCGAACACCTTCAGCCCGGCCTCGCGCAGCCGTTGCGCGATGGCCTCCGGCGGCAGCGGCGCGGCGACATCCACATCATGCACCGCGCGGCCGGCCAGGGCATCCCGCACGCAGCCGCCGACCGCCCGGGCGCCGGGCAGGGCGGCCAGCACGGCGGCCGGCGCGCCGGAGGCCAGGAAGCCGGGCGGGTCGATCTCCGCCACGGGTGGGTCGGTCATCGCGCCGGTTCCAGATGGCTGGGGATCACCCGGCCATCGGCGCCCAGGCTGGGCGGCACGTAGTCGGCGCCGGCCTGGCCGGTGCGGGTCTGGCGCAGCCACAGCCCGGCGGCGGCCACCAGCACCAGCGTCACCGCCAGGGCGACGAGCAGGGCCGGCGAGGGCCGGGCGCCGTCGGGCCGCAGCCAGCGCCAGAGCAGCCAGGCGAGGAGCGGCAGCAGGATGAGGAGGATGGCCATGGCCGCATCCTACCCCGCCCGCCGCCCGGCCGGCAGGCCCGCCGGCCGCGACGTCAGTCCAGCCGGATCGCCAGCGGCGCCGCCACCCGGGTCCAGCGCGCCAGGTCGGCCCGCAGCAGGGCGCCGAAGGCGGCGGCGTCGGCGCCGTTCGGCACCGCGCCCAGCGCCGCCAGCCGGGTCTTAACCGGCGCCGATTCCAGCGCCTGCCGGAAGGCATCGCCCCAGCGCGCCACGGCGGCGGGGGGCGTGCCGGCGGGGGCGACGAGGCCGGTCCAGATCGAGGCCTCGAAATCCGGCACGCCGCCCTCGATCAGCGTCGGCACCTGCGCCACCGCCGGGAACCGGGTGCGGGAGGTCACGCCCATCACCCGCAGCTGCCCGCCGGAGAAGCCGAGCACGGAGGGGACGGAGACGAACATCATGGCGATGCGCCCGGCCATCAGGTCGTTGAAGGCGGCCGCGGCGCCGCGATAGGGCACGTGCTCGATGTTCAGCCGCTCCCGCGCCTTCAGATCCTCCATGATGAGGTGGGTGTTGGTGCCGATGCCGGTGCTGGCATAGGGCATCGGCTGCGGCGCGGCGCGGGCCAGCGCCAGCAGGCCGGGCAGGTCCTGCACCGGCAGGTTCGGCGCGGCGATCAGCGCCACCGGGCTGTCCGAGATGTGCAGGATCGGCGCGAAATCGGCGATCGGGTCGTAGGACAGGCGGCGGCCGATGGCCTTGGCGATGGTCAGCTGGCCGGCGGTGGCCAGCAGCAGGGTGGTGCCATCGGGGGCCGCCTTGGCCACCGCTTCCGCCCCCAGCAGGCCGCCGGCGCCGGCGCGGTTCTCCACCACCACATTCTGCCCGACCGTGGCGGTGACGGCCTGGGCGAAGAGCCGGCCGAGCACGTCCTGGCTGCCGCCGGGCGCGAAGGGCACCACCAGCCGCACCGGGCGGTCCGGCGACCAGCCCTGCCCGAAGGCGGGGCCGCCCAGCGCCGGCAGGGCCAGGGCGCTGGCGAGGAGGGCGCGGCGGGTGGGGCGGGGTGCCGGCATGGCATCAACTCCGAGGAAGGAACGAAGCCTGCCGTGTGCACCGCGCCGCGGCAAGCTCAGCGATCCAGGCCCTCGCGCAGCGCCGCCGCCAGGTCCAGCCCCTCCAGCGTGGCGAGCAGCGGGTTGGCGCGCAGGTCGCGGCCCCACAGCGTCTCCAGCACCGCCACCACCGCCGCCGTCCGGGGCATCGCCACGCCGCGGCGGGCCGCCAGCCACAGGTAGAAGGCGAGGCCGAAGGGCACGTCCTCGGTCACATAGCGCGTGTCCATCGCCGCCGGGCCGGCCACGCTGCGGCCGCCGGCGTCGATCGCCAGGCCCATCGCGGGCAGCGGCGCGCGCGGCACCCCGCTGGCGCGGTGCAGCGATTCCGCCAGCGACAGGACGGCAAGCCCCCAGGCGGCGGCCAGCGCCTCGCGCTCCGCCTCCAGCGCCTGCATCAGCCGGGCGGAGGCCTCGGTCATCAACGCGTATTGCGGCCAGGTCTCGGCGCGCTCGATGCGGGTGACATTGGCCAGGGCCAGCACCGCATGGATGATCGGGTTGGCATTGGCCAGCGCCGGGTGCAGCACGTCCGGCGCCACCGGGCAGTCATGGCCGAACAGCGCGGTGGCCAGGGCGGCCAGCGGCGGCGCCGCGGCGGCGGGCAGGGCGGCCAGATCGACGGCGGCGCGGATCGCCGGGATGCGCACCCGCCCCGGCGCGAGGCGCCGCGCCGTGGTCGGCGTGGTCGCCATGCCCCCCACCGGCGCGCGCGGCCCGAGGCTGCGGCGCAGCACCTCGAACACCAGGGGCGACAGCGCCGCGGCGGGGGCGATCAGCAGGGGCAGGCCGGGCGGGATGGCGGCGGCCAGGCGCGGCAGCAGGGCTTCGTGCGCATAGGCCGGCACCGCCAGCAGCGCGACCGTGGCGCCGTCCAGGGCCTCCTCCAGCCGCGCCGCCACGTGCAACGGAAAGCGGCCCGCCAGCGCCCCCTCCGCTTCGATGAACCCCGCCATCCCCGCCGTGCCGCGGCCGGAGGGCGACCACAGCACCACCGCATGCCCGCGGGAGGCGGCGAGCGCGGCGGCGGCCGGGCCGATGGCGCCGGCGCCGAGGATCGCGACCTTCATGCCGCATCCCCCGTGGCGCGATCCGGCCATTCATCGCCCAGCAATTCGGGCGTCTCATAGGCCTGAAGGCTGGCGAAATGCGCCTCCCGGTCCTCGACGAAGAAGGCGCGGGCGATGAAGTGGGCCAGCCGCCTGGCGCCGGCGCTGACCGCGGGGATGTCGCCGGAAAGCTTCCCGTGGCTCAGCGTCGCCGGGTAGTTGAAGCAGTGCAGCCGGGCCAGCGCCGGGCAGGTGCCCGGCTGCCTCTCCTGGAAGGCGAAGCCGGGGTCGAGGTCGGGCGAGGTCGCCAGCTCCTCATTCAGCCGTTCCGCCTGGAACCGGTCGCCCCACAGCCGGATATGCGGCGCCAGGGCCGCCAGTTCCGGCCGGCCGGCGATGTCCACCCGGAAGCCGGTGCCGAAGATCAGGAAGTCCAGTTCCAGCGTGCGGTGCGGCGTCTCCAGCCGGATCACCCCATCCTGGGCGGAGAGCGCGCGGATCGGGCTGGCGAGGTGCAGGTGGGCGTGCGGGAAGCGGGCGACGCGCAGCGTCGAATCGCGCGGCGGCGGCGTCTGCGCCCCGAGCACCAGGTCAAGGAAGCGCCACTTCCACGCATCCGGCAGGCCGGCGAAACCGTGCACCACGCCCGGGCTGCCGATGCCGGTGAACTTGTTCACCCGCGGCAGGGCGGGCCGGCGAACGATCATGTCGAGCCGCGCGCAGCCCGCCTCCAGCGCCGCCGCCGCATTGTCCATGGCCGAGGCCCCGGCGCCGACCACGCCGACGCGCTTGCCGGCCAGCGCCGCGAAGTCGATGGCGTCCCGCGAATGGGCGCGAAGCGCCGGCGGCAGCGCTTCCGCGATCTCCGGCAGCCAGGGGCCGCCCAGCCCGTCCCGCCCGGTGGCGAGCACCACCCGGCGGGCCAGGATGCGGCCGGCCGTCGTCTCCAGCGTGAAGAGATCCGCGCCCAGCGGGCGGATGCCCTCCACGGCGACAGCGTTCTCCACCGGGATGTCCATCACCCGGCGGTACCAGATGAGGTAGTCCATCCACAGCGCGCGCGGGATCTTGCCGAGCGCGTCGAAGGCGGCGGCGCCGTGCTGGTATTCGTACCAGGCGCGGAAGGTCAGCGCCGGCAGGTCCAGCGCCGGGCCCGCGAGCGTCTTCGGGGAGCGCAGCGTCTCCATCCGCGCGAAGGTCACCCAGGGGCCTTCCTGCCCCGCCGGCGCGCGGTCCAGCACCCGGATATTGGCGATGCCGAGCAGCCGCAACGCGGCGGCCGCCGCCAGACCGCACATGCCGGCGCCGATGATGACCACATCCGTCACATCCTGCCCGTCCTGCCGCCGCGGCGGCACCCAGGGCTTCGCCGGCCATTCCAGCCAGGCGAGGTCCTGGCGCAGCCGGGCCTCCAGCGCGGCGAGGCCCGGCGCGGTGCGTTCCGGGGGCGTGAAGGCGGAATCCGGCATGGGGGGCGGCCTGGGAAGGAGGACAGGGCGCTGTAGCGCGCCCCGCCCGATCCTGCACGCCGCCTGTCAGCGCCGCAGCAGCGTTGCCAGGTTCACCAGGATGGCGGCGGTGGCGCCCCAGATCAGGTGCTGGTCATGCGGCCAGACCCAGTATTCGCGCATCCGGCCGCGCCATTCGCGGCGCTGCCGGCGGGGCGCCGCCGGGTCCAGCACCACGGAAAGCGGCAGTTCGAAGATCGCCTGCACCTCCGCCGGGTCCGGCGTCAGCGTCAGCGGTGGATCCAGGAAGCCGACCACGGGGGTGATGCGGTAGCCGGTGCCGGTGAGGTGGTCCGGCAGGGTGCCGCGCAGCAGCGGCAGGCGCGGGTCCAGCCCCACCTCCTCCGCCGCCTCGCGCAGCGCCGCGGCCTCCGCCGTCTCCCCGGCCTCCACCCTGCCGCCGGGGAAGGCCACCTGCCCGGCATGGGCGGAAAGCCGCGTGGCGCGCAGCGTCAGCAGCACGCCGGGGCCGGAATCGTGCCAGATGATCGGCACCAGCACGGCGGCTGCCACCGCGCGGGCGGGGTCGAGCTGGGCCGGGTCGGCGTCGTCGAAGGTGGTGGCGGAGAGCTGCGCCAGCCGGGCCGGGTCGGCCAGCCGCGCGGCGATGTCCCGCCGGCTCAGCGGCAGCATGGGGCGCGTGTCCGCAGCGGGTCTCTCACTCCGCGGCGCAGGCGGTCGGGCAATCGTCGATCGGGAAGAACACGCCCTGCGACCAGACGCCGAGCACGCTGCGCCCGTCCACCACCTCGGCCTGCGACAGCGCCACCAGCTCGTAGAACACCGCGCGGTTGATGCGCGCTTCCAGCCCGGCGCGGACGGTGATGTAGGGCCGCGGCTCGCGGGTCCGCGGGTCGATGGCGACGCGGATCGGGTGATCCTGGTCCGCCGTCACCATCTCATCGAGGTTGGTGCGGAAGGTCAGGCATTGGCGGGGGCGGGCGCCCGGGCAGGCGGGGGCGTGGCTGTCGACGCAGTCGCGCCACCACATCTCCACCGCCACGAAGGGCGCGTCCTCCACCTCGATCCGGCCGCGCTCCACCGGGGTTTCCAGCCAGAAGCTGCCGTCGGCCTCCCGCTTCAGGACGGAGGCGAACAGGCAGACCAGTTCCTTCCGGCCGATCGGGCTGCCCTGGTAGTACCAGCTGCCATCGCGGGCGATGCGCATGGAGAAGTCGCCGCAATCGCGGCGCAGCGGCGGCATCCGGCCCGGTCGCCCCTTGCCCGGCGCCATCGCCAGGCGCATCGCGGGGGGCTGGCCAGGCACGCCACAGGCCTGCCGCGCTCCGTCGGGTCGTGCTTCGCTCATCAGCCCTTCCGCACCAGCTTCACGGGGCGCGACGCACCCCGGACGATCCCTTCCCCAACCGGGTCGCGCCGCGACCCGGCCCACTCCGGAAAGCCCGCAGGGCCTTCCCTCCGCCACTTGTGGCCCCGGAAAACCACCTGGGTGCACTGCGATGTGGCATCCGGCATGGGCGGCGTGGATACTCACCCCCATATCGGATGTGACGCATATAGGGAGCCTGACCCGCATGGTGGAAGTGGTTGACGCCGCCGAGGCGGAATCTCTGCTGCAGGAGGCCGATCAGCTCGCCACCCGCCTCGCCAAGGTTCGCGAAGGTGTCGGCCGTGTCATCTTCGGCCAGGAACAGGTGGTGGAGCGCACCCTCATCACCCTGCTGTCCGGCGGGCACCTGCTGCTGGTGGGCGTGCCGGGCCTGGGCAAGACCAAGCTGGTGGAGACGCTGGGCACCGTGCTCGGCCTCGATTCGCGGCGCGTGCAGTTCACGCCCGACCTGATGCCCGCCGACATCCTGGGCAGCGAGGTGCTGGAGGAGGATGTGCACGGCAAGCGCGCCTTCCGCTTCATCAAGGGGCCGGTGTTCTGCCAGCTGCTGATGGCGGACGAGATCAACCGCGCCAGCCCGCGCACGCAGTCGGCGCTGCTGCAGGCGATGCAGGAGCAGAAGGTGGCGATCGCCGGGGAGATCCACGCGCTGCCGGCGCCCTTCCACGTGCTGGCGACGCAGAACCCGATCGAGCAGGAAGGCACCTATCCGCTGCCGGAAGCGCAGCTGGACCGATTCCTGCTGGAGATCGACGTCACCTACCCCGACCTGGCCGCGGAACGCGCCATGCTGCTGGCGACCACCGGGGCGAAGGAAGCGCGGGCGGTGCCGGCGATGACCGGGGCCGACCTGGCCGCGGCGCAACTGCTGATCCGCCGCCTGCCGGTGGGCGAGCAGGTGCTGGAGGCGATCCTGCGCGTGGTGCGCAGCGCCCGGCCGGAGACCACCGAGATCGAGGCGGTGCGCCGCCACCTGGCCTATGGCCCCGGGCCGCGCGCGGCGCAGGCGCTGATGCTGGCGACAAGGGCGCGCGCCGTGCTGGACGGGCGGCTCTCGCCCAGCGTGGAGGATGTGCAGGCGCTGCTGGAGCCGGTGCTGCGCCACCGCATGGCGCTGAATTTCGCCGCCCGCGCCGATGGGGTGCGGCTGGCCGAGGTGCTGGACGTGCTGAAGGCACAGCTTGCCTAGCCCGCGCCCCGCCCCCACCAGGCGTTCCGTCACCCGGCTTTCCCTGCCCTGGGCGGAACAGCTTGGCGCCCGGCTACCGCCGCTGCTGGTGCAGGCGGAACGCGTCGCCGCCACCGTCATGCCGGGCGTGCATGGACGCCGGCGCTCCGGCCCTGGCGAGGCCTTCTGGCAGTTCCGGCCCTATGTGGCCGGCGACCAGGTGAGCCGCATCGACTGGCGGCAATCCGGCAAGTCCGACCGCCTGTTCATCCGCGAGACGGAATGGGAATCGGCGCAGACCGTGGGGCTGTGGCGGGCCGGCGGGCCCGGCATGGCCTGGCGCAGCAGCCGCGACCTGCCGGAAAAGGCGCATCGCGCGGAATTGCTGCTGCTGGCCCTGGCCGCGCTGCTGCTGCGCGGCGGGGAGCGCGTGCGGCTGTTCGGCCTGCCGCGGCCCTATGGCGGGCGCGGCGCCCTGCCGCTGATCGCCGATGGCCTGGCCGGCCTGGCGCCGCGGCCGGAGGATCCGCGCCTGGCGCGGCACGCCCGCGCCGTGCTGTTCGGCGATTTCTGGGCCCCCCTGGAGGAGACCCGCGCCGCCATCGGCCGGCTTGCCGGGCAGGGGGTGCGCGGCCATCTGCTGCAGGTGATCGACCCGGCCGAGGAAACCCTGCCCTATGCGGGCCGCGTGCGGTTCGAGGGCGTGGGCGGCGACGCCGGCGCGCCGGCGCTGCTGCCGCGCGTCGAATCGGTGCGCCCCGCCTATGCGGAGCGCGTCGCCCGGCACCGGGAAGGGCTGGCCGCGCTCGCTGCCGCCGCCGGCTGGACCTTCGCCAGCCACCGTACCGACCACCCGCCCGAAGCCGCGCTGCTGGCCCTGCACCAGCGCCTGGCGCCGGCATGAGGGCGGGCTGCGCCGCGGGGGATCAGCCTGGCCCGCGCCGCGGGAATGAACGCGGCATGAAGCCCGCCCGCCTGCCGCCCCTCGACGGACCCCCGCCATGCTGAGCCTCGGTTCGCTGACCTTCGCCGCCCCCTGGCTGCTGCTGGCCCTGCCCGCCCTGCCGGTGCTGTGGTGGCTGCTGCGCGTCACGCCGCCGGCGCCGAAGCGCCAGGACTTCCCCGCGCTGCGCCTGCTGCGGGAGATGCCGGCGCCGGAGGAAACCCCGGCCCGCACCCCCTGGTGGCTGCTCGCGCTGCGGCTGGCCGCGGCAGCGCTGATGATCCTCGGCCTGGCGCGACCCATACTCGGCACCGGCGGTGCCGCGGGCGGGGCCGGGCCGTTGCTGGTCGCGATCGACGATGGCTGGGCGGCGGCGGCGGATTGGCCGGACCGGGTGGCGGCGGCGGAAGCGGCGCTGGACGGCGCGGCCCGCGAAGGCCGCCGCACCGCCCTGCTGCTGACCGCGCCCCCCCTGCTGCCGGGCACGCCGCTGGTCACCGCGCTGATGCCGGCGGAGGAATTGCGCAGCCGGCTGGTGGCGCTGCGGCCGCGCCCCTGGGCGCCGGATCGCGCCGGGGCGCTGGCGGCGCTGGCCGAATGGCGCGCCGCCCATCCGGGCGACTTCGCCGCGCTGTATGTTGCCGATGGCCTGGACCATGCGGCGGAGCCCGGCTTCCGCCCCCTGGCGGAGGCGCTGGCGGCCGGCGGCGCGCTGACGGTTGCCCGCGCCGAGGGCCGCCCCACCCGGCTGCTGCCGCCGCCGCGGGCGGAGGCCGACCAGCTGCTGCTCAGCCTGCTGACCACGCCGCTGCCGGTGGACAGCGAGGCCGCGGTGCTGGCGCGCACCGGCGATGGCCGGACGCTGGCCCGCGCCGTGGTCCCGATCCCGGCCGGCGCCACGAGGGCGGAGGCGGCGCTGCCCCTGCCGATCGAGATCCGCAACCAGGTGGTGCGGCTGGACCTGGAGGATGTGGTCGGCGCCAATGCCACCGTGCTGCTGGACGAGCGCTTCCGCCGCCGGCCGGTCGGGCTGATCGCCGGTGGCGAGCAGGCCGCGGCCGATGTGCCGCTGATCGGCGAGCTGTTCTACCTGGACCGCGCCCTGGCCCCGCATGCGGAGCTGCGCCGCGGCTCGGTGGAGGCCCTGCTGGAGCGCCGGCTGTCCGTGCTGGTGCTGGCCGACCACCCGGTGGAGCCGGGGCCGGAGCGCGACCGGCTGGCCGCCTGGATCGAGGCCGGCGGCACGCTGGTGCGCTTCGCCGGGCCGCGGCTGGCGGAAAATCCGGACGGGCTGCTGCCGGTGCCGCTGCGCGCCGGGGAACGCCAGCTGGGCGGCGCGCTGTCCTGGGAACGGCCGCAGGCGCTGGCGCCCTTCCCGGAGGGCTCGCCCTTCCAGGGGCTGGTGCCGCCGCCGGAGGTGACGGTGGAGCGCCAGGTGCTGGCCGAACCCTCCGCCCGCCTGTCCGGCCACACCTGGGCGCGGCTGGCCGATGGCACGCCGCTGGTCACCTGGGACAATCGTGGCGCCGGGCGGATCGTGATGTTCCATGTGACGGCGAATGCCGAATGGTCCTCCCTGCCGCTGTCCGGCCTGTTCGTGGACATGCTGCGCCGGCTGGTGGCGCTGTCAGCCGGGGTGTCCGGCGCGGAGGGGGAGGCGCTGCTGCCGCCGCTGGAAACGCTGGACGGCTTCGGCCAACTCGGCCCGCCGCCACCCGCCGCGCAGCCCCTGGCGGCGGCGCGCGTGGAGCAGGAAGTGCCTTCGCCGCAGCATCCGCCGGGCTGGTACGGCACCGGCCAGGGCGAGGCCGGGCATCGCCGCGCCCTGAACCTGGGCAGCACGGTGGCGGCGCTGCGCCCGGCGGGAGCGCTGCCGCCGGGCACCGCGGTGCGGGCGATCGGCGGCGTGCCGGCGGAACGCGACCTCGGCCCCTGGCTGCTGGCGGCCGCGCTGCTGCTGCTGGTGGCGGATCTGCTGGTCTCGCTCGGCCTGCGCGGGGTGCTGGCGCGGCCGCGCCTGGCGGCGCTGCTGCTGGCCGGCCTGCTCGGTGCCGCGCCCGCCGCCGCCCCCGCCTTGGCGCAGGAGGCCAGCAACAGCCCGGCGCTGGCCACGCGCCTGGCCTATGTGGCGACGGGCGATGCGCAGCTGGACGAGATCAGCCGCGCCGGGCTGGTCGGGCTGTCCGACTTCGTCAACCGCCGCACCGCGGCGGCGCTGGCGGAGCCGGCCTCCGTGGTGCCGGGGCGCGACGACCTGTCCTTCTTCCCGCTGCTGTACTGGCCGGTACTGGGCGAGGCGGCACAGCCCGATGCGACCGCCGTCGCGGCGCTGAACGGCTTCATGCGCCATGGCGGCATCATCCTGTTCGACACGCGGGACGAGGGCTCCGGCGAGGGATTCTCGCCCGGCGCCCGCGCGGCGCTGCGGCGGCTGACGCGCGACCTGGTGGTGCCGCCGCTGGCCCCGGTGGCGGAAGACCACGTGCTGCGGCGTGCCTTCTACCTGCTGCCGGACCTGCCCGGCCGCTTCACCGGCGGCACGGTGTGGGTGGCGCGCGACCAGGACCGGGCGAATGACAGCGTCAGCCCGGTGATCATCGGCGGGCATGACTGGGCCGGCGCCTGGGCCATCGATGCCCGCGGCAACAACCCCTACGCCGCCATCCCCGGCGGCGCGCGGCAGCGCACCCTGGCCTACCGCTTCGGCACCAACCTCGTGATGTACGCGCTGACCGGCAACTACAAGGGCGACCAGGTGCATGTGCCGGCCATCCTGGAAAGGCTCGGGAATTAGCGGATGAATCAGGCCCTCGCCGGTATCGACTTCGCGCCCGTCATCCCGCTTTGGCTGCTGGCCGGGCTGGCGCTGCTGGCGCTGCTGGCGCTGCTGCCGGCGCTGGCGCGGCGGGAGGCGGGGGCGGATGGCGCCCGCCGCTTCGCCCCGGCCCGCGGTGCCTGGCTGCGCGCGCTGGCCTTCGCCGCGCTGCTGCTGGCGCTGGCCAATCCCCGGCTGGTGGAGGAGACGCGGCAGACCCGGCCGGACATCGCCCTGCTGCTGGTGGACCGCAGCGACAGCGCCGGGCTCGGCGCCCGCCCCGGCCAGATTACCGCGGCGCGCGACGCCATCGAGGCCCGGGCCCGCCGCCTGCCGGACCTGGAACTGCGCACGGTGGAGGTGCCGGAGGGCGGCAACCAGGGCACGCGGCTGCATTCGGCCATGGAGCGCGCTTTGGCCGACATCCCGCGTGCCCGGCTGGCCGGGGTGATGGCGCTGACCGATGGCCAGGTGCACGACGTGCCGGAAGCCGCGGCGCTCGATGCCCCCTTCCACCTGCTGCTGCCCGGCCGGCCCGGGGAGGTGGACCGCCGCATCCGGGTGATCGAGGCGCCGGGCTTCGGCATCGTCGGCCGCCCGGTGGAGCTGCGCGTGGTGGTGGAGGATCTGGGCGCGGCGGAGAGCGACGGTGCCGCCCGGCTCACCATCCGTCGCGACGGCCAGCCGCCGCGCGTCGAATCCGTGCCGGTGGGCCGCGAGCATCGCCTTGCGGTGCCGATCGAGCGCGGCGGCCAGACGGTGGTGGAGCTGACGGCGGAAACCCGCGCCGGCCCAGGGGGGGGCGAGGTCAGTGACCGCAACAACCGCACCGTCATCGCCATCAACGGCGTGCGCGACCGGCTGCGCGTGCTGCTCGTGTCCGGCGAACCGCATGCCGGGCAGCGCACCTGGCGGCGGCTGCTGAAGGCCGACCCGAATGTGGATCTGGTGCATTTCACCATTCTCCGCCCGCCGGAGAAGGACGATCTGACCCCGCTGCACGAGCTGGCGCTGATCGCCTTCCCGGTGCGCGAGCTGTTCCAGGTGAAGCTGCGCGAATTCGACCTGATCGTCTTCGACCGCTTCGGCAATCGCGGCCTGCTGCCACCCGTGTATCTGCGCAACATCGCCGACTACGTCCGCGGCGGCGGGGCGCTGCTGCTGGCGGTGGGGCCGGAATTCGCCGGGCCGACCAGCCTGGCGGCCACGCCGCTCGGCCAGATCCTGCCGGCGAGGCCGCCCAGCGGGCCGGGCGCGGCGCAGGCGGCGCTGCTGGAACAGCCCTTCCGGCCCTTCGTGACGCAACTCGGCGCCCGGCATCCGGTGACGGAGAACCTGCCGGGGGCCAACAGCTTCACCGCCGAAGGCGCCAATCTGGCCGATGCCAGCTGGGGCCGGTGGTATCGGGCGCTGCGCGCCGATGCGCGGGCGGGCAGCACGGTGATGCAGGGGCCGGGCGGCGGGCCGCTGATGGTGCTGGACCGGGTGGGGGAAGGGCGCGTGGCGCTGGTGCTGTCCGACCACATCTGGCTCTGGTCGCGCGGCCATGATGGCGGCGGCCCGCAGCAGGAATTGCTGCGCCGCATCGCCCATTGGACGATGAAGGAGCCGGAGCTGGAGGAGGAGGACCTCTCCGCCCGGATCGAGCACGGCCACCTGACCATCACCCGCCGCTCCCTGGAACCCGGGCCGCCGCCGGAGATCACGGTGACGGCGCCGGACGGCACGACCAGCCGCCATCAGGCGGAGGCGCGTGGCGCCGGGCGGGCGGTGGCGGAGCGCACGGCGCTGCTGCCCGGCGTCTGGCAGGCGACCGACGGCACCCGCACCACCTTCGCCGCCGCCGAGGCCACGAACCCCATGGAGGTGGCGGACCTGCGTGCCGATGCCGCGCCGCTGCGCCCGCTGGTGCTGGCCAGCGGCGGCGGGCTGCGCTGGCTGGGCGAGGCGGCGGCGCCGGAGGTGCCGGAGCTGCGCCGCACCGCCCCGGGCCGGGATGCGGCCGGGCCGGGCTGGATCGGCCTGCGCCGCAACGGCGACCATACCGTCACCGGCATCACCGCCCTGCCGCTGCTGCCGCCCTGGCTGGCGCTGCCCCTGGTGCTGGGCCTGGCGTTGCTCGCCTGGCGGCGGGAGGGGCGCTGACGGGAAGTTGCGAATGTTTCGCAATTTGGTGCTGCGCGCTGCTGGACCGGCGGGCCGGCGCACCCCATCTGCCCGGCATGATGCGTGCGATCCGGTTGTTCCCCCTGCTGGCGGTCCTCGGCGCCTGTGCCCAGGGCCCGACACTCGACCAGCGGCTTTCGACCCATATCGGGGAAAGCGAGTCCGAGCTGGTGGCCCGGATGGGGGTGCCGCTGCGGGTGCATGAAGCCGATGGCCGCCGCTTCCTGCAATTCGAGGATCGCCGCACGGTGCCCGTGGCGTCCTATCCCGGCCCCTACCACGCGCCCGCCTATGGCCCCTGGGGGCCGGCCTTCGGCGGCTGGCCGCAGCCCGGCGGGCTGGTGCAGGTGACCTGCGCGATCACCTTCGCGCTGCGCGACGGACGGGTGGAAGGCTTCAGCCGGCGCGGGGAAGGCTGCTGACGGCAAATCCGGGTGAGGCGGCCTTCCTCGCGCCCCCGAAAATGCCTAGGGTCCATGGCATGCGCAACTTCCCCGTATTGCCCCTTCTGACCGTCGCGCTGGCCGCGCCCCTGCTGGTCCTCGCCGCTGCACCCGCCCAGGCCCAGGGCATCATCCGCCCGGCCGAGCAGGCGCGCACGCCGAGCCGTGCGGCGCCGGCCCTGCCAGGGCTGGCGGCGCGGCAGACGCCGGCGCCCATTCCCGGCGACCCGACCCGCAACCTGTCGCCCAATGCCGCGCTGTTCGACGCCATTGCCCGCGGCGACCTGGCCGCGGCACGGGACGCTGTGGCGCGCGGGGCGAATATCGAGGCGCGCAACGCGCTCGGCCTGTCGCCGCTCGATGCGGCGGTGGACCAGGGGCGGAACGAGATCGCCTTCTACCTGCTTTCGGCCCGTGGCCGCGCCGGCACCGCCCCGGCGGCCGCGGCGCCCTCCGCTGCCGCCCGCCCCGCCGCCGCCATCGCCGCGCCGCCCGCTTCCGGTGGCCCCGGCGG
>NZ_JAAVNE010000082.1 GCF_012103215.1 Falsiroseomonas selenitidurans
GCGCGGCCGGCGGCGCGGCAGGCCATCGTCGGGCTGCCGCCACCGCCGCCCGCAGCGCCCGCGCTGCCCGCCAGCCTGGCGGTGCCGGAGGCGCCGCCGGCCGCCGCCCTGCGCATCGTGATCCATCACCGGCCGGCCGATGAGGCGAGGGCCGAGGCGCTGCGTGGGGCGGTGATGCGCCAGGCGACGGGCGCCGCGGCGCAGACCGTGCGCGTGCGCGCCACGCCGCGCGATGCGCTGCTGCGATTCTTCCATGCCGGGGATGCCGACGCCGCGCAGCGCCTGGCCATGGCGCTCGGCCCGCCCTGGCGCGTGCAGGACTTCACCCACTACACGCCGCCGCCCGAGCGCGGCCTGCTGGAGTTGTGGCTGCCGGCCGGCGCCGCCGAACGCTGAACCCGGCTTGGCGCCACGCGCGCCGCCTGCCTATGCTTCGCGAAGCTGACAGGACAGGCCGCCCCGCATGCCGCAACAGGACCCGCCGCGACCCGTTCGAATTGCGGTCGATATCGGCGGCACCTTCACTGACCTGCAGGTGCTGGATGCGCGCCACGGCGAGGTGCGCGCCTGGAAGACGCCGACGACGCCGGAGGATCCCTCGGACGGGCTGCTGACCGGTGTGCGGGAGGCCGCCGAGCGCTTCGGCTTCGCGCTGTCCGATGTCGGCCTGCTGCTGCACGGCACCACCATCGCCACCAACGCCGTGCTGGAACGCCGGCTGGCGCGCGGCGCGCTGGTGACGACGCAGGGCTTCGAGGATGTGCTGGAGATCACGCGCCATGTGCGGCGCGACGTCTACGGCCTGGCGCCGGACCCCTTCCCCTGCCTGATCCCGCGTGACCGCCGCCTGGGCGTGCGCGAAAGGCTGCGCGCCGATGGCAGCGTGGAGGTGCCGCTCGACCTCGGCACGCTGCTGCAGCGGCTGGATGCGCTGCAGCCCGAGGCCATTGCCATCAGCCTGCTGCATGCCTACGCCAACCCGGCGCATGAACGCGCGCTGCGCGCGGCGATCCTGGCGGCGCATCCCGGCCTGCCGGTCTCGCTCTCCTCCGACATCTCGCCGGAAATCCGCGAGTATGAGCGCAGCAGCACCACCGTGCTGAACGCGCTGCTGGTGCCGGTGGTGCGGGACTATCTGCGGCGGCTGGCGGCGCGGCTCGGCCGGGATGGCTTCGCGCCGCGCATCTTCCTGGTGCAGTCCAATGGCGGCGTGTGCAGCCTGGAGACGGCGGCGGAACAGCCGGCGCGGCTGCTGCTGTCCGGCCCCTCCGGCGGGGCGCTGGCGGCGTCGCGCCTCGCCGGTGAACTGGCGCAGCCGAACCTGGTCGCGGTGGACATGGGCGGCACCAGCTACGACGTCTCCGTGGTGCAGGAGGGCCGCGTGGCGCTGGTGACGCAGGGCGAGGTGGATGGCCTGCCGGTGCGCCTGCCGATGGTGGAGATGCGCACGATCGGCGCCGGCGGCGGCTCCATCGCCGCGGTGGAGGCCGGCGGGCGGCTGGTGGTCGGCCCGCGCAGCGCCGGCGCCAGGCCCGGCCCCGTCGCCTATGGCCGTGGCGGGACGGAACCCACGGTGACGGATGCGAACCTCGCCCTCGGCCGGCTCGACCCCGACTTCTTCCTGGGCGGTGCCATGCAGTTGGACATGGGCGCGGCACATGCCGCGCTGGCGGCGTTGGGCGCCCGGCTGGGCCTGGACGGCGCCGCGGCGGCGGAGGGCATGCTGGCACTGACCAATGCCGCGCTGGCTGCTGCCGTGCGGCTCTCGCTGTTCGAGAAGGGGCTGCACCCGCGCGACTTCGCGCTGCTGTCCTTCGGCGGCGCCGGCGGCCTGCATGCCGTGGCCGTCGCCGAGGAGATGGGCATGGAGCAGGTGATCCTGCCGCGGGAGCCTGGCACGCTTTCCGCCTACGGCATCCTGTTCTCCGACCTGGTGCAGGACATCGCGCGGTCGCGCCTGTTCACGCTGGACGAGGCGGCGCTGCCCGGCCTCGCCGCACTGATCGCGGAACTGCGCGCGGAGGCCGCGGCACGGCTGGCGCGGGACGGCGTGGCGGAGGCGGATCGCGCGCTGAGCGTCGCCGCCGACATGCGCTACCACGGCCAGGCCTTCGAGCTGCTGGTGCCCTGGGGCGACGTGCTGGCCCCCGATGCGACCGCGCTGGCGTACCTCGCCGCGCGCTTCCACGCCACGCACCGCCAGCGCTTCTCCTACGCGGCGGAGGAGGAGGCGGTGGAGATCGTCACGCTGCGCGTCACCGCCACGGGCCGCCTGCCCCGCCCGGCCCCCGCATCGCCTGCGAAGGCGGATCGTCCCGCGCGCAAGGGCGCCCGGAAGATCTTCGCCGGCGGCGCCTGGGTGGAAGCCGGCGTCTGGGACCGGGAGGCGCTGGGCGCGGCGGATGTGCTGCACGGCCCCGCGATCATCGAGGAAGCCTTCGCCACCCATGTGCTGCCGCAGGGCTGGACGGCACGGCTGGGCGCGGCAGGCGCCATCATCGCGCGGAAGGATGCGGCGGCATGACCACGCCCGAGACGAAACTGGGTCCGATCGACATCGAGGTGATCCGCAACGCGCTGACCGCGGCGGCGGCGGAGATGGACGTCACCGTCTGGCGCACCAGCCGCAGCACCATCGTGCGCGAGTTGCTGGACTACTCCACCGCCGTGTTCGACGCGGAAGGCTGGAACCTGGCGCAATCCGCGCGCATCCCCGGCCATCTGAACAGCATGAGCGCGGCGCTGCGCACGCTGCTGTCCGACCATGTGCGGGCGGAGGATTGGGGGCCGGACGACGTCGTCATCACCAACGACCCCTATTGCGGCGGCCAGCACCTGCCGGACATCATCGCCTTCCGCCCTGTGTTCCACGAAGGCGCGCGCATCGCCTATGTCGGCACGCTGTGCCACCACATCGATGTCGGCGGGCTGGTGGCGGGCAGCTATCCCTCCAAGGCCACCGAGATCTTCCAGGAAGGCCTGCGCATCCCGCCGGTGAAGCTCATCGAGAAAGGCGTGCGCAACGAGGCGGTGTGGGCGATCATCCGGCAGAACATCCGCAAGCCGGACCTGCTCCTGGGCGATCTGCAGAGCCAGATCGCCTCGCTGGAGGTGGGCCGCCAGGCGCTGGCGCGGCTGGCGCTGCGCTTCGGCGCGGCGGCGATGCTGGAGGCCGGGCGCCGCATCCTCGACATGAGCGAGGCGGCGATGCGCGCCGCGCTGGCCGAGATGCCGGACGGCACCTACGACTTCACCGACCGGCTGGACGATGACGGCATCGACCTGGGCCGCGAGATCCGGCTGCATGTGCGCCTGACCATCGCCGGCGACACGGCGCTGGTGGACCTCTCCGGCTGCTCGCCGCAGGTGCAGGGGCCGACGAATGCGACGCTCGCCAGCAGCAACGCCGCGGTGATGTTCGCGCTGATGAGCGCGGCGCTGGGCGGCGGCCGCGGCGGCGGCCTGGCGATGAATGCCGGCTGCTACCGGCCCATCACCGTGGTGGCGCCGGAAGGGCTGGTGGTGAATGCGCGCGCCCCGGCGCCCGTCGCGCACCGCGTCGCGGTGACGCACCGGCTGCTGAATGCGATGTATGGCGCGCTGCACCAGGCGGTGCCGGAACGCATCCCCGCCGCCTATTACGGCTGTTCCTACGTCACCACCTTCCAGACGGTCCGCGCGGATGCGCGGCGCGACGTGCTGGTGGAGATCGAGATCGGCGGCTCGGGCGCCACGCCGCACAAGGATGGCGTCAGCGCCTATGCCAGCGGCATGCACAACAACAGCAACATCCCGGTGGAGATGATCGAG
Source organism: Falsiroseomonas selenitidurans (assembly GCF_012103215.1). Classification (GTDB taxonomy): domain Bacteria; phylum Pseudomonadota; class Alphaproteobacteria; order Acetobacterales; family Acetobacteraceae; genus Falsiroseomonas; species Falsiroseomonas selenitidurans. The sequence continues at coordinate 3,811 of NZ_JAAVNE010000082.1, forward strand.
GCGCAGATGCCGCTGACCATCATGCGCTACGCGCTGCTGCCGGGCACGGGCGGCGACGGCACCTGGCGTGGCGGGCTGGGGCTGGTGCGCGAATGGCGCATCGATTCCGCGCGCTGCTTCTTCACCGCGAACATGGACCGCTTCTTCAGCCAGCCCTACGGCCTGGCCGGCGGACTGCCCGCCAGCACCGGAAGGCTGGAATTGCTGCGCGACGGCAAGGCCACGCCGATCCCGCCGAAATCGGACAACGTCCCGCTGGTGCAGGGCGATATCGTGCGGCTTTCAACCTCCGGCGGCGGCGGCTTCGGTGCGCCGGGGGAGCGCGACCCGGCGCTGGCGGCGCGTGACCGCCGCATGGGCTACCTGGCATGAGCTTCGACCCGGCGGCGCACCGCCTGGCGCCGCAGCGCTGGTTCGAGGATTTCACGCTGGGGGAGGTGTTCAACCTGCCCAGCCGGACGATGACGGAGGCGATCTTCCTCGCCTTCCAGGCGGCCTCCGGCGACAACCACCCGATCCACTACGACGTCGAATTCTGCCGCGCCCGCGGCCTGCCGCAGATGCTGGCGCATGGCTTCCAGGTGGCGATCCAGACGGCGGCGGGTGCCGGGCTGTTCCCCTTCCTGGTGGAGGACAGCCTGAAGGCCTTCCTCGACCAGTCCAGCCGCTTCCTCGCCCCCGTCTTCGTTGGCGACACGCTGTATCCCTCGCTGCGCGTGGCAAGGCTGGATGGCCAGCGCAGCACCGGCGTGCTGGGGATGGAAAGCACCGTGCACAACCAGCGCGGCGTGCGGGTGATGGAGGGCACGCAGCGCTACCTGCTGCGGCGCCGCCCGGCCGCTTAGAGGATCTTCAAGCCTTGCGGCTTCGCAAGGCGACTCGGAAAATGCGCCGGAACAATAAGCTGGAGCCGTTTCACCGTCTTCGCTTGCGGTGAAACGGCTCCAGCCCGGCCGGGCGAGACGATCCTTGTGCCTGCGGCCCGCAGGGCCGAGCGGCCAAAGGCCGCGCCCGGCGCCTGAGGGCAAGGCCAAGAAGCGTCAGTCCGCGCGGATGTTGTTGGCGCGGATCACCTCGCCCCACTTCTGGTTCTCGCGCCGCAGGAAGGCGCCGAATTCCTCGCGGCTGTTGCCGCCGGGGATCGCACCTTGCGCGCTCAGCAGCCGCACCACTTCCGGGTCACGCAGCGCGCCCGCCGTCGCGCGGTGCAGCGCGGCCAGGATCGGCTCCGGCACCCGCACCGGCGCGACGATGCCGTGCCAGTTGCTGGCATCGACCGTCGGCATGCCGACCTCCTTCATCGTCGGCACCTCCGGCAGCCAGGACAGGCGCTCGGGCGTGCCGACCGCCAGCGCGTTCATCGAGCCGGCGCGGATGTGCTGCAGCAGCACCGGCAGGTCGGCGAAGCCCAGCTGCACCTCGTTCGTCAGGATCGCCGTCGCCAGTGCGCCGCCGGAGCGGTAGGAGATGTGGACGATGTCGATGCCGCTGGCCGCGCGCAGCTGCTCCGCCGCCAGATGCGGCATGCTGCCGGAGCCGGTGGAGCCGAAATTCAGCGCGCCGGGCCGGGCGCGGGCCGCCGTCAGCAGGTCCTGCATGGTGCGGAAGTTGGTCGCCGCCGGCACCACGAGGGGTTCCGGCACCAGCACCGCCAGGGTGATCGGCGCCAGGTCGGTCAGCGGGTTGTAGGGCGTGCCGCGGTCGAGGTTGGGCGAGATCGCCAGGCCGCCGGCGCTGCCCATGCCGTAGGTGTAGCCATCCGGCTCCGACCGCGCGAGGACATCGACGCCGGTGACACCGCCGGCGCCGGCGCGGTTGTCCACCACCACGGGCTGGCCGAGCGTGGCGGCGATCTTCGGCGCGATGATGCGGGCGACGATGTCGCTGGGCCCGCCGGCGCCGAAGGGCACGATCAGGCGGATGGGGCGGTTCGGCCAGTTGGACTGGGCCATGGCGGGCAGGGCGACAAGCGCGCCGAGCAGCGCCCCCAGGGCAAGACGACGGATCATGGTTTCCTCCTTGTGCAGGCTTGGGTGCAGGCTTGGTTCAGGCAAAGCCGGGCAGGCGGTAGAAGCGGCTGGCGCTGCGCCAGAACAGATCCGCCTTCGCCTCGGCCGAGGCCCCGGCGGCCAGGCGCTTGAAGGCGTTCCAGCCGGCGGCGTAGCCGAAGCCGCCCTTGTCGACGGGGAAGTTGCTCTCGAACATGCAGCGGTCGGGGCCGAAGATCGCGATGCAGGCTTCCATCCAGGGGCGCCAGGCCTCGGCAAGCTGTTCGGAGGAAGGCGCGGTCTCGCCCATCTCCAGCCCGAAGCCGGGCAGCCGCATGCCAAGCCCGCCGAGCTTCACCATCACGTTCGGACAGGTGGCGAGGTCGCGCATCACCCGCTGCCATTCGGGGAAGACCTCGTCGCGCCTTCCCGCGAAGCGCCCGATGCCGAGGATGCCGCCGCAATGGTCCAGCACGATGGGCGTGGCCGGGAAGGCGCGCGCCAGGGCCGTCAGGCGCGGAATCTGGTGGAAATACAGCCAGGCATCGTAGCTGAGGCCGAGCGCGCCGAGATGCGCGAAGCCCTGGCGGAAGGCCGCGCTGTCCAGCATGTCTTCCGCCGGCTGGTAGGCCGGGTTCAGCAGCGCCGGCTCCGGGTCCCAGGTCGCGATGTGGCGGATGCCGCGGAAGCGGTCGCCGCCGGCGCGCAGATGCGCCTCCAGCACCGGGCGCACCGCATCGCCCAGCCGCAGATCGGCGAAGCCGACGATGCCGGCACAGAGCTGGACATCGCCATAGCCGCCGCTGGCGCACATGGCGGCGATGCCGTTGGCGAATTCCGTCTCCCCCACCGGGCGCATCGCCTCCGGCCCCGCCGCGCGGTGCATGGCGCGGGCCTGGATGAAGACGGTGGCGCGCACATCGTGGCCGGTGCGGATATCGGCCAGCATCTCGTCCAGCATGTAGCGCCAGCCGGGCCGGTCCCACAGATGGTGGTGCGGGTCGATGATCAGCTGGCCGGGGTCCAGGATCTCCTCCTGGCGCGATGCCAGCCAGTCCTCCCGCACCGGCAGGTAGTGGTGCTGTGTCGGCGCATTCATGGCGCTTCCTCCCGTTCGGGCTCTTCCAGTTCGGGCGCATGGGCGTCCGGCAGGCCGATCTCGAAGGCGTTCAGCGTCAGCGCGACCATGCTGTAGTAGCCCAGCAGCGCCACCAGCTCGACCATCCCGCGCTCGCCCAGCACCGCCGTGCCGTGGTCGTGCAGCGCCTGCGGCAGGCGCGCGGTGCCGACGAGGGTGCGCGCCACGTCGTACACCGCCCGTTCGCGCGCATCGGCCAGCACCGGCTCCTGCCGCGCCGCGATCGCCTGCACCACGGCCGGGTCCATGCCGGCCTTCAGCCCTTCCCGCTTGTGCACCGTCCATTCGTAATGCGAGGTCCAGTGCCGCGCGGTGACCAGGATGGCCAGCTCGCTCAGCTTCGGCTCCAGCGTCGTCTGGTAGCGCAGCAGCTCGCCCAGCTTCTGCGCGCGGCGCGCCAGTTCCGGGTTGCGCACCCAGGCGATCATCGGCGCCGGCACGCGGCCGCGCAGGCCGGAGACAGCCTCCGCGCAGACCGCCTGCTGGTCCGGCGTGCGGTCGGCTTCCTCGGGCAGGGTCAGTCGCGCCATGTGTTGCTCCTCAGGCCAGGGCCGCGATGGGCGTGGGGTCGCCGCCCAGCGCCGCGGTGACGGAAAGTGCCTCCCGCATCACCAGGGCGGTGCACAGCCGCTCCGACTCGGGCCCGAAGCGGTACAGCGGCATGGTGATGCCGATCGAGCCTGCCAGCAGGCCGCCCGCCCCCAGCACCGGGGCGGCGATGGCGGCGACATCGGCCAGGCGTTCGCCGCGGCTGATGATGGGCAGGCGCGGGCGTTCCGCCGGCGGCGGGTCCAGCGCCAGCAGGGCGCGGCCATGCGCGCCGATGCCGAGCGGCTGCGCCTCCCCGACCCGCGCGTGGTCGCGCACGCGCTGCGGGCTGTCCAGCCGGAAGAGGCAGCGGCGCTGCGCCTCCTCCCGCACGAAGAAGGCGGCGCTTTCCTGGCTTTCCACGCGCAGCCGTTCCAGCGCCGGGCGCACATGGTCATCGAGGCGCAGGGTGCGGCGGAAGCGTTCGCCCAGCAGCAGCAGCGTGGCGCCCAGCACATAGCCGCCGGGGGGCAGGCGCTGCACGAAGCCGTGGCTTTCCAGCGTGCCCAGCAGGCGCAGGGCGGTGGTCAGGTGCAGGCCGCTGCGCCGCGCCAGCTCGCCCAGCGGCAGCGGCCCGTCCTCCTCCCGAAAGGCGGCCAGCAGCACCAGGGCGCGGTCCACGGCGCGGACATGGCCCTCCTCCTGGCCCGTCTTCTCCATGGCCGGCGGCTCCGTGGCCGTCGCGGTTGGGCGCGGCGATGTTGTGCCCGGTTTCCTCACAGGGCGGGAGGCTACCCGCACATTCCATCCGATGGAAGTGCCTTGCACAGGGTGGAGAGGCGCGGTAACGCCGCGCGGAAGGAGATCCCCCATGTCCTCTCGTTTCGCCGGGCGTGTCGTGCTGGTCACCGGCGCCGGCTCCGTCGGCCCCGGCTGGGGCAATGGCCGCGCCATCGCCGTGGGGTTCGCGCGCGAAGGCGCGACCGTGATCGGCCTCGACCGCAACCCGGAGTCCATGGCCGAGACCGCCGAGCGCATCGCCGAGGCCGGTGGCCGGTTCGAGGCCCGGCAGGGCAATGTCACGGACAGCCAGGCGGTCGCCGCGCTGGTGGCCGACATCGCCGCGCGGCATGGCCGCATCGATGTGCTGGTGAACAATGTCGGCGGTTCCGCCGCCGGCGGGCCGGTGGAGATGGCGGAGGAGGTCTGGGACACGCAGATCGACACCAACCTGAAAAGCGTGTTCCTGACCTGCAAGCATGTGATCCCGGTGATGCAGCAGGGCGGCGGCGGCGCCATCGTCAACCTTGCCTCCACCTCCGGCATCCGCTGGACCGGCGCGGCGCAGGTGGCCTATGCGGCGTCCAAGGCCGGCGTCATCCAGCTCTCGCGCGTCGTCGCCATCCAGTACGCGGCTCAGGGCATCCGGGTGAACACGGTGGTGCCGGGGCAGATGCACACGCCGATGGTGGAGGTGCGGCTGGCCGGCCAGCGCGCCGGCGGCGACGTGCAGGCACTGCTCGCGCAGCGCCTGGCGCGCATTCCGCTGGGCTTCGCCGGGGATGGTCGGGACACGGCGAATGCCGTGCTGTTCCTGGCTTCCGAAGAAGCCCGCTTCATCACCGGGACGGAGCTGGTGGTGGATGGCGGCATGTCCGTCCGCTGCGGCTGAACGTCTGCCAGAGCCCGCCGAAGGAACCAACCCGCATGCCCCCCCGCATCCTGATCCTCGGCGCCGGCGCCGTTGGCGGCTATTTCGGCGCGAAGCTGACCCGTGCCGGGCAGGATGTGACGCTGGTCGATCCCTGGCCGGAGCATGTGGCGGCGATGCGCGCGGAGGGCCTGACCATCCGCGCCATGGAGCCGGAGGATTGCCACACCACGCCGGTGCGCGCCCTGCACCTCAGCGACCTGGCGACCCTGCTGCGCGAACCTGCCTTCGACATCGGCTTCCTGGCGGTGAAGTCCTACGACACCCCCTGGGCGACGGCGATGATGCTGCCGCTGCTGGCCCCGCAGGCGCCCATCGTCTCGCTGCAGAACGGCATCAACGAGGATGCGATCGCGGCCGTCGCCGGCTGGGGCCGCGTCATCGGCTGCGCGATCGGGCTGCTGGCGGCGGAGCTGCTGGGCCCGGCCCTTGTGCAGCGCAATTCCCGCCGCGGCACGGCGACCGCCATCGGCATGCGGGTGGGTGAGGTGCATGGCCGCGTCACGCCGCGCGCCACCGCCATCGCCGCCCTGCTGGAAGCCGCCGACAGTGCGCGCGTCACCACCAACATCTGGGGCGAGCGCTGGTCCAAGCTGACCATCAACGCCATGCGCAACCCGGTCTCCGCCATGACCGGCCTGGCCGGCCCGGCGCGTGACGCGGATGAGGCCGCGCGCTCGCTCAGCATCCGGCTCGGCAGCCAATGCGTGCGCGTCGGCCGCGCGCTGGGGCTTTCGCTGGAATCCATCAGTGGGCTGGATATCGACCTGCTGGCACGGGCGGAATCGGAGCCGGAGGCGATGGCGGCGATCACCCGGCAGATCCTGGCGCACAACAATTCCCGCAGCGCCGACCAGCGGCCCTCCATGGGCCAGGATGTGCGCAAGGGCCGGCGCACGGAGACGGAGGCGATCAGCGGCCTCGTCGCGCGGCGTGGCGCGGAGGTCGGCGTGGATGCCGGCCTGCATGCGCGGGTGCACGACATCATGCTGCGCATCGAGCGCGGCGACCTGACGCCGCACCCCTCGCTGGTGCAGGGTCTCTAGGCCCGGGCCAGGTCCACGCGCGCCCCAAGCCCCGCTTCGCGCGCCTTGCGCCAGGCGAGCGCGACGGTGGCAAGGTCGCCCACCGCCATGCCCTGCACCACGGCCAGCACCGCGTCCCCGGGCGCACGACGGCCGGGCTTCAGGCCGGCGGCCAATTCGCCGATATCGGCATCGAGCCGCGCCGCCACCTGCGCCGCCGTCACCGCGCCGGAGGCCACCCATCCGGCAACGCTGCCGGTCTGCAGCGCGAAGGACAGATCGTCCACCACGAAGCGGTCCGCCCACCCCAGCACGTCGGCAGCAATCTCGGTATCGCCCAACCCGATCACCGTGGCCCCCGGCGCCAGATGCGCGGCGTGCAGCACGGGCGCGGTGGCGTTGGTGATGGTCAGCACAAGCTCCGCACCCAGGCAGGCCTCCGCCGCGCTGCCGGCCGGGCGCAACGCGAAGGGCAGGCCGGGCTGGGCGCGGCGGCAGAACGCCTCCACCGCCTCGATGCGGCGGGAAGCGACGGAGACCACCTCCAGCCCCGGCATCGCCGCGGCCAGCGCCGGCAGCAGATGCGCGCCGATCCGCCCGGCGCCGACCAGCGCGGCGCGGCGCAGGCCGGGCGGCGCCAGCATCCGCGCCGCCAGCGCGCCGGTCGCGGCCGTGCGCAGGCAATGCAGCCAGAACGCCTCGACCAGCGCCACCGGTCGGCCGCCGGCGGCTTCCGCCAGCCAGAACCAGTCCCGCGTCGTCTCGCCCTCCGCATCGCGGTTGTCGGCCACCAGGCGGAAGCCGGCGAGCCCGGCGCCGGGCAGCACCGCGCCCTTCACCTTGAACACCGTGTCGCCGCAGGCCAGCGACTGCGAGGAAGGGCGGGACAGCACCTGGCGGCTGGTGCCGTAGTCGCGCCAGGCGGCCTCGATGGCCTCCAGCGCCTCGGTCGGCATCACCAGGCCCTCGGCCTCGCCCTCGCGCAGGATCAGGAAGCGATCGTCTTGGGCCATGAATCCTCCGAACGCGCCGATGGTGCGTCGCGTGCGGCATCCGGGCAACCCCGGCGCGCGCGGCCTTGTCCCTGCGCGCGGCGCGCGACCTTGTCCCTGCGCGCGGCGCGCGCAAGGATACCCGCATGACCCTTCTGCTCTCCGCGCATGATTGCGACGGCCCCGGCGATGCGCGCGCCCTGGCGCAGCGCCTTTCCGCCCTGCAGGCGGGGCGCATCCGCCGCCTCGCCATCCTCGGCAAGACCGAGGGCACCGCGACGCTGAACGACTTCTCCCGGGAACTGGCCCTCAACGCCGCCACCGCCGCCGTGCGCAACGTGCTAGGCGAGGCGATGCTGGCGCGCACCACGATGGTGTTCTCCACCGGCTGCGAGGGCGTCATCACGCCCTTCGGCTACCTGATGGCCGAGCTGACGGAGGACGCGCCACGCGACCCGGCCGGGCCCGCGCGCCTGGCGCTCGGCGTCGCCACCTCCCCCGCCATTCCGGTGGCGGATCGCGGGGGCCGGGCCCATGCGCTGGCGGTGGCGGAAGCGGTGCGCGCGGCGATGGCCGATGCCGGCGCCACGGCGGATCAGGTGGCGCTGGTCTTCGTGAAAAGCCCGGTGCTGCCGCGCCGGCACCTGGCGGAGCTGCCGCCAGGCGTGGCTGCCCGCGCCGGCTCCACCGCCTTCGCCCGCGCCGTGGCCGCGCTGGGCGCCGGCATCGCCCTGGGTGAGGTGGATTCGGATCGTGTGCAGGATGCCGCCATCGGCCGCGATACCACGCTGCACAGCCGCCGGGTGATGGCCGTCTCCGGCACCGAGCTGGCACACAACGAGGTCATCCTGCTGGCCAATATCCCTGGCGCCGGCGGCGATCTGCGGCTGGAGAGCGAACCCCTGGCGGATATCCTGGACGCCCCCGCGCTGCTGCGCCTGGCGCGCCGCGCGGGCCTGGCGCCGGATGCGCACGGGCTGTTCACCGGCAGCGCGCCGGAGGCGCTGTTCCTCAAGGTCGGCATCCGCCCGGGCGGACAGCTGCGTGGGCGTCGCACGACGGTCTTCGAAAGCGAGTTCGATGCCGACAAGCATCTGCGCCCCGTCGCAAGCGGGCTGGTCGGCGCGATCTTCGGCACCACGCGCAGCTTCATCAGCGGCGGCGCGGAACAGCAGGCACCGCCGGGTGGTGGCCTGGCGGCGATGGTGGTGCGGGGCTGACGCGCCCTCAGAAGATCAGCGCCAGCAGCCCGATCACCACAAGCAGGCCGATCAGGAAGATGATCCCGGCCGCGCCGCCCACGAGTTTCAGCAATCCGCCCATGTCCTGTCTCCGTCACGCGTCAAGCCACGCGGCGCGGGCGCCGCGTGGCCGGATGCTGGTCCGGCGCGGCGCGGTCGCGCCGCGCCTGTTGCCAGGGCTCAATTCAGTTGCTGGCCTGCTGCTGCGTCACGACGCCGGTGTTCGCGTCGATGCGCAGGTTCACCTCGCGGTCGTTGCGCTTGGCCTTGGCGGTGATGGTGTCGCCATCGCGGCTGACATCGCTGACATCGGAATAGCCGCGGTCGCTCAGCATGCTGCGCGCCTGGTCCTCGGTCAGCCGATCCTCGTTGCGGACCTGGCCGGTGCGGGCGTCGATCTCGAGATCCTCGACATCCTTGCCGTAGCGCTGGGCCTCGCTGACCTTGAAGGTGTCGCCGTCGCGCTCCAGGCCCTCGATGTCGGAGTAGCCGCGCGCCTCCAGGGCGGTGCGGATCGAATCCTCGCTCATGCGGGTCATGGTGGTGCTGCCGCTGGACATCGTGCTGCCCATCGGGGCGGTCGTGCCGGACTGCGCCTGGGCCAGGCCGTGGCCGCCCAGGATCAGCGCTGCGGCCATGGCGGTCGTCGAAAGAAGATGCTTCATGTTGGAGGCTCCGTTGGTTTCGTGGATTCGCTTGTCGTCAGCGGCAAGCGCGCCGGCGCGACACCCGTGGGTGCACTGAGACCGCGTCGGGTCTCTTGACCGGCCGCCGACACAACGGGACCGCGCGCCATCGGTTCGGAAGTCTTCCCCCTGGCGAACAATGCCAGGGCTGCAGGATCATCCCGCGCGCGTTCCGGCCAGGCTGCCGAGGCGCCGCGCCGCGGGTCAGGTCAGGTTGGTGCTGCCGGACGGGTGACGCGCCACCGGCGGCGACGGCGACCTGGGCAGGGCGGCCTCAACCCGCCGCGCAAGCGCCAGCAGCGCGCCATCCGTGCCGGCCGCGCCCAGCAGGTGCAGGCCGAAGGGCACGCCTGCGGCCGGGTAGATGCCGGCCGGCAGCACCAGCGCCGGCGCGCCCGCCGCATTGGCCGTGCGCATGAACAGGCTGCGCAGCGGGTCCAGCGGCACCAGGCGGCCTTCCACCGCGACCGTGGTCGCCGCCACGGGCGGCGCGGCGAAGGGCCAGCCTGGCGTCACCACCGCCTGCGCGCCGCAGCGCGCCAGCACCGCGCGCAGCGCTGCGGCGAAGGCCGCGCCATCGGCGCGCGCCTGCGGCA